>JALEHA010000064.1 GCA_022763315.1 Algiphilus sp.
CATCCACGGGAAGGGGTTGGTGGCGCCGGGGTAGAGCTGCTTGATGCCGATCTGGCTGCAGCGGCGGTTGCAGATGTACTTGAGGTATTCGTTGAACTGGCTGGCGTTCAGGCCGAGTACGCCGCGCGGCATGGTGTCGTGGGCGTACTGGATCTCCAGCTCGGTGGCTTCACGCAGCATTTCCGCGATTTCTTCCTGGAACTGCTCGGTCCAGAGGTGTGGGTTTTCGTACTTGATCTGGTTGATGACGTCGATGCCGAAGTTCATGTGCATCGACTCGTCGCGCATGATGTATTGGATCTGCTCGGCGGTGCCGACCATCTTGTTGCGGCGGCCGAAGGACAGCAGCTGCACGAAGCCGACGTAGAAGAAGATGCCTTCGAAGACGACGTAGAAGGCGATCATGTCGCGCAGGAAGCGCTGGTCGTCTTCGGGTGTGCCTGTCTTGAAGTGCGGGTCGGCCAGTGACTGGGTGTAGGGCAGGGACCAGGCGGCCTTGTCGTGGATGGACGGCACCTCTCGGTACATGTTGAAGACTTCGGCTTCGTCCAGGCCGAGGCTTTCAATGCAGTACTGGTAGGCGTGGGTGTGCAGCGCTTCCTCGAAGGCCTGGCGCAGCAGGTACTGGCGGCACTCGGGGTTGGTCAGGTGCTTGTAGACGGCCAGCACGAGGTTGTTGGCCACGAGGCTGTCCGCCGTGGAGAAGAAGCCCAGGCTGCGCTTGATGATGGTCCGCTCGTCGTCCGTCAGGCCGTTGGGGTCCGACCACAGGGCGATGTCCGCGGCCATGGAAATTTCCTGCGGCATCCAGTGGTTATTGCAGGCAGACAGGTACTTCTCCCACGCCCAGGTGTATTTGAAGGGCACGAGCTGGTTGAGGTCGGCCTTGCAGTTGATGATCTTCTTGTCGTCGACCTGGATGCGCGAGGCGCCCATTTCCAGATCTTCGAGGCCGGTGGCGCCGGCTTCTTCGGCGTGCGGTGCGCCCATGCCGGGATCAACCGGCGGGTGGGTGACGTTCTCCGGCTGCACGGTCTGCAGGCGGGGCTGTTGCTGAGGCTGAGCCTTGGCGGTGTTGGTTTCCGGGGTGTCCCACTCAAGCATTTGGTTCTCCTTCGGAGCGCTGATTCGGAATTGGGTGTGTTGTTCGGTCTTGTGGCGGTGACGGGCCTGCCTTACTGGCAGGCCTCGCAGTCCGGGTCGTCGATGGCGCAGGCCTTGGGGGCCTGGGGTTCATAGGCGCTGGCCGCCGGGGTGGACGGCGGGCGGCTGGCGTCGCCGCCGGCGCCGTTGGCACCTGTGCTCGTGACACCGCCGCCGCTGGAGCCGGAGCCCGCCACCTTGTTGAGGCGGCCATCGCTGATGGTCGTCTTCTCGGCGTGGGTGGCGCCCATGGTGCGCAGGTAGTAGGTCGTCTTCAGGCCGGAGAGCCAGGCGTGCTTGTAGAGCTCGTCGAGTTTTCGACCATTCGGCTCGGACATGTACAGGTTCAGGCTCTGGGCCTGGTCGATCCACTTCTGGCGACGGCTGCCGGCGTCGACCAGGCGCTTCGGGTTCACTTCGAAGGCGCACTTGTAGATGGCCTTGAGTTCGTCCGGGATGCGGTCGATGGCCTGCACCGAGCCGTCGAAGTACTTGAGGTCGTGGACCATGACTTCGTCCCACAGGTCGCGCGCCTTGAGGTCGTTGACCAGGTAGTTGTTGACCACCGTGAAGTCGCCCGACAGGTTCGATTTGACGAAGAGGTTCTGGTAGGTGGGCTCGATGGACTGACTGACGCCGGTGATGTTGGCGATGGTCGCCGTCGGGGCGATGGCCATGCAGTTGGAGTTGCGCATGCCGATGGTCTTGACGCGCTCACGCAGCGCATCCCAGTCGAAGTCGCCCGAGACGCTGGTGTCCTGCTGCAGGTACTCGCCGCGGCTTTCGGCCAGATTGCGGATGGAGTCGATGGGCAGGATGCCCTGGCTCCACAGCGAGCCGTCGAAGCTCTGGTACTTGCCGCGCTCTTCGGCCAGGTCGCTGCTCGCCTTGATGGCGTAGTAGCTGACGGCTTCCATTGATCGGTCGGCAAAAGTGACGGCCTCGTCGCTGTCGTAGGGCAGGCGCAGCTTGTAGAGGGCGTCCTGGAAGCCCATCACGCCCATGCCCACGGGGCGGTGGCGCAGGTTGGAATTGCGCGCCGTCGGCACCGAGTAGTAGTTGTACTCGATGACGTTGTCGAGCATGCGCATCGCGGTGTTGATGGTCTGCTCGAGCTTGGGGCGGTCCAGCTCGCCGTTATCGTCGATGTGCGCGGGCAGGTTGATGCTGCCCAGGTTGCACACGGCGATTTCCTGGCCGGCCTTGGTGTTGAGCGTGATCTCGGTGCACAGGTTGGAGCTGTGTACGACGCCGATGTGCTGCTGCGGGCTGCGCAGGTTGCACGGGTCCTTGAAGGTCACCCACGGGTGCCCGGTCTCGAACAGCATGGACAGCATCTTGCGCCACAGCTGCACGGCCGGCAGGCGCTTGAAGTTGGTGATGCGGCCTTCGTCGGCTTCACGCTCGTAGATGGCGTAGCGGGCTTCGAACTCGGCGCCGGTGAGGTCGTGCAGGTCCGGCACGTCCTCGGGGGAGAACAGCGTCCACTGGCCTTCTTCCATGACGCGCTTCATGAACAAATCCGGCACCCAGTTGGCGGTGTTCATGTCGTGCGTGCGGCGGCGGTCGTCGCCGGTGTTCTTGCGCAGGTCGATGAATTCCTCGATGTCGCGGTGCCAGCTCTCGAGGTAGGCGCAGACCGCGCCCTTGCGCTTGCCGCCCTGGTTCACCGCCACGGCGGTGTCGTTGGCCACCTTGAGGAAGGGCACGACGCCGTTGGAGCGGCCGTTGGTGCCCTTGATGTAGGCGCCCATGCCGCGCACCGGCGTCCAGTCATTGCCCAGGCCGCCGGCAAACTTGGAAAGTAGGGCGTTGTCCTTGATCGCGGCGAAGATGCCGTCCAGGTCGTCCGGGACGTTGGTCAGGTAGCAGGAGGAGAGCTGCGGGCGCAGCGTGCCGCTGTTGAACAGCGTCGGCGTGCTGCTCATGAAGTCGAAGGACGACAGCAGCTGGTAGAACTCGATGGCGCGGGCTTCGCGGTCGATCTCGTTCATCGCCAGGCCCATGGCCACGCGCATGAAGAAGGCCTGCGGCAGCTCGAAGCGGACCTTGTTGCTGTGGATGAAGTAGCGGTCGTACAGGGTCTGCAGGCCGAGGTAGTCGAACTTGAGGTCGCGGTCCGGCAGCAGCGCCTTGCCCAGCTGGTCGAGATCGAACAGGCACAGCTTGGGGTCCACCAGTTCCAGCTCGGCGGCGCGGTGGATGTAGTGGCGGAAGTACTCGCCGTACAGCCCGGTCATCTGCTCGTGGGTGGGGCGGCTTTCCGGCGCGTTGAGGAAGGTCAGCGCCTCGTGGCGCAGGCTGTCCATCAGCAGGCGGGCCGATACATAGCTGTAGTTCGGCTCTTCCTCGATGCGGGTGCGCGCGGCCATCACCAGGGCCTGGGCCAACTGCGATTCGGGGATCTCGTCGTAGATGTCGCGCATCGCGGCTTCCAGCACCGCCTCGGGCTTCACACCTTCCAGGCCAGTGCAGGCTTCGGTGACCAGGGTGCGCATACGGTCGGTGTCGACCGGCACGAGGGTGCCGTCGTCGCGCGTCATGCGCAGCTCGGTCTTCGGCGCCTGCGGCTGGGCGGCCTCGGCCTCGGCGCGTTCGCGCGCACGGGCTTCACGGTAGAGCACGTAGGAGCGCGCCACCTTGTGCTCGCCGGCGCGCATCAGGGCCAGTTCAACCTGGTCCTGGATGTCTTCGATGTGGATGGTGCCGCCGCCGTGCTGGTTGCGCGTCACGGCCGCGACCACGGATTCGGTCACGTGCGCCACGCGCTCGCGGATGCGCGAGCTGGCGGCCGCCGAGCCGCCCTCGACGGCGAGGAAGGCCTTGGTGACGGCGATGTTGATCTTCTCGGGTTCGAAACCGGTGACCTTGCCGTTGCGGCGGATCACGCGCATGCCACCGGGGGCGGTGCTCTGCAGTTCAGCGCGGCTGGGCGCAACGGCGGGTTGTTGAACGGCGGCTTCGGCCGTAGCGGTCTCGGTCTGCATATCTGGGTGCCTCCCCGGCGGTGGTGATGACGACAAGCCCCCTGGCGACGGGCTTGGCAGTGAACGATGCACCAGATGTAGTGTTATGTCGATAGCTGTATCGCAAGATGCTGTGTTCGCATCTCAGTGCACAGGCGGTGGGCAAGCTGTGGATAAGCTGCGCGATGGCTGCCCGGAAAAGTGTGAAATCAGACACTTGCGGCAATCGGCCGCGCCCATCGGGTTCCCCACCGCCGGTGGGGAAAAGCAGTTGACCAGGAAAGAAAATATCTACTGAAAACAGCAATCTGCGACTTACTCGCGGCAATGGACCGAGGCTGATCAGCGCCGTGCCCCGGCGTGGGCCTGTGGCAGACTGCGCGCACCGCAGTCAAGAGACACACCGTTGCGCCACCAACGCCCGAATCAAATGATTCCCTTTCAGGGATCGCACCTGCTGGTATGGCCGGAAGACGCGGCCATTGATCTCTTTCACACCGAGCCCACGATCGGGGCCATCACCTTCTCGGATGCGGAGCGCTATCTGCCGGCTCTGGTCGACGTGCTGGAGGAAGCGGCCGCGGATCGCGCACGCATACAGCCGATTGCCGGCGGCGCCTTCGTGGTGGAGGACATCCTGCAGTGGGAGGACGACGCACTGGAGGTCGCGGATGCGCGCGCCTGGAAGTTCGTGTCGTCCATGCTGGGCAAGCGTGTCCGTACCGAGCAGGCCCACGCCATCATGATCCCGCGCCAGCGCGAGTTGCCGCTACGACCGCATGCGCTGGGTACGGCTTCGGTGGTGATGCTGGTGCAGGGCAGCGGCCTCTATCTGCGTCACCACGAGCTCAATGTCGGGCCGGTGCCTCCGCCGCAACGCTTTGGCCAGGGCGGGATGCTGGCGCATCCGTCGACCATGCGGCCCTGCGTGGCCGAAAACACGGGAGACGGGCCGGTGTGGCTGCTCAGTTGGGACTATCAGCCGGTGCGTACTGCATGAATGCACCCAGCGGCAGCACCTTGGAGTCGGTCGGAAGCTACCTGCAACTCAGCGCGTGGGAATGGCGCGACAGCCTGCGCTACGTATCCGTGCGCGGGCGCCGTCGCGCCGCGCAAACGGGGTTTCCGACCCTGCATTGGCTGTCCGGCAATGGCTTCTGCGGCGGCGTGTACTGGCCCATGCTGTCGCGGCTTGATCCACGGCTGGGGCTGATCACGCATGATCTGGCCGGGCACGGCGAATCCGACCGCGCGCGCCAATTCGACGGTGTGTCGCGCACCGTGCACCGCATTCGCTCCGCGTTGCGGGAGCGCGCGCCGAGCGCACCGCTGGTCGCCATCGGGCACAGCTTCGGGGCGGCGCTGTCCCTGCGTCTTGTGGCGCAGATGCCGGCGGCTTTTTCGGCTTTGATCCTGCTCGACCCGATCATCCTGCCCCACCGCTACTGGCTGGGCAGCAAGCTGGCCGCGGCGCTGCACCGGAACCCGATGGCAAAAGCGGCGCGGCGTCGGCGCGAGGCCTGGCCCGATGCCGCTGCGGCGCGCGACGGGCTGGAAGGCCGCGGCATCTACAAGGGCTGGACCGACGAAGCGCTGGATGCCTTCATCGCCCACGCCACCTGTGAAGATGGCGACCGACGCCGTCTGTGCTGCGACCCGGAGTTGGAAGCGCAGATCTTCGAGAATCCGCTGTACTTGTGGTCCGACATTCCGCGCCTGCAGGTGCCTACGCTGTTTCTGTACGGCGAGCAAAGCTATTTCTTCATGGAGCCCTCGGCCCGTCGTGCGGCCAGGCTGCAACCGCGGCTGCAGGCCCAGGCCTTGCCCGGCGGCCACTGCTTCATGCAGGAGGACCCGGATACCAGCGCCGGTTCTATCGACGACTGGCTGATCCACATCGGGCTCATACCCAGCCGGTAGCGTCAGGCGGCGTCGCTGCGGCCGCCCCGTCGAAACATGCGGCGCAGCCGGCCCGGGCCATAGCCGTGCACGCGCTTGAAGGCTTTGCGGAAGGCGGCCTCGGTCTGGTAGCCGACGTCCTCCATCACGCTGGCCACGGAGGCGCGCGGGTCGCGCAGCATGCGCTCGGCCTGCACCATGCGCCAGCGCGTCAGGTAATCGATGGGCGTTGCGCCCACCACCTCATTGAAGCGTTGCGCGAAGACGCTGCGCGACATGGCGGCTTCGCTCGCCAGCCGCTCCAGCGTCCAGTTTTCGCCGGGGCGCTGGTGCATGGCGTCCAGCGCCTTGCGCAGGCGCGGGTCGGCCACTGCGGCGATCAGGCCGCGGTGCTCGGCATCCGAGAAGAAGATGTGATGGCGCACCACCATGACAAAGAGGGTGTCGGCCAGGCGATCCAGCACCGGGGCGTGGCCCGGATCGTGGGTCTCGACCTCGATCATCATCAGGTTGGCGAGGTGGCGCAGGCGGTCGCCGGCCGCGTCGGCGCGGATCAGGATGATATCCGGCAGGGCTTCCAGCACAGGGTTGTGGCGGCCGGAGTCAAAGTCGAAATGGCCGCACAGCATGGTGGTGAAGCCGCCGTCGCCCTCCTTGGGCTGACGCATGGCGCCGGTGTCGGGCGGTTGGTCATTGCTGCGCATGACGTGCCAGGCATCGCGCGGCATCACGATCAGATCGCCGGCCCGCATATGAATCGGTGCTTCGGTGCGTGTGTGGACCCAGCATTCCCCGGTGCCCAGCAGATGGAAGCTGGCGTTGCCATCGCCGGCGGTGCCGAACTGGTAGTCGCCGCAGACCGCGGGATGCCCATAGATGCCCGCGCGCAGGTTGTAGGCGCGCAGCACCGTCGATAAGAGGTCCTCAACCGGCGTGTCACTCATGACGTGCACCTGGCACGGTTTCGTAATGCTACGAGCATACCCTGGACGTGGGCTCCAGGCGCTGCCATGCCGGTCCCAGACGCTGGAACATGGAAAACGGTTTCTGCGTCCTGTGGCATCTGCTGAGCGGTGGATACCGTAGGCGTACTTAGATAGGAACATGGCCATGCCCCTTTTGATCCGTTTGCAACGCCTGCTGGATGCCACCCGTGCGGTCGATTTTCTCGCACCGCTGGCGCTGCGCCTGTATCTCGCGCCGGTGTTCTGGATGGCGGGCACCAACAAACTCGACGGCCTGCTGCCTTCGGCCAATACCGTCGCCTGGTTTGGCAATGCGGAATGGGGTCTGGGCCTGCCCATGCCGTGGCTGATGGCCTTCCTCGCCGCCTACACCGAAGTGCTGGGCGCCATCGCCCTGCTCGTCGGGATTGCGGTGCGCTGGTTCTCGATTCCGCTGATGGTGACCATGCTGGTCGCCGCCTTTGCCGTGCACTGGAAGAACGGCTGGCAGGCCATCGCCGATCCGGCCTCGTGCCTGTTCAACTGCGAAGCCGCACAGGAAGCCGCCAAGCGGCTGGATGTTGCGAAAAATATTCTGCAGGAGCACGGTAACTATGCTTGGCTCACGGAACAGGGCGGAATAGCCATCAGCAACAACGGGATCGAGTTCGCCGCAACCTACTTTGTGATGCTGCTGACGCTGTTCTTCGTCGGCGCCGGGCGCTATCTCAGCGTTGACTATTTCATTCGTCGCCGGCTGATGCCGGATCTGCAGTGACATACCTCTCAGAAGCTGCACAAGCAGACACAAGACCACGTTGTATCCACCCGAAGCGATAGGAGTTACACCATGAGTGAGAAGACCCGTAACCGCATGAGCACCTTTGCCGCCACCGTGGGCGGCGCTGCATTCCTCGCCAGCACCGCGGCCTCCGCCGGCGCGCTGTTCCAGTCCACCGACCTCGGCAACGGCTACGAAACCGGTAGCGCGCCCATCCATCTCGCCGAAGGCAAGTGTGGTGAGGGCAAATGCGGCGAGTCCAAGGACGCCGAGGGCAAGTGCGGCGAAGGCAAGTGTGGCGAGTCCATGGACAAGGATGCCGAAGGCAAGTGCGGTGAAGGCAAGTGCGGCGGCGAATCCAAGGACGCCGAAGGCAAGTGCGGCGAGGGCAAGTGCGGCAGCTAATGCCTCGCACGCGTCATTGCGCCTCCGTGCAGGGCACGGGGGTTGGACTGCGGCGGGCCCTGATGGGCCCGCTTGCAGAAGCCGACGCCGATGCCCCTGATTTTCTGGAAGTCGCGCCGGAAAACTGGATGACGCTGGGCGGCGCACTGGGCCGGCGCTTCCGCGCCTTCACCGAGCGCTATGCCTTTGTGACCCATGGCTTGTCCCTCGACATCGGCGGCCCGCGGCCGGTCGATGCGGAGCACGTCCGCGGCATCCGCCGCTTCCTGGATGCGCATGGCATTGCTGATTACAGCGAGCATCTGTCCTATACCGGCGATCACGGCCATCTCTATGACCTGATGCCCATTCCCTTCACCGAGGAGGCCGTGCACTACGTCGCAGCGCGCGTCCGCCAGGTGCAGGATCTGCTGAACCGGCGCATCGCGCTGGAGAACGTGTCTTACTACGCCGCACCCGGTGCGCAGATGAGCGAGGCGGAGTTCATCCGCGCGGTCCTTGAGCGCGCCGACTGTGACCTGCTGCTCGACGTCAACAACGTCTTCGTCAACAGCATCAATGCCGACTACGACCCGCGCGCCTTCATTGATCAGTTGCCGCTGGAGCGCGTGCGCTATCTGCACGTGGCCGGCCACTGGACCGAGGACGACAATCTGCGCATCGACACGCACGGCGCGGATATCTGCGACGAGGTCTTCGATCTGCTGGATTACACCTACGCCCGCCTGGGCCCGGTACCCACGCTGCTGGAGCGTGATTTCAACATCCCGCCCTGGCCCGAACTGCGTGCCGAGATGGATGCGGTGGAGCGTCGCCGCAGCGCGGCGGAAGCCCACCAGAACGGTCTCCTGACCACCGCCTAGCGCCCCGGGGCGCGCCACTACGGGCTGCGCGCGTAAGGATTGTTACGCCTCTTGCATTGTGCAGTGCAGCATCCTAGGATGCCACCAGTCAATGTAATGGTTACACGGAGTTCTCTATGTCCAGCCATGTCATGCCAGAGCGTCGCGATCTGCAGTTCACGTTGCCCACCGAGCGCATCTCGGACTGGAACAACGGCAATGTGCAGCTCTCGCAGTTCATGAATACCCTGTCGCTGTTCTTCCCGGAAGGCGAGCGCATGTTCATCGACGCCGTACGCAACTGCCGGGACCAGGTCAGCGATCCCGAGTTGAAGAAGGCGATGACCGCCTTCATCGGCCAGGAAGCCATGCACGGCCGTGAGCACGAGGAATACAACGAAGCCTTGTTCAATGCCGTGCCTTCGACGCGCGCCATGGAGCGGGGCGTGGGCAAGCTGCTGGGCGTGATCAAGAAGCGCGCCCCAGTGCCGCTCCGCCTGTCGGCCACCATCGCCCTGGAACACTTCACCGCCATCATGGCCGACGGCCTGCTCAAGGAGCAGCGTCTGCTGGAAGGCGCCGACCCGCAATTCGCTGCGATCTGGAATTGGCACGCGCTCGAAGAAACCGAACACAAGGCCGTGGCCTTTGATGTCTGGGATCAGGTCATGGGCCGCGGGCCTGCGGCCTACGCACTGCGCGCCGGCGGCATGATCTTCGCCACGGTCGTGTTCTGGTCGCTGGTTTTCCCCTTCTTTCTGAAGGTGCTCTACGACGAAGGCAAGCTGCTGGACAAGGGCTGGGGCTATTTCTTCCGCTGCACGCTGGGCGAGTACGGCTATCTGCGCAAGCTGGTGCTGCCCTGGGCCGAGTACTTCCGCCCCAATTTCCATCCCTGGGATCAGGACAACAGCGCCTATCTTGCGCAGATTCCGGAACTGGCCGCGCGCTATACGGCCCCGGCGGCTCAGAAGGCCGCCGCCTGATCGGAGGTTGTGGGGTGCATCGCGCGAAGCGGTGCGCCCCGGCCGCAGGCGAAGGCATCCATGGACGCTAGCCTGCGCCGCGCGCTGCTGAAGCTGCAGCACCTGGAGATGACCCTGCTGCGCGCTCACCTGGCGCAGCCGGGCTATCTCATGGACAGCGAATTGCAGCGGCTGCGCTATCTGATCGGATTCGCGCGGCTCTACCGCTTCGAGCCGGGCGCGGCGCTGGGCGCACCCAGCGGTCGCGAGATCGAGGTGCACCAGCCACTGGTGGAATCCGTGCGCAGCCAAGTTCTGCATCAGCTCGGGCCGCTGCTGCGCGGCAAGCGCAGTCACAAGGATGTGCTCACCGCCAGCGTCAAGGCCTGTCGTCGCATGCGGCCGGTACTGGTCAATGCCCGTCGCGAGGTGCTGGCCTATCACGCCGCGGAATTCGACGCGGTGGCGCTGGATGTCGAGGTCGGCCGCAAGTCGTTGGTCATCAGCGCCGGTGGCGGCGGTGGCGCGGGCTATGTCTACATCGGCGCCATGGCGCGGCTGCGTGCGCTGGGCCTGTGGCCGGATTATCTGGTGGGTGCTTCCATCGGATCCCTTATCGGCGCTTTCCTGGCGCGCGAGCGCTTTGCCGATCTGGACGCCATTCTCGACTGGGCCAAGGCGCTGCGTGCGGCCGATATGTTCTCGCTGCCTTCGCTGGGGCCGACGCACACGCTGCCCGGCCTGACGCGCCTCCATCTGCGCGACATGCACCGCATGATGACCCACGCCGACGGCGCGCCTCTGCGCCTGGGCGATCTCGCTGTGCCCTATGACGCCGTCATTGCCGGTGTCCACCAGCGGGCCTATCGTCACCTGCCGCGCGCTCTGCGCCAGTTCGTCAGCACGCGCGGCGCGGGCGATGGCCGACGCCTGGGCCGGCGCATGCTGATGGCGCTGGCCTTCCTCAATCCGCAGGTGACGCATCCCATCGTGCTGGGCCGCGACCCGCAGACGCGCTGGATACGCGTGACCGACGCCGTGGGCCTGTCAGCCGCCATTCCCGGCGTGCTGCAGTACGAGCCGCCAAGTCGTGACCCCGACACCACCGACATTCTCGAAAGCCTGCGTTCCGAGCACCGCGTGGCCTTGTTTGCCGACGGCGGTGTCACCGCCAACGTGCCGGCGCGCATCGCCTGGGAAGGGGTGCAGGACGGGCGCATCGGCACGCGCAACGTTTTCCATCTGGCGCTGGACTGCTTCCGTCCGCAGTACGATCCGCGTCATCTGTGGTTGTGGCCGGTAACGCAGGCCATTGCGCTGCAGTTGCCGCGTCAGCGCAAGTACTACGACGCGCTGGTGCGTTTCGGTCCGACGCTGTCGCCCATCAATCTGCTGCCGTCGGCGCGCGATTTCGACCGCGCCTACCGCTGGGGGGAACGGCAGATCGAGCCCATCGTGCCGCTGCTGCAGCTGGCCTTGACGCCGGTGGAATGGCCGGATCAGTGGGATACTCGCTAGCGTGACCCCACCGGAAAGGCCATGGCCCGCCCGCCGATACCGACCCGCTCCAAGAGATCCTGGCTGCTGCGCGGCGGCCTCGCGCTTGCGCTGCTCTACATCGCCACCCTGGTCTGGCATCAGCTGAAGCCGCTGCCGGAGGGCGTAAATGTCACTGGCCCCTGGCGATCGGCAAGCGTGGTGCGCTTTCACGCGGATTCCACCTGGCTCGACGCCGCTGGCGTGCAGCACAGCGAGCACACAATCTTCCCCCACGCCTTCTCGATGATTGCGGCTGCCGACCGACTCGCGGTCGCGGATTTCTTTCTGGTCAACCGATTTGCGGGGCAGGCCAGCGCGGGGCATCGACCGCTGTCGGCGCAGCTCGTCGACGCCTTCACGGCGCGGGATATCCTCGGTGCGGATCGAAACTCGGCGCTCGTGACCGACCCCTTCAACACACTCTATGGCGGCGTCGAGCAGCCCTTGTTCACGCGCTTGCGGCAATCCGATGTGGCGGTGATCGAAACGGACTTGACCCGCCTGCGCGATCCGAATCCGTTGTGGTCGGCGGCGTGGCGCATCTGCTGCCAATGGTTCGGCAATTCCAATCGAGGCGGTTGGCTGCCCAATTTGGTGGGCGAGGGCAGGGTGACGCTGCGGACCTATCTCGCCATGCTCAACTTCAAGGCCAACCATCGCAAGACGGTGGCGGTGGTGGATGCCCAAGGCGCGATGGGCTTGGTGACCTCGGCCAATCCGCACGACGCCAGCAGCCGGCACGACAACGTGGCCTTCTCCTTCAACGGCGCGGCGGTGGGTGATCTGCTGGAGAGCGAGCGCGGCGTGGCGGCCTTTTCCAGCGGTGAGCCGCCCGACTGGCCACGCATCGATGACGCCATCGACGCGCCGACGCCGCTGCAGATCCGCATCCTGACCGAAGCGGCCATCCGGGACGCCGCCCTGGCGATGATTGCCGAAGCCGGCGAGGGCGATGCAGTGGATCTGCTGATGTTCTATCTCTCGCATCGCGGCATCGTTCGCGCATTGATCGACGCGCACAAACGCGGCGCCCGCGTGCGCGTACTGCTCGATCCCAACGAGGATGCCTTCGGCCGCAAGAAGAATGGCATTCCCAATCGCCAGGTCGCCTGGGAGTTGCACGCTGCCGGTGTTCCCGTGCGCTGGTGCAATACCCGCGGTGAGCAGTGCCACAGCAAGATGCTCGTGCTGCGTCCGGCCGTGGGGCCGATGCAGGTGCTGGCCGGTTCGGCCAACTTCACCCGCCGCAATCTGGACAACTACAACCTGGAGACCAATGTGCAGCTTCGTGGTCCGCGCGAGGCGCCGTTGATGCATACGGTCAGCACCTTCTTCGAGACCCGCTGGCGCAACCGGCCAGAGCAGCTGCACAGCCTTGGCTACGACCGCTACGCCGACCATTCCCGCTGGCGGTACTGGCAATACCGCTTCATGGAGGCGACCGGCCTGTCGACCTTCTGAGACCCGCGAGGCATCGGCACCACCATCGATTCCGGCCGTATCGACAGGATCGGCGGACGCTGGAGCGCGGACAAGCCGGGACTGCGCTGCGTAAGCTGCGGGGCATGGAATCCCTTCACGACGATTGGCAGCAGTTGCTGCGCAGTTCGGTGTACCCCCGGCCGGACGGGGCCGGCACCTGCGTGGATTACGAGTACCTCGCGCGAGACTGTGTCCGGCTGCAGCGTTATCTTGATGCGCTGGGCGCCGTCTCCGCCACGACGGTGGCGCAGCTGGGTGCGCCTGCCCGTCATGCTTTCCGCATCAATGCCTATAACGCGCATGTGGTGGCGCGTGTGCTGGCAGCGACGCGGCGGCCGCGCTCCATCCGTCACCTCGGTCTACCCGGCATCGGCCCATGGTGGGAGCGCCGCCTGCTGCTTGAGGGACGGCGCATGTCCTTGGCACATCTGGAGCATCGGTTGATCCGCCGCGACGAGGTCTTCGATCCGCGCATCCACATGGCGCTGAACTGCGCCTCGATCGGTTGCCCCGCGTTGCGTGCCGAGGCGTACGATGCAGATCATCTGGATAAGCAACTGGATCAGCAAGTGCAGCAGTTCCTGCGCGACCGCAGCCGCAATCGGGTGGACACGCTGCAGGGCCGCATCGTCGTGTCGCCCATTTTTCGCTGGTTCGCTCGCGATTTCCGTGGTTCCAGCCAGGATGTACGCCACTGGCTGCGACGCTATCCCGAGGCGCTGGCGCCGAGCGCGGAAGAGCGCAAGGTGCTCAACGATCCCAAGGCCCGGCTCGCCTACAGCCGGTACGACTGGGGCCTGAATGCCTGTGCCCCCGATCATCTGGGAGACAACGATCGTGGTCAGTGACATGCCGCAAGTGATCTGGCACAACCTGCGCCAGAAGCCCATGCTGCAACGCATTTTCTACGTGCCCTTCTGGGAATGCCCGTATCGCTGCGAAGACTGCTGTGTGGACTCCTGGCCAGGACGGCCGCCGAAAGACCTGGAGGCTGGGGAAGCGATGCTCTTCGGCCTGATCGCCGCGCAGGCGCGCCTCACCGGGCATGCGGTTGCACTGCACATCTACGGCGGTGAACCTCTGATGCGGCCCCGCTATCTGCGCGACTTCATGCAGCGTGCGCTCGGCCATGCCGGCGTTGGCAAACTCTACCTGTACAGCACCCTGCGCCCCCGAGGGATCCAATCAGTCGTAGCCAAGGTGCCGAAGGGCCGCCTGCGCATCGTGGTCAATCCGGATACGGCCAACGACGCGGTCCACGCGCGCATGGCCGCACTCGACGGCATCGCCGAGTTCTACCGCAACCCTACGATCTTTCATACGGGTCGCGGTCGCTACGGCGCTGATGGTTATCAGGAGGCCTGGTTCGAACGCTTGCTGCCCGCCGCCTTGCCGGGGCGCAGCTGTTTCGCAACGGCATCCGGGATGCTGATCAATGGGCCGCACCGCTCGGTGCATCTCTGCTGTCTGCCGCAGTCTCCGGTAGTGGGGCATTTCAATCAGGACCCGTCGAACGTGTTCTCGGCTTATCGCCGCAAGCTCGAGACCTTTCACCGCGAGGTGCGTGCGCGCATGCGCGCCGAAGGTCATGTCCACGCTTGCCAGGTCTGTGAACAGGACAGTGCCTACGATTCCACCCATCACGGGCCTCTCGACGAGGCGACCGTGCAGTGGCACCCGCGGCCGCAGGCGCAATCCTAGAAGCGGAGTCCGAGACGCACCAGATACTGCCGCGGCGCTTCGTTGCTGCCGAAATGGCCGTCGCCGAAGACGGGCAGAGCTGCGGCTTCACGGCGTAGCACGCGGTCGGTCACGTTGCGTGCGATGAGGCTCAGACTGACCCGATCATCGATGCTGGCGAGCTGGGCCTGCAGATGCAGCTGAGCGAAACCCGCCCGGGCATGGACCGGGTCGAGATCAAGATTCAGGAACTGGCGAGAGGCGGTCTGCAGCTGGGCCGCGAGCCGTAGGCGCCATTGCTGGGCCGACAACAGCCGCGTATGGGCAATATCGAGATGTCCACTGAAGCGCGGTGCGCGCACCAGGCGCTCACCGGAGAGGTCCTGGGTGTCTTCGTCCGAGCCGGCCGGTGCCGGCGCGTTCTCGAAGCGGTCGTAGCGTGCGTCCAGATAGGCGCCGTGAAGCCGGATATCCAGGCCAAGACCGGGCCGCCATCCGAACTCGGCTTCGAGCCCCTGGGAAGTGGCGCTGGCGGCGTTGTCGACGAAGAACTGCACCCCATCGAAAACGGCCACCTTCAGGTTCGCGAAGCGGGTGTGGAAGGCGGTCAGTCCGGCGCGCACGGGGAAACGGCTGCTGCGCCAACGCATGCCGAGTTCCAGGGTCTCGGCGGACTCACGCTCGAAGGTGGCTTGCTCGGCATTGGCGGCAAGATTGTTGAAGCCGCCGCTCTTGAAGGCGCGCGCAGCAGTCAGGTAGCCGTTCCAGCCCGGCGCTGGCTGAACCACCATCGAAAGCTGGGGGGTGAAGACGTCGAGGCGCACCGTGTCCTGAAGCGCGTAAGGGGTTTCGTTGAGCAGGGTGCGGAAGAACAGCCCGCCGTTGTCGTAGCGCAGGGATAGGTCGCCATCCTTGCGTTCAGTCGTGTAGCGCAGATCGGAACGCAGCGTGAGGCTGTCAAAGGGTGTCCACGCGGTGCTGCTGAAGGCCGACAGGGTCCGGGTGTCCTGGCGCAAGGCGTGGCGACTGCGGTCGGTCAGGACCCCATCGATCGGATCGACGATCAGCGCATCCAGGGCAGCGCGCAGCGCGCCACCCAAGGCTTCGTCGTCCTGGTCGGGACCAAGAAGTACCGGTCCGGCAATGGCGTCAATCCCTTCCGGCAGCGCGGTGATGGCGACATCGAGGTCGAGTCGTGATCGGAAGGCGTAGACACCACCCGTCACCTCGACCGGGCCCAGGCTGCGATGGCCGCGCCACTCGATGCTGTACTGGTCGTAGTCTTCCTGCGATGGAAAGCTGAGCAGCGGGATCGGGCTGAAATCGGCATCGAAATCCGCCACGGTGTCCTGACTGGCGAAGGCGGCGATGACGCTGAAATCGATAGCCCAGGTGCGCCAGTCGCCGTGCAGAAGCACGTTGCCGCCGTCGATGTCGCCCCGGCTGCGGCGGTTGTCAGTGCTGGTGCGGCGGTCGGACGGGTCATCCTCTGTCATCGCATCGAAACGCCGGAACAGCGCGAGCTGCGAATCACTGGCCTCAATCAGCTGGAAGCCATCGCCCTGCTGGCGGATGGCGCCGCCAAGCAGGCTGAGCTGCCAGCGGGTATCGCCATCAGGTTGCCAAACCAGGGAGGCGCGCGCCGTGCCGCCCGGGCGGGCGAGGTCGCTGCGCGCCAGCGTCGTGTTGAAAAGGTAACCCTTGTCATCCTGTACGCTGCCGGCCAGGCGCATAGCCACGGCCTCACTCCATGGTGCGTTGAGCGTTGCCACCATGCGCCGCTCGCCAAGCGTGCCGCCACCCCAGAGCAGGCTGGCTTCCTGCCAGCGCGTGGGTTGTCGCGTGCGGATGTTTACGGCACCGGCAATGGTGTTCTTGCCCAGCAGTGCGCCCTGTGGTCCGCGCAGGATCTCGATCTGTTCGGTATCGAGCAGGTCAAAGAGTGCAAGTTGGGGACGCCCGAAGTAGACACCGTCGATGAATAGTCCCACCGATTGCTCGGCGCTGCGCACTTCGCCGGTACTCAGACCGCGGATCACGAAATAGGTATTGGTGGGCGTCGCATCCAACCGCACGTTGGGCGCGGACTCGGCGGCGACGGAAAGGTCCGTCCGGCCTTCGGCTTCCAGCTGGTCGCCACTCAGTACCAGCGAGGATGCGGGCAGCCGCTCCACCGCAGTGGGCTGGCGTGTGGCAGTGACGACCTGCGATTCGAGCTCGGTGCTGGCACCAGACGCGAAGGGCCACAGTACGACTGCGGCGGCGAGGATCAGCCGGCGTGGTGCACGCGCACCGCGGAAGGGTCGTTTGGGGGGCTGCATGGCGTGATGATAGGGGCAGGCATCCTCTCTCCGGGTGCTGGGCGATCTCTTGTTTCTGTCCGAAGGTCCGGGAATGCCTACGTGCCCGAGACGCAGGCGGTACGTGCGGGTAGCATGGCCTCCCATGAACGAGCCGGCATTTCAGCAGTTGCAGCGCGCCTTCGCCGCGCACATCCGCAATCCTGAGTGGGCACCGCGCCCATCCGAGGTGCCGGAACGGCGCATGCGCGTCTACCGCGAGTTGATCTTTCGCACCATCGACGGTCTGGTGGCCAATGCCTTTCCGGTCTTGCGGCGCATTCTCGGTGCGGATCGCTGGGAGGCCCTGATGCGCGCCTTCGTGGCCGAGCACGCCTGCGAGACACCGCTGTTCAATGAGATTGCCGGGGAGTTCGTGGAATGGCTGGCCGCGCATCCCAATGCGGTGGAGGGGCTGCCGGCCTTTGCCCCTGAGCTGGCGCACTACGAATGGGTGGAGCTGGCGCTGATGGTGGACCCCACCGAGCCGGACCCGAGCCATGCCGATCCCAATGGCGACCTTCTCGCCGGGGTGCCGGTGCTGTCGCCGCTGGCTTGGCCGCTGGCCTACCAGTACCCGGTGCATCAGCTATCGCCGGACTACCTGCCCGAGGCGCCGCCAGCGCAGCCGACCTGGCTGCTGGCGCACCGCACCCGCCAGGACGCGGTGCGCTTCACTGGGTTGAATGCGATCTCGGCGCGTCTGCTCGGACTGATCGCCGCCGAGCCGGATACCGGGCAGGCCCTGCTGGACCGTATCGCCGCCGAAGCCGGTTTCGACGACCCCACTCCGGTAAGGACGGAAGGCGCCAGGCAGATGCAAGCCTGGCGCGAATCCGACATTCTGTTGGGTGTGCGGCATGCGCAGTCGGCGCGCGGCGAGCGAGGAGACCATGGCGGATCAAGTAGTCACGATTAGGCGATGCGTGCCGAGTGGCATCGGTGCCGCGCTGGCCTTGCTGCTGGCGGCGGTGACGAGCCCGGCGCAGGCACTCACGCCCTGCGAAGTGCAGCAATTGCAGTGGGAGGCTGTCGGCCAGAACTTTGACCCCAGCCAGACCCACGCGCCCGGCGCGCCGCCGCGGCCGGTCTCCAATGATCGCGTGCAGGTGCGGTGGTGGCCCAACGCCGATTACGCGGAATTGCGCTGGGATGTGCACACCCTCTATCCCTTTGCGGCCGAGTTGTCCTACTTCGAGCAATTGAGCGCGGAGCGCAGCGTGGTCAGCGGCAAGGATGGCTTTCGCAGCAGCGGCGGAACGGTCTCGGAGGCGCGACGCGCGGCGCGCTTCAGCGGCCTCTGGTTGCGTACCCCCTTGCTCTGGCCCGGCGAGAGCGCGGGGCGCTCACGGGAGATCACGCTGGGCGGCACGCGTTGGCAGCTGGAGATCGCGCGCAATGGCTCTGGGCCGCCCGGCGCACCGGCGCCGCTGGTGGCTGCGTCGCAGGAATACGACTGGCCCAAGGGCAGTGTGACCCACCGCCTAAGCTACAGCCGCTGGCAGGAAGTCGATGGGCTGAGTATGCCGACGCAGATCGAGTGGCGACTGGATGGCGCCTTGCTGCGACGCGAGCGCTTGCAGGCGATCTCGGTGACCCGCGTCGAGGCCGAGCCCTGTGTCGCGCCCAGTCGTCCCGGCTTGGCACAGCCGCCGGCCTGGTCGCGCGCCGCCGATCACTGGGTCCGCCGACGCCTGGCTATGGGGGCGGGCGCGGTTGCCGATCAAACCACCAATGTGCGGCTGGAGCGGGTGGGCGAAGGCGTGCACCATGTCGTGGGCGGCAGCCATCACGCGTTGTTGATCGAGAGCGCAAGCGATCTCACGCTGGTAGACGCGCCGCTCTACCCGGGGCGCAGCGACCGCTTGTTGCGGCTGCTGTCCGAGCGCTTTCCCGACAAGCCCTTGCGACGCGTGATCGTCACGCACCATCACAACGATCACAGTGGCGGCCTGCTACCCTTGTTGCAGGGCAAGGTCGAACTGGTGGTCGGCGCGGAGGCCGCGGCCTTCTTCCAGAGCGTCATGCGGCGCGCCGGTGAGGACGCAATGATCGCGCTGACGACGATCGCGGATCGCAGCGAACTCACCCTCGACGAACGCCGGCTGCAGGTCGTCAACATCCCCAATAGCCATGCCGCCGGCATGCTCGCCGTGCGGGTCGAGGATCTTGCGCTGACCTATGTCGCAGACCTCTACTCGCCGGGGCGTGATGCGCAGTCGCCGGTGCTGGCGCGAGAATTCCATCAGGCGATGGCCTGGCACGGCCTGGCCAACGGTTCTCTGATCGGGGCGCACGGCAAGGGCACCCAGCCCTGGACAGCATTGGTGGAAGAGCTGCAGGCGGTGCATCCTGCCTGGAGCATTCCGGCGCTCCCCGCAGCGGTGCCCGAAGCCGGTTCGTCGGGTGCGGCGGCGGCCTCGGCGTCGTCTTCCGCGCCAACCGACAAGGACTAGCGCCATAGGCGCCGCGCGCCGTGCAGGCAGCGGGGGCGGTGCAATGCTCCGACGTCCACAATCAAGGAACAGTCGATGAGGGCAGTGGGTAGCGGCGGAACAGCGGGCCTGCGGCGGACAATGCAGCGTTGGCGCGGGGCAGCGCTGTGCGTGATCGCGGGCGTGGTATCGTCCCCTGTGGCTTCCGCTCAGTCGCAGGGGCTCCCGCTGTGGGAACTCGGCCTGGGCGCGGCCGGCATCTCCCTGCCGGCCTACCCGGGCAGCGATGAGCAACAGTTTTTCGGTGCTCCGTTCCCCTATGTGGTGTACCGCGGCCGCGTGCTGCGCGCGGACGAAGACGGCGTGCGTGGCCTGTTCTTTTCCAGCGAGCGGCTGCGACTGGAAGTCAGCGGCAACGGCACCCCGCGGGTTGACAGCGATGAGATCGAGGTGCGCGAGGGGATGCCGGATCTGGACCTCAGCTTTGAGCTGGGACCTTCGCTGCATGTGGATCTGATCTCCTTTGCGTCGACCCGGTTCTGGGCCGAAGTGAACCTGCGAGCGTTAATCGCGGCGGATGGCCTGAAGCTGGACCCGCAGGGTGTGGTGATGGATCCGGCGCTGTATGTCAGCACGCGGCCGTGGTCCTGGGCGCGGGTCGGGGCGCGGCTCAATGTGTATTTCGCCGATGCGGGCTACCACCGCTTCTTCTACGAGGTCGCGCCTGCCTTCGCGCGGCCGGGCCGACCGGCCTACGCGGCCCGCGGTGGTTACAACGGCAGCGGCATCGGTCTGTTCGCGGATCTTCGTCCCACCCGGCACTGGCATCTGCGCGCAGGGCTGAACTATCGCAGCGTCCACGGCGCTGCCTTCGAGGACAGTCCGCTGGTGGTGGAGCGCAACGGGGTGACGGTCTTCCTGACGCTGGCGCGCAGTTTCCTGCGTTCGGAGAGGCGGGTTCCTCGGGAGCGTGGCGATGCGATGTCGACCAGCGCGCAGTAGCCACCCGGCCCGCGCTACTGCCATGCCGGCGATGGTCGCAGGGGCTTCGGCCACCTTATGCTCAGCGCGCAATCACCCCGAAATCGCCCCTCCTGCAAGGAGCCTCACCATGCCATCGTCGCGTCTGCTCTCCTGTCTCCTGTCGGCCCTCCTGCTCGCGGCCTGCGGTTCCGACTCTGCCCCTGAAGCCGCGCGGCCGCAGGCCGACACGCCGCCGGTAACCTCGGGCAGCGCAGTATCGGATCCCGCGGCGAGTGATGAAGCGGATGCACTGCGGCAGCGCATCGCCGAGGCGGCGGAGGGGGCGCACCGCAGCGACGCCAACAAGGCGCGCAATGCCGCGCGTCGTCCCGTCGAAACGCTGCAGTTCTTCGGCCTGCGTCCGGATATGACCGTGGTCGAGGTCTGGCCCGGGGGTGGCTGGTACAGCGAGGTGCTGGCGCCAGTGCTACGCGATGGCGGCACCCTGGTGGCGGCGTCCTATCCCATGGATGGCGACGTGCCCTTCCGGGCGCAGATGACGCGCGACTATCGCGCCAGTCTGGCCGAACATCCGGAGGTCTATGGCGCCGTGAAGCATGTGCCCTTCGCGCCACCGACGTATGGCGAACTGGGAGCGCCGGAAAGCGCGGATATGGTCTTGCTGTCGCGCCACTTCCACAACTTCATCAGCGCCGGCATCACCGACCAGGTGCTGCAGGCCGCCCATGCCGTGCTGCGCCCAGGCGGCATTCTGGCCGTGGTGCAGCATCGCGCGGCAGCGGATGCCGTTCCCGAAGCCGAACAGCGCGACGGCTATGTGCGTGAGTCCTACGTCGTGGAGAAGGCGGAGCAGGCCGGTTTCGTACTGGGCGCGCGCAGCGAGGTCAACGCCAACCCGAAAGACACGCGCGACCATGCCATGGGTGTCTGGGCGCTGCCGCCCAGCCTGCGCGCCTGCCGATCCGTTGAGGATGAGGCCGAACGCGATGCTTGCGAAGAGACGTACCGGGCCATCGGCGAGTCGGACCGCATGACACTGCGTTTCATCAAGCCATCCTGATCGCGTCGGACGGTCCAACCACCGCTGCGCCGGTCGGGGTCACACACCAAAAGGGGAGAGCCATCCATGCAACGCCTGAGGGCGATCTATCACTCCTATAGGAGCCTGCCACTGTGGGTGCAGATCTGGGTGGTCGTCATCCTGATGCCCGTTAATGCGGCGGCCTTCTTCCTGCTTGATACCTGGCTTGGCGTTGCAGCGGCCATTGCCGCCGTCTTCGTCGTCATCACCAATGCGCCGATCATGTGGGCCACCGGTGGCATGAGCCGGCTCATGTCGGTACCGCATCTCGTCGCCTGGTATCCCCTGCAAGTGCTGATCGTCATGCGGTTGGCGGAAATGGTAGGCAGTGGTCCGGTATCCGCTACCGAATGGTGGTTCGGTGCGATCCTTTTCGTGATCAACGGCATCTCGTTGGTTTTCGATACCGTGGATTCGTGGCGATGGTTGAAGGGGGAGCGGGAGGTGCCGGGGGCGGAATCGTGGAGCGCTTCGTGAGTGAGCTCCTTCAAAGCGCAGACTCTCTGCTGGAGGGGTTTCGTCAAAGGGTGCTGCAATCGGCACCTTCGCTCGTGGTTCCGCACCTGTGATGCCAGGAGCTCCGGTCCGATGGCTCTGCCCGGTGCGGGTGCAGGGGAAAGTGAAGGGCTCGTCGCTACGCGACATCGCGGCAAGCTCATCGTGCCCTTGGCGGGTGGCCGGGTCGGGTGGCGCGCACAGGGGGTGCGAGACAGGACGTCGAGCAAGCGCCGTCGCGACAGGGACGTCGTGTCAGGCCTTGGCTGGCCGTCCATGGCCAGCCACCCCCTGCGCGCAGGCGCTACTCCGGCGCGGGCGAAGGGGACGGGTTCTGGCTCGTTGCTTCGCAA
>JALEHA010000065.1 GCA_022763315.1 Algiphilus sp.
CACCACCAGCGCAGCGTAGCCGTAGGTGGCATCGGCAATCACCAACGGGATGCGAAACAACTCGGTATCAAAGGTGGTCACCAGCAGCCATGCCAGCGCCTTACCCATCAGCGCGCCGAGTGGCAGGGCCAGCAGTGTCAGCAACGCCAGCTCACCGAGCAGGATGTAGGACACCTCGGCGCGGGTCAGTCCCAACACACGCAGGCTGGCGAGTTCGCGTCCACGTTCGGATAGGGAGATGCGCGCGCTGTTGTACACCACGCCGATGGCGATCAACCCCGCGAACAGCGTGTTGAAGAAGACAAATGTACCCAGGCTTTCGCGCAGGGTGTCGTAGAAGGCGCGTTGCGCCGCCTCCTGCAAACCCACGCCTGCAACGACTGGGGTGTGCTTCAGGCGGTTGTACAGCGCCTGTGTCTGCTGCGCATCGACCAGCAGGTAGGCGCCGTTGAGGGCAGGCGCTTCTTGCAGGATCCGGCTGAGCGCATCCAGATCCATGTAGGCAACAGTGCCCAGATAGGTCTTCACCACCTTCGCCACCCGCACGCTCCGTTGCGCCCGTCGCCCCTCGCGTACTTCCAGCAGCAGTCGGTCGCCCGCTTGCACCCGCAACAACTCGGCGAGCTTGGCCGACAGCACCAGTCCCTCCTGGGGCAGGGTCACCGCGCGGTAGTGGTTGTCCACCAGACGGCTCAAGCCGCTGTTGGGCAACAGACCGATCACGCTTTCCCGACGCCGCAGGTGACCGTTGCGCAGGATGACCGGGACCGCGCGGAAGGGTTCCGCCTTCATCACCCCAGGTTCGTGGCGAAGGTCGGACAGCGCCGACAGACTGCGCGCTTCGGTGAAGCTGACTGTGACGTCCTGCCGATCGATGACATTGAAACTGATGTCCACCATGTGAAGCATCGCGTCCAGCGTGAAACTGGAGCCGATCAACAGGCCCATGGACATCGCGATGCCTATGCTGGTCATTGCTGCACGACGCGGCCAGCGCAGAAGGTGCCGCAGGATCATGCGCGAGGGCTGGTCCAGCCACCCCGACAGCGCCTGGATCCCGCCCACGGCGCGTCGGTAATCGGGTGGGGCCGGGGGCACCATGGCCACAGCCGGTTGCAGCCGCATCACGCGCAGTACGGCTGACAGCGTACCGAGGACTGCCACCAGCAGACTGAATGCCACCGCAATCAGGAAGACATCCGGCTGCGCCCGAAAGATCAAGAAGGGGAACTTGAAGTACTCCATGTACATGCTTGCCAAGCCGCGGCCGAGCCACACCCCGAGCAAGCAGCCCAGCGCCACGCCCAGTAAGGCGATGCCGCCCATCATCTTCAGGTAATGCCAGCCCACGGCGCGATCGCTATAGCCAAAGGCCTTGAGCAGCCCGATCTGCTCGCGCTCGGTATCGATCAAGCGACCGATCACGACGTTCAGCAGGAACGTGGCCACCAGCAGAAAGATGGGAGGCAGGAGCCGGCCCATGACGCGCAACTGCTCGATCTCGTTGGAGAGGAACTGGTCCGACAGTTGCCGGTCCCTGCCATAGGCGCCGGGGGTGCCGTAGGCCTCGAGCAGCCGATCGAGGCGGGCGATATGCCCCCTCTGCTGCGCGTCCTGCCCCAGAAGAAGCAAGGCTTCATTGAAGGCGCCGTCAAGGTCGAAAGCAGACGCCAGCGCACGGCGCTGCATCCACAGCACGCCGTAGCGCCGGTCGTCCGGCACCAGCTCGCCGGGCGCGATGGCATAGACGAACTCAGGCGACAGCACCGTACCCACCATGGTGAGTGCACGGCGCGTGCCATGGAGTATGGCGGACAGGCTGTCGCCCAGCGCCAGACCATGCGCCTGGGCGAAGCCCTCAAGCACCAACACTTCCTCGGGCTTCGCGGGGTCTGGATAGCGGCCCTGACGCAGGACCAGCGCATTGATGGGCAAGCGCCGGGTTTCCGGCAATGAAATCAGCACCCCCGTCACGGGCGCCGAAGCGCCGGCGACATCAAGCACCGCCCCCACGCGAATGCGACCCTCCGCCCGGCGGACACCGGGCAGGGCGGCAATGCTGTTGATGATGGACTCCGGTGCGCGCTTGACCGGCGCGATCACGTCGGCGAAACGGTAGCGCTCGTAGTAGGCGCGACGGGTTTCCTCCAGCGACTGCAGCATGCCGTTGCTCATCACATACATGCCGACGCCGCAGGCGATGACCAAGGCGATCGCCAGCGCCTGCCCCTTGATGTGCCAGAGGTCCCGCAACAACTTGCGATCGAGTGCGGCGAAATGGCGCAGCGTGGTGCCAGTCACCGGCCGTTTACCAGCTCAGCTCCGCCGCATCACGCGGGTGAGCATTGACGCGACTGTGCTCGATCCTGCCATCGGCCATGTACAGCACGCGATCCGCCATGTCGGCAATACCCGCGTTGTGGGTGATGACCAGCGTGGTGGTGCGCAGCCGCCGATTGGCGTCGGCAATGGCCTGCAGCACCACCACACCGGTCTTGCTGTCGAGGGCGCCGGTGGGCTCGTCGCACAGCAACACGGCGGGTTGCTTGGCGATGGCGCGCGCAATGGCCACGCGCTGCTGCTCTCCGCCGGATAGCTGGGAGGGAAAGTGATCCATGCGCTGGCCCAGCCCGACCAGTTCAAGTGCCTGTTCGGCCGGCATCGGGTGCGGCGCGATTTCGGTGACCAGCAGCACGTTCTCGCGTGCAGTCAGGCTGGGAATGAGGTTGTAGAACTGGAAAACGAATCCCACATGCGCGCGCCGATAGGCGGTAAGCGCGTGATCGTCGAAATCCGTCAGCGTCTCCGTGCCGAAGACAACGCGGCCTTCGCTGGGTGCGTCCAGCCCGCCGAGAATGTTGAGCAGGGTGGACTTGCCACTGCCCGAGGGACCGAGCAGCACCACCAACTCGCCGCGCGGCACCGCCAGTGTGACATCGCGCAGCGCGTAGACCTTTGCCGGACCATCGCCATAGGTCTTGCTCAGATGCTCCACGCGGAAGGCGCAATCGTCGGAGGCCATCGCGCGACCTTACCCCGAGCCGTCCGTGGCCGCATTGTCTTGGGTCAAGCACTGGCGGATCGCGATTGCGATCCGCCGTCACCACAGGAACTCAGTGGCTGTGGGCGCCTTGCACCACTGACGCCTCGGCCGGCACCGGGCGGCGGGAGAAGATGCCAAGGATCTGCGTGCCCTGTGCCCGCATGATGGGTTCAATTTCCCGATGCAGCGCGTGATAGCGGTAGAAGGGCACGCGCGGGAAGAGGTGATGGATTGAATGCAGATTCTGTCCCAGCCAGAACCATTCCACCGGCTTCATCCAGGCGGGCATGATCAGGCTGTTGGTGTTGCGATAGCGCGTTGGGTCCTGGTACGGGATGTGCGGACGATAGGCGAACCAGTAAGCGGTAAAGAATCCACCCAGGAAGTAGCCGATGACCACGACCGCCAGCGCGCTCAGCGTGTGCGGCGCCAACAGGACGAAGCCGGCGCGCCAGCCCACCGAGACGGCCACTTCCGCGCAATAGGCGGTGCGTTCACGCCCGCTCGCCGAAGACCAATGCTCGCGCACGAAAAAGGTGTTCTGCACCCAGAAAAACTTCAGGGTGGTGACGATCGCGGCAACAGGGCCTTTGCCCATGCCGCTGACCATGTAGTCGGGGTCTTTATCCGGTTGATTGGTGAAGCGGTGATGCGTGAAATGCTCCACGCGGTGCGAGGTGAAAGGCACCATGATGAAGGGCGCCACCAGGTAGCCGCACAGATCGTTCATCCACTGCAGCCGGTCGTTGCGGCCGTTGATGTTGCCGTGGACCGCCTCGTGTAGCGGGGTGTAGGCGAAGTAGGTGAGTCCGGCCAGGATCAGCGTCGCCGCCCACGCGGGCAGAAATCCGGCAGCGAACAGGCCCAGGCTGGTAGCAACCCCCGCCAAGACCGCGGCCACCAGCATCACGGTGGGCCAGCTCACGCCTCCCATGTGCTTCTGCGCGGCGGCAATCGCCTGCTTGTTGAGGATAGCGAGGTCTTCGGACATGGCGAACGTCTCCTTTCTGGAATGCTCGCCACTCTAGGGGTCCAGTTGCCTTCCGAACAGGACACTAACGGCCATTCGTCATGCACCTTTGGCCATTCCGGTCGCAGGCAGGGGCTGCACTACAATCGGGCAATGTCGCAACATGACGCGATTCTCCACCCGGTGGTGATTGGCCAGGTGATGATCAATTTCGCCGCCCGCCATGGTGTCGATCAGGAAAGCTGCCTGCTTGGCACGGGCATCAGCGACGCCGAGCTGCAGGACGGAGAGGCCTTGATCACGCGCGGCCAGGAGATGCGCCTGCTTGAAAACATCATGCTGGCACTGCCCGAGGTGCCGGCCCTAGGATTCGAACTCGGCCTGCAGTACAGCATCGCCACCTTCGGAATCTGGGGCTTCGCGTTGCGCACCAGCCGGACCCTGCGTGATGCCATAGCCGTGGCGACGCGTTATCTACCCCTGAGCACGGCCTACTGCCGGGTGGACGCCTTTGAAGAGGCCGGGCGGTTCGGTATCGGCATGGATCCGCAGCCGATTCCGCGCCATCTGCGCGCGCTGCTGCTGGAGCGCGACATGGCCACCGGGCTCAATCTGCTCAATGAGTTGGGCCTGGCCGGCATCCGTGTCGCGGCGTTGGAATTCCAGGGCCCACGGCCTGAGCATGCGGCGCGCATCGAAGCCCTGTGCGGCTTCGCGCCGCGCTACGAACGCCCACGCAACGCCCTGCTGGTGCGTCGCGAAGACGCCGAGCGACCGCTACCGATGTATGACCCCCATCTCGTGCGCATGCTCGATGATCAATGTCGGGCGCAGTTGCAGCGGCGACAGTTGAGCGGTATGGCTGGCCAGGTGCGTCAGCAGTTGCTCGGGGAGGCCGGCCTGGTCGCGTCGCTGGAAGAGGTCGCCAGCGCCTTGGCGATGTCATCGCGCAGTCTTCGTCGCAAGCTGGACCATGAAGGCACCAGCTTTCGCACGCTGGTCGAGGAGGAGCGGCGGCAACTGGCCCTCCAGTTACTTGAAGGCAGTGACATGAAGCTCGACGAACTGGCGATTCATCTGGGCTACACCGATACCGCCAGCTTCACGCGCGCAGTCCGTCGGTGGACAGGCCATTCCCCAGGGCAGTACCGCAAGGCCTATCGTGATGGCGCTTGAGGCCCCGGCGCCATGACGGCTGCGGACTGGCATCAATGGCTGCTGCTTGGCTTCGCCATCGCCTCGGTGATCGTCTTCATCACGCTGCGCTGGGGGACCACGGCCGCCTATGGCCGTCACGATGCGAAGCAGAGAGCGTGGTGGTGGGGACCAAGCGTTCCGACCCGGCCGGCATGGATTCTCATGGAAATGCCCGCCTCCATCGCCTTTGCCGTGTTTTTTCTCATGGGCGACCGGGCGCTTGAATGGGCGCCCCTGCTGTTATTCGCCCTGTGGCAGGCACACTACATCCAGCGCAGCTTCCTTTACCCGCTACGCCGTCGCCTCAAGCCGGGCGACAGTACGCCCTTGCTGGTGCCCATACTGGCTTTCTCCAGCAATGTGGGTATCGCTTTTCTGAATGCGTCGGTGCTGTCCTGGAGCAGCATCGGCGGCTACGACAGCGACTGGCTGCAGGACCCGCGCCTGATCCTCGGCGTGCTGATCTTTGTGGTCGGCTACCGCATCAACCGCAAGGCCGACGCACTGCTTGCCGCGCTGCGTGCACCGGGCGGTGGCGGTTATCGCATCCCGCGCGGATGGCTGTTTGAGCGTGTTTCCTGCCCCAATTATCTCGGCGAGTTTCTGATCTGGATCGGCTGGGCGGTCGCCACATGGTCACTGGCCGGTGCGGTGTTCGCTTTGTGGACGGTAGCCAACCTTTTGCCCCGGGCACTCAGTCACCACGCTTGGTACCGCGACCATTTCCCGGACTACCCGCCAACGCGCAAGGCGGTTATCCCTGGCCTACTGTAGAGCGACGATCACCCTCGACCGCGCCGGCGGCGGCAGCGCCGGCTCGATGCAAGGTGCCGTGATGGGCCTGTCCGACATAGAAGGCAGGCCGCGTGCCCGGAAAGGCCCAGAAGGGCGTCATTTCCGATGACGGAAACAAATTCGGAAAACGGGGATCACGCGCGGACGGGCCGGCGATGGTCTTCTCCTGCACCATCGAAATGTACTGATCGACCGCATTCTCGAGCGTATTGCCG
>JALEHA010000007.1 GCA_022763315.1 Algiphilus sp.
CACGCCCCTCGCCGATGGCGCGCGCGATGCGCAGCGCGCTGGCGAGAATGGTCAGCGTGGGGTTGTAACCGGGAAAGGTGGGGAACAGGGAGCCGTCGACCACATGGACATTCTCGACTTCATGCAACCTGCCCCAGGCGTCGCAGACGCTGGTCGCGGGATCGTCACCGAAACGCGCCGTGCCAGCGTGGTGGGCGGTGATCGAGGGCTGGTCGGACAGTAATGGCTCCGGCAGGACCAGCGCGCCAATGGCGCCGGGTGAGGCCTGCAGCATGGCCAGCAAACGCGGCGCGGTGAGCGTGGCCGCAGCGCGATCGTGGGCGTGCGGTGCGTAGGTCACACGCGGCGCCGGCAGGCCGCGCCAATCCTTGATGTCCGGATCGAGATCGACGCGGTTGCGCGCCTGCGGCAGGTCCTCGCCCACGAACTGGATGCCGGCCAGCCGGCGACGCACCAGACCGGTCTGCATCACGGTCTTGTGCACGGTACCGAAGGGGATACCGAGGCCGGCGTAGAGGTTGGCTTCCTGCAACAGCGGCAGCGAACTGCCCACCTGGATCAGCCCGCCCTTGATGTAGGGCAGCCCGAAGGCGCGCGCCTCGGCGCCGGTAAAGGGGCCGGTGAGATCGTCGACCTGCACCGTCGTGCTCTGTGCCCGCAATGACTGGATATCGCGCGCGAACAGGGCGCCGCCGATGGTGAAGAAGTGGAACATGACATTGCGGCCGACCTGATCCGAGCCGTTGCCTAGGCCCAGCGGATGGGCGCTGTTGGCCGAGAGCAGCAGCAACCGGGCGGTCTGCACCGGGCTGGCGGCCAGGAGCACCTTGTCGGCGCTGATGCGCTGCGGCTTGCCGTCCGCGTCGTAGTAATGCACGTCGCTGGCGCGACGGCCATCCGGGGTGGTCGCGATACGGTGGACCAGGGCGCGCTCGATAACGCGCACGCGGCCAGTGCGCACGGCTGGATTGAGGTAGCTGACCATGGCGTCGCCGCGCGCATTGATTGGGCAGCCGAAGGAGGAACACAGGCCACAGGAGTTGCAGGCTGGACGGCCATCGAAAGGCACCGAATTGACCGCCGCCGGATAGGGGTAGGGCTCCCAGCCCACATTCAGCGCACCGCGCGCGAGCAGCCGCGCGGCGTAACCCGTCGGATTCGGTGGCATGACGAAGGGCCCGCTGCGGGGCGATTGCTCCAGCGTGCGCGCCGGCATCTTGCTGACGTCGCCCTGCACGCCGATGGTGCGCTCGACTTCATCGTAGTAAGGCGCGAGATCGTCGTAACCGATCGGCCAATCCGCGACCTGGGCGCCGTCAATCGGCCCCAACTCCGATAGCTGCTTGAAGTCGCGCTTCCAGAAGCGCGGGAATTTGGCGTTGTAGTGCAAGGACGTACCGCCCACCGCCGCACCGAGCGAGACATGCGTGCCCTGCACGCTGCGACGCGTGCCCTCGCCGGCCTCGCCCTGCGTGCGCCCGGTGACGGGCTCCAGCAGCGGGTGCGGAAAACCGAAACCGCGGTTGGTCTTGATCTCGTCGCTGCTGTAGAGCGTGCCCAGATCACCGCTGTCGACTTCCCCGAAGCCGGGGCGGAGGTTGCGGCCGCGCTCGAGCACGGTCACCGACCAGCCTTGCTGGGCGAGCTCGTGGGCCGCGATGGCGCCGGCCGGGCCCGATCCAATGACGATGGCCTCAGGCATGGTCGGCGCTCCAGGCCCAGATCGCATCCGACGGCGCGTTGGCCCAGGGTTCAAGGCGACGCTTGAGGCCCGCCAGCGAGCCGCCGGCGTCCAGAATGATCGCCGCCAGGCTTTCGCTGGGCGCGATGACCAGTGGCAGCGTCACGGCCTCGGCCACGCCGGTCTGTGGTGCATCGGACTTCGCGGTCGCGGACGCACTAACCGCGTCACGCCCGTAGGACGGTGGCAGCAGGCCGTCGAAGGCGCCAGGGTTGTCGGCGTTGACCACGGCATCGTCGCTGTAGCCGCGCGGCTGCACATCGCCATCGAAGTCGGTCAGCGTCCAACCCACCAGATCCCGATTGCCGCCGTACTCCGGCGGCCCGTAGGTCCCGGCCAGGGTGTCGGGAAAGGCAACGTCGACCAGCGCCTGCACGGTGGCGTCACTGGAGTCGAAAAGGATCAGATCGCGCAGCGGCGCCGGCAGATCAGCAAAGCCTTCGTTGCCGGCAAGCGCGTTGATCTGCGCGAGCACCGCCTCCAGGCCGGTGTCGGCCAACTGCGCAGCAACGATGTCGCCCAGCGCGGCGGGCAGAATACCGGTGGCGAGTTGCTGCGCACGCGCGTCGAGCCGCGCCAGCCCTTCACGGTAGATCTGCTGCAGCCCCTTGACCGGGCCGTTGAACTCGCGCTCGGGCAGCGCTTGCGAGCCCTCAATAACCAGGCGCCAGGCCAGCTGCTCGTAGGCGTCGAGGGGAATGAAGCGTTCGAAATCGTTATCGGTGGCGCCCGCCCGGTCCGAGAAGGGCCCGCCGGCGTAGATCAGGGGCGGGTCGGTGAGAAAGGCGGCAAGGAAGGCATCAATGGCATTCTCCGCTTCCGCGACCGCGGCCCCCGGGGTCAGGTCGGACGGGATGAGCCGATCCACGAGCCCGCGCAGGGTGGCGCGCTCGGCATCGGTGAGAAAACGCGCGAGCGGTGTGGCGCGTTCCGGCCCGCGCAGCGCCGCAGATTGCTGTGCGGCCGGCGCCGTCGAGGTACCGCATCCGGCCATCGGCAGCAGCCAGGCCTGCATGCATACCGCGCCGCCGCATTGCAACACGACGCGCCGGGAAAGGCTGCGCGGCCTCTCGTCCTCAGGCGCGCCCGAGGTCGGATCTGTGCCCATGCTGTCTCCTCCTGTTGGCTTCGCTCTTTTGCGCCTGTATCGCGCTTTTTGTGGCGAATCCCCGCATCTTCGCGCAACAGTGCGCACGATGCCAGTCGGTACAGTCCTTTCCGGCGGGCGATGACGGCCGGCGCGGCGGCTTACAGCAGGCGCCAGAGACGATCCTGCAGCGCCGTGTCGGAGGCGAAGTCCCCGGTGAAGTGACTGGTCACGGTGGAGACGCCGGCATCGCGCACGCCGCGCGTCGTCATGCATTGATGCGCGGCGTCGATCAGCACGCCCACGCCGCGCGGGGCAAGCGCCTCGTCGAGTGCCTGAGCGATCTGTGCCGTCAGCGTCTCCTGGGTCTGCAGCCGGTGGGCGAAAGCGTGCACCACACGCACCAGCTTGCTGATGCCGACAACCCGCCGGTCGGGCAGATAGGCCACGTGGGCCGTGCCGATGATCGGCACGATGTGGTGCTCGCAATGCGATTCCAGGCGGATGTCGCGCAGCAGGACGATGCCCTGATAGTCGGACACCTCTTCAAAGGTGCGTGACAGAAGCTGTCGCGGATCTTCCCCGTAGCCGCTGAAGAACTCTTCGTAAGCGCGCACGACACGCTGGGGCGTATCGCGCAGGCCTTCGCGTGACGGATCGTCGCCGGCCCACCGGATCAGCGTCTCCACGGCGGCCTCGGCCGCTTCGCGCGTCGGCCGTTGGCCCGCAGCGGCTTGTTGGGCTTGATGGGCCAGCGCCCGCTCATCATCCATGGCGTGCTTCCCCGTGTTGGTGGATGGGAAAGGCAGCGGAAGGCGTCCTGTCGGGCCATGTGCTGCCGAGCGTTGCCAGTCCGAAGCGGCAATGCCATTATTGGCAATGTTATAACATTTGGGGCAGAGCATGACGCTACCGGTCACAGTGCTCTCGGGATTCCTGGGAGCGGGCAAGACCACGACCCTCCATCACATCCTCAACAACCGGGATGGACGTCGCGTCGCGGTCATCGTCAATGACATGTCAGAGGTCAACATCGACGCCGAGCTGGTCAACCGCGATGTCCAGCTCAACCGCGCAGACGAACGCCTAGTGGAGATGTCCAATGGCTGCATCTGCTGCACGCTGCGCGAGGATCTGCTGATCGAGGTGGCAAAGCTCGCGCGCGAAGACCGCTTCGACGCGCTGGTCATCGAATCCACCGGCATCTCGGAACCGCTGCCCGTGGCCGAGACCTTCACCTTCCGCGACGAACAGGGCAAGAGCCTGTCCGATCTGGCGCGGCTGGACACGATGGTGACCGTGGTCGACGCCGTGAACTTCGCGGTGGACCTCGAAAAGGCGGACGAGCTTGCCGAACGCGGCGAAAGCCTCGGCGACGATGACAATCGCACCGTAGCCGATCTGCTGGTCGATCAGGTCGAGTTCGCCGACGTGCTCGTCCTCAACAAGATCGAGTTGATCCGTCAGGCCGAGCGCGAGCGGCTGACCGCGCTGCTCCGGCAGCTCAACCGCCATGCCGAGATCGTACCCGCGACCTTCGGGCAGATTCCCCTCGATAAGCTGTTGAATACCGGACGCTTCTCCTTCGAACGTGCCGCCGCCGCACCAGGATGGTTACAGGAACTGCGCGGCACGCATATTCCGGAAACCGAGGAGTACGGCATCGCCAGCATGGTGTACCGCGCCGAGCGTCCTTTTCACCCGCAGCGTTTCTGGGAGACGATCACCAGCGACGAATGGTCCGGCACCTTGCTGCGCTCCAAGGGGTTTTTCTGGCTGGCGACGCGCTTCGACATCGCCGGGCAGTGGTCCCAGGCGGGCGGCATCATGCGCCACGGGCCGGCAGGCTACTGGTGGGCCGCGGTGCCCGAGTCGCAATGGCCGGATGACCCGGCGTGGCGCGCGCAGATGGCGCAGCGCACCAGCGACGCCTTCGGCGACCGTCGACAGGAACTCGTCTTCATCGGCCAGGGCCTGGATCAAGACGCGATTCGCGCCCAGCTCGATGCTGCCTTGCTCAGCGATGAGGAGCTGGCGGCCGGACCGCATG
>JALEHA010000066.1 GCA_022763315.1 Algiphilus sp.
CATAGATCGAGACGCGGTCCGGCCGAAGCTGTTTGACCACGCGCAGCGTGCGCCGGAAACCGGCCACGGTCTGCCAGGGCAGGCCATAGATCAGATCAAAGCTGATGCCCCGCACACCGGCCGCGCGCACGGATTCCACGAGCGCGCGCACCATGCGGACATCCTGCTGGCGATGGATCGCCTGCTGCACGGTGGGATCGAAATCCTGGATGCCCATCGACACCCGGTCGAAACCCATCGCCACCAGTGCCTTGGCCTGATCCGGCGCCACCGTGCGGGGATCGATCTCGATGGACCACTCGCGTTCCGCGTGCTCGGCGATGGGGAAATGGCGCGCGATGTGCGCAAGCAGCCCCGCCAGTTCCTCCATCCGGTAGAAGGTGGGCGTACCGCCGCCGAGATGCAGCTGGCGGACCCGCCGATGCCCGGCAATCTGGTCGCCGCGATGTGCGACCTCCTGGTACAGCGCCTCCAGGTAGCGCGCGGCGCGCTCAGGACGGTGCGTGATGGCGCGGTGGCAGGCGCAATACCAGCAGGCCTCCCGACAGAAGGGCAGGTGCAGATAGAGCGACAGATCCGGCGCATCGGGCAACAGATTGCCGGCGGCAATGGCCGCATCCAGTCGCCCAGCATCGAAATCCGAGCGGAACTCCGCCGCCGTCGGATAGGAGGTGTAGCGCGGCGCATAACCGTCGTAACGCGCGATCAAAGCCTCCGGCACGGGGAGGCGATAGCGCCCGCCTTCGGGCGAGGGATGGGACACGCGAGCGGCGGCCATTGTGGGGGCGGCGGTGGGCATGCGAGTGCACTGCATTGAATCAACAGAGACGCATGCTGCCGCTGTATGGCAAGCGCCGCCTTGACCTGGGTCAGCGCTCGCGGCCTGTGCTGTCTTTGCCCGGTACCCCCGTCGCGGCCTGCGGCAGAGGCCACGACGCGAGGACAGGGGCGCCCGGGTCTCGACGACCGCCTAGGGCGCCGGCAGGGACAACTTCACTGGCGCGGCAATGACCTGCAAAGGCACGCGTACATTGTTGGCATAGGGCTCGCCGAGATTGTGCGGTGCTGCCGTTGGCACGATGTATTGCCACTGCCGGGCGTCGATCTCGGTGCTGGTGATCGGCGTGAAGGCATTGTCGCTGTCGTGGGTGACGAAGTAGTGCACCCCATGACTGCCATGCGCGCCCTGACGTTCCAGGCAATCGGCAAAGGTGTCGCCGCTGTGATCCAGCGGACGGCCAGCCGCTGCGTTGTAGGCATCGCGTACTGCCCCATCACGCCAGTCGTAGCTTTCTCCTGGGAAAGGCCGAGGCACCGGATCGTCGCCGGTCCCGTCGTCGAGACAGGCATCGTCGCGGTAATAGGGCACGACCAGCGGATTGGCCAGTGAAGTCAGCCCGACCAGCTCGAAACTGTAGACCAGCGAGCCCGCGCCCCCCTTGCCCGACACCTGCTCCCAATTGCTGAAGGCCAGGGGCAGGTTGAAGGTCGGATCGGCCGCGTCGAAAAAGGCCGGGCAGCGACCACTGCTGGCGGGTGGCTGCGGCCCTCCATCCCCGATGCACTCGGCCAGCGGAAGCGGCGCGTAGCCATCCACATTGCCCAGATCGTCGTTCACACCGTCGATCGGTACGCCCTGCGGCCGCAGCGTCGTGTAATAGCGTCCACCCGGTACACCGGCAGCGCGCTCCTCCGGTGTGGGCACCATCGCACTGCGGTTGTAATCCCAGCTGGTGTACAGGCCGTCCGGCGGGATGGGATGCACACGCACCCGGTAGTGGTAGCTGATGGCGTCGCGGTAGAAGGTCTCGGTCTTGGTGACGTTGGTGCCCGAGTCCGCGCCCCAGGTTTCGCGGATGCAACGCACGGGCCCGCAACGCTCGCCGATCAATGCGCTGTTGGCCTCCCAGTTGACCTGCTCGTCCTCGAAGCCGACCAGCGAGATCACGGAATCCGGCGACTGCTGGAAGGCGCGGCCTTTCCAGCGATCCACGAGATCCGGGCGCGTCTGCCAGTCGACGGCGTCTCCGTCGGCACCGTCCGCGGGGCGCACGCGCAGGTCCCGCACCATCCAGCGTCCGCTGGCCTCGAAACGATAGGTGTCGGTAGTGACTGTGACCCCGTCGCGCGGAAAGCGATCGCTGGAATCGCGGGCGGAAGCGGGCGCTCCATCCGGACAGACCGTCCCGGACAGATTGGGGCCGTAGCCGGTATTGCTGCTACCGAGCTTCTCGGGATCGTCCTCGGCAAAGAAGCCGCGATCGATCCACTGGTCGGCGTCGGCGTGGCGGGCGTAGTCGACATAGCCGTCATCGGCAGTGAAGCGTGACCCCCCGGCTTTCACGACCAGATAGACCACGCGCTGTGCATCCGGCTGCAGCGGATCGATCACGGTCACAAGCTGGACGCGCTGCCATTCCTCAGGAAAATCCGTACCGGGGAAGAGCGCGCCGGCGTCCGAAGCCATGAAGACGATCTCATCGTCGTTGTCGAGGCCCACCACCGGGTCGGGCAGTGGTGCCACACCCTCAGGATAGTCGCGCTCACAGGTGCCGCCCACCATCATCCAGTTCTCGTCCCCCCAGGTGTGCGTGTCATCACCGTTGTCCCAGACATAGCTGAGTTCCGGATCGGTACCGGAATAGGTCGAGAAGTCCGAATTCGCGTTGGCCAGAAAATACGGCGCGCGCTCATCGACCTGCACCGGGATCTCTATGAAGTTCTCGCCGTCGTAGCGATAGGCGGCGATCTGCTCGACTGGTACGATCCCTTCGGCACCGAGCGTCCCGGCCACCGGATACAGGATCTGGCCATTGTGCGCATTGCGTACCTGCCCCGGCCCGCCGAAGGCGTCAAGCAGTTCGCCACTGATGGCTGCACCCGACGGATAGGGATAGCCAACACCGCGCGCAGCCGGTACGGACCAACCGGGCAGGCGATCGCCCGTGACGACGACGGGCGCGGTATCGCGGGCCGTACCCAGCAGACGTTGCACCGTCTCGTCCAGTTCGCCGTCGATGCCCAGGCCCGTCTCTCCCGGGCGAGCGGGATCGAAGCCGTCAGCAAGCCCACTCCCGCCTTCGGCGAGGTGCTCCAGGGCCGCCTGCGTGTGCACGGCCGCTGCTTCCGGATCGGAGTCGAGCAAGGCGGTCAGCACCGGGTGCATATCGGCGCCCGCGTCGGCGAGCACACCGATCAGACCATCACCGCGACCGTCGGGCCCCGGCTCCATGGCACCGGGATCCCCGTCGGCTGGCGCGACCGACGGCAGCGCCGGGCAGTCCTCCAGGCGGTCAATGCCGACAACATCGATGATGCGACCACCCGGGTGCAGGAAATGCGACTTCTGGCACATCCCGAATACCGTGGCGCGTGGATAACCGTGCGGATCGAAATCGTCCGCGCGCGGCGGCACATTCCCAATGGGCGGCGTCGCGGTCCTGCCCGCATCAAAGGTGATCAGCGCTGATTGCGTGGTGCGACAGTCACCCGCCGCACACGGCGCGCTGTCATAGGCCGCTATAGGGTGGCGGCCAATCAGCGGCAGATTCCAGTAATCGGCCTCGTCCGGGTCGCGCTGCTCGAAGAACTGGAATTTGTCATTGAAGACATGCGCTACGCCGTCGCCCGGTCTGCGGTGATAGAGATCCGCGACCTCCACGCCGATCGTGCGCGCCATGACCTGTGCGCTCCAGTGCGTGACCTGGTGATCGGCAAAAGCCGGCTGCAACAACAGCTGGTTATCCGGTCCACGGAGTGCGCTGTTGTCGGTCATGTGGTGGGCATAGCCGTTGTTCTCCGAGCGGTCCCACAGCATTTGGATGAGCGCAAAACCGAGGTCGCGGTCCAAGTCATCCGGATAGGACAGATACAGGGGCAGCGCATAGGGTGGCAGCCCCCCTGCCTCGTACGGCGCATCGAAATCGACACTGCGGCGCAGCAGCGTCGAATAGTTCATCCCCACCACGCCAAGCACGCCCCGCCGGATGTCCTTGGAGATCGCAGTGGCTACCCCGCCGACGATGCCCCCCTGGCTGTTGCCGTCGTAGAAGACCTCTCGGTTGTCGAATACGGGGCTATCACCTTCCCGGAAGGCCGGGTGGGCGGCAAAGCCGTCCGGATGGCGCAGCAGGCGCGCAAGGAAGGCGTAGTTGAGCAAGCCTTGCTGGGAGGCATCCGGGATGACCGCGAAATTCGACAGATCGACCAGCGAGGACAGCACATTGACCAGATCCCCGGTGGAAAAGCCAAAGAGATCCACCGCGCAGAAAAGCATGTTGTGGTCCCGACTGAACGCGGGCACTGCGTCGTAACCCACCGCCTGATGTCCATCAAGCAGTCCATGCCCGTAGATACCCGGTCGGGCCAGGTTGTCGGGACCCGCCTGCGCAGGAATCTGGCAGGTAAATCGCGTGGTCAGGGTGCCGGTCCGGTCCGGCAAGCCGTCGCCGAAGGGCGCCTGCGTCAGATCGGTGGGCAATGCATCCAGCGGGTTGTAGAACAGGCGATTGGGCGGCAATGCGCCACCATCAATGGTGCCGGCGGCCTCGAACAGGTCCGCGCAGCCGCTCTGCAGATCGTCCTGCGGTGCGCGTGCGCAAAGGGTCTCGAGCTGGCCCAGTACATTGTCCAATGGCGCCGGGTCGGCCGGGATCACATAGCTGGGCACGGTGATGGTGCCTTCGACACGTCGAGCGATACCGGCATCCAGGTTCTCGGTCAGGACCCGATCCACCGTGAACGCGGGTGCCGCGCCAAGTGCGACGATATGGCCCTGGGCGTCTTCCTCCTGGCCGAGATGGTTGATGAAGGCGTCGTCGCGCATGTGCCGGAGCCGAGCAATGTTGTTGTTGGCACTGGCCACAGTGAAATCCCATGCCAGATAGACGCTTTCGCGATCGATCCCGGGCACTTGCGCAAGGATGCTGAACACCTTCTCTTCCAGCACCTGGCAGCGTGACTGGATCGGTGGCAATGCGCTCCCGGCCTGGTCGCGGCAGCTGGCGAAGGCGGCTTGCGCCGCAATCGGTTGCCCCGCTTCATCCACAAGATCCTTCAGCACCACGACATAGCGATGCCCTTCCTCGAAGTTTCGGCCAGGACGGATCAGCATCGCGGCACGCGTTTCGCTTGTTGGGTCCGGGTTCTCGGTTCCCTGTGCCGGCAACAGCAGGCCGGCATTGAGATCAATCTCGGCCCAGACGGGATGTAGGTGGCGGGCAGGATCGAAACCGCCTTCCTCGGCGACTGCGGTCGCATCAATGACCACGACCGAGGAACCGGCCACATCCAGCGAGCGCCCGATATCGGTGATCGGCGGCGCCCCCACAATCGGCCCGGTTGGATCGCCTTGCGCATCCTTGACCGTCGCGACATTCGGCACGTAGGTGAGCAGCAACTGTCCCGGTGAGAAGCCGTCGTTGCGGTTCCATTCGGTGGGATCGATCGGCTTGCCCGCGATATTGCGCGGCATGGCCAGCGGGTTGAAGTTGACGCGCCGGCCGCTCCCGCCCTCACTCTCGGACTGCGGCGCTCCCGCCGCTGCGGTCACGGTGAAGTGATCACTCGGGAAGGGGAACAAACAATGGGCGGGGTCGAGCACATCGCAGCCACGCAGCGTGGCCTCTACCGCCGCGGCTGCCAGATCCGTGTCGAAGCCCGAACCGCCATCGCCGCCTCCTCCGTCCACTGCACCGAAGATCGCGCAGACACCGTCAGGTAACCCCGCTTCCTGGCAGGGCGTCGCAAAGGGCGTATCCGGGTCGATCACTTCGCAGAACGCCTCCGGTGCCCCCATTTCGCGGCACATGCGGGCATGCTCACGCTGGAAATGATCCAGCCGATAGCCGAGATAACCCGCCACACAGGCGCTGTCCGCAGGGTCCGCACAGGCGGACACCCACGGCGGCACATTGGCCTCGGGCGGCGCATCGAATAGCACATTGTAGGCCTGCACCCGCAGCAATGGCGCCGTCAGCGGCCCCAGCGACACGAACTCCTCGTAGTTGGTGTAGGGCGCGCCCAGGCCCGTACCGCCACCCGGATCGAGATAGCTGAATTCCTCTTCGGGAATGATGTAGCCAAAAGCGTTGTGCGTCAGGCCGAGGAACATGACCTCGGTTGCCGCCAGTGATTGCACGGTCTCACCGAAGGTGTTGGTGGCTTCACCCGGAATCGTGACGATCTCTAACCCGTCCTCGGCGCCGCCGATGGTGATGCGCGTGACCGGGGTCCGCGCTACCGGAGCGACCTGAGGCAGGTTGCTGCGTTCCGCCTCGATGATCGGCCCGATCCCCGGAATATCGCCAAAGGGAATGATGCTGTCCGGTTGCAGGAAATCGTAATAACGGTTGAAGGCGCCGACGCCCGCCGCGGCGATGAAGGCCGGGTTGGTGACGGGGAGGGTGGCTTCCACCGTACGGATGTCCAGCGTGCTGTCGAGGCTGCGCGCTGAATGGGCGTTGAACAGCACCGCATCCGCCATTCCCTCACCTTTGCAACGTTGCTGTCCATATTCCCCGTCCGACGCGACGGCCTCGCAACCCGCTCGACTGCCCGCCGACGAGGCATCGGCGATCGGCCCATTGAAGTACAGCGCCACACCACCTCCGCGCTGTGGGTCCTCCAGCCAATCCACGGCTCCGAGAATGAAGTCGGCATGCGGCGTGCGCGGGTCCTCGTTCACGCTGGTGGGGTGGGCGTTGTACTGCAGCAGACTGCCGATCACGTCACCACCTTGCGGCCCAAGCCCGCTCGCATCGGTGGCGACGGCCTGCAACAGCGTCATCGTGTGGTCCGCGGTGGCGTCCGGGCGGACCCGCGGCCGTCGGTAATTGTTGAAGGCTTCCGTTTCGATCTGCTTGACCCGCATTTCCGCAGGCTGCAGACGCTGCATCGCATCCTGAACCGCGGCCACCGCCTGCGGATAGAGCACGGTCTGAATCCAGTCCTGGGGTACACCGCCCCAGAGCCCCTGAAGGTCTGCACCCGCGTGCGTGTGCGTCTGTCCGAACAGGATGTGATTCGGGGCAATACCCGTGGCCGCGCTGACCGCTGCCTTCAAATCCTGCTGGATGATATTGCCGGCACCGACCGCATCGACCACCAGGAAGACGATCCGGGTGCGGGTGTCGTCTTCATTGCGGCGCTCAAGCATGAGAGCCCGCAACCAGGTGTGCTCTTCGCCACGCGAGCCCTCAAAGACCCGTTGCCCGGCTGGCTGCGTCAGCTGGTCGCCGAAGCTGCCGAAGGGGTCCGGCAGGTTCTGTGTCGGGTCGATACCGAATCCCCCCAGATTGAATTTCTGGAGATGCGTGCTCCCCCCCACCCGTGCCTCTTCGATGCCGTCGATGTGGCGCTGTTCGGGGGTCACGGTGCGCTTGGCGGCCCCCGCCCGTATCACGTCCACCGGGACATCCCGCACGAAGACCCGGACAAGCCGGCTGGCACGCGCACCCTCGTTATCGGTGACCGTGACGCGGAAGCGCAAGGTCACGAGCGACTGGGTGACCTCCGGTGCGGTAAACGAGGGCATTGCCGATTCAGGACCATCAAGCGTGACCGGAGGACCCTCAAGCTGCTGCCATTCGATACCCACCACGGATCCATCGCTATCACGACTGGCGCTGGCATCGAGGGTCACGGCATCGCCTTCGTCCACCGTCTGATCCTGTGCCTCCACAGTCGGCGGTGCATTGACCGGATCGACGATGACGCGAAGGCGGTCTTCCCCAGTGGCGCCGTCGTCATCGGTGACGCGAAGTACAAACTGCAGCGGCAGAGGCTCTGTCGTAGGTGGTGCGGTGAAGCGCGCGCGGGGCGAATCCGCGTTCTGGAGGGCGACCGTTGCACCGCCCTCCTGGCGCCACTGGAAAGCCACAATGTCGCCGTCCAGATCGCTGCTTGCAGCGCCGTCAAGCACCACCTCGGTGCCTTCCTGGACGCGCTGGTCGCTGCCTGCCTCGGCGATCGGTGCGCGGTTCTGTCCGGCCTGAGCCACCACCTCAACCGTCACCGTATCGGTGCCTTGTAAGCCTGCGCGGTCGGTGACGCGCAACTGAAAGTGCAATGGCGCACGGTCAGCCACCTCGGGCGCGATGAAACTCGGCTGCGCGGTATCCGCGGCGGCGAGATTCACTGGCACGCCCGCCGTCTGCGACCAGTCGTAGGCCAGCGCATCCTCGATGTCGCTGCTGCCTCTTCCATCGAGGGTGACCGAAGTGCCGGAGACTACCGACTGGTTCGCGCCCGCATCGGCATTCGGGGCATCGTTGACCGGTGTCACCTCCAGGTCGACCAGACCGTCGTCGCTGCGGCCTTGTTCGTCAGTGACGCGGAAGCCAAAGCGATCCTGCCCGAAGAAATGGGCGTTCGGATGGTAGGTGAAGCCACCGTCCGTATCGAGGACCAACTGCCCGTTGGCCGGCCGCTGCAGCTCCGTAAACTGCAGGGCATCACTATCGGGATCGCTCGCCTCCAGCACCGCATCCAGGCGCCCATCTTCCGGTAGCGTGTAACGCGCATCCAATGCAACAGGCGGCGCGCCTTCGCCGGTACCAGGCAGCACGGTGATGGTCACCGAATCGCTGCGCTGCGCGCCATCGTCATCGGTGGCTTCCAGCACAAACTGCAGCGCGGTGGCCTTGCGCACCGCCGGCGCCACGAACTGCGGTGTGGCGGTATCGGCCCCTTGCAGCGTGAGCTGCGGCCCCTGCGCTGTCTGCGTCCATGCGAGGCGAGCGATCGATCCATCGCCGTCGGACGCCGTGCCGTCGAGCGTGACCCGGCTACCGATCGCCACGTTGCGATCGCTACCGGCGTCAACGGTGGGCAGCCGGTTTGCGCTTCCCGTGGCTTCGATGTGATCCAGCGTCCGCTGGAAATGCGCGCGTGCCGCCGCGGCCGACACCAGGCTGCGATCATCGCAGCGCATACGCAAGAAGGTCGCCACCGCCTGATCCGCGGCAAAGGCCTCCAGCGACTGATCGAAAACCACTTCCGATACGGAAGCATTGCCGGGCAATGGCGGCATCTGCAGGCCGTTATCCGGATTTCCGTCCGCATCACAGCTCTGCAGCAGTCGCGCCAGATTGGTGACGGCGGGGGGCTGTTGGCTGACGTCTGTACCCTCGGCACCCGGTACCAGATCGGCAATGGTCAGCAAGGGCGCCATGGTTGCTTCACCCAGAGGCAGATCGCCCAGGAAGAAGCGCACGCGTTGCGTGCCCGCGGGCACACGAAAGACGCCATCGGCATCGGTAAGGCTGCCCGGTGGCTGCGCCGGCGTGTAGCGAAGCCCCTGTATCGGGCTGTCGTGAATACGCCCAGTATTCGAAGCGCTCTCGCTGCTGCCGCCGCTCCCGGCGCTTTGCTGATCGCCGCTGCAGGCCGCTACCAACAACGTACAGCACAACACCATGCCGTGTCGGGTCATCTGCTCTCCTCCTCCTTGCCGCGCTTGCGCCCATCGGCCGTGAAGAAGTGTCGTAATGAACCCTGAAGGGTCGGCTTTGGGCGTATGGTCTTGCGGGCATGTGTGGCGCCCGCTTATGCACTAAAAGTTAATGCGCCCTGCCCGGCCCGTCACTGGCAAAAATTGCGTAAGTCGCGTACCCGCGCGCTAGACGCCGGTGAAACACCACGCCAGCCAGCTGGTGTCTTGCGGCAGCACGGTAGCCAACGCACCCAGCACGCCGAGGCCGATGAGGATGCTGCTGCCCACCAGACGCCAGCTCTGGTCCTGCAACCGCAAGCTGCCGACGATCACCATGCTCATCATCGGCGCCGTCCCCACACCAAAGGCACCAGCCAACAATGCCCCACTCCCCGCGGTGCCACTCATCGCGCAAAGCGCAAGTACGCCATACAGCATCGGACAGGGCATCAGCGACCAGAGCATGCCGCGCCCGAGCAAGGCGTTCTGTCCGGTGCTGCGTCGTGCCCGCTGCATGCAAGGCGGCAGTGTGCGACTGCGCAGGTGCGCGATCCCGATGGCGATGACCGCCGCTGCTGCAATCAACCGGAAGGCATCCCCCCAGGTGGCACTGGGCAGTCGGTAGCTCAACAATGCCCCCACATAGCCAGCCACGCCCCCCAACAACGCATAGCCCAGGATACGGCCCAGATTGACCAGCAGCGCGCGCTCCCAGATCTCGCGACCGGCCGCGCTCCCCGCGGCCACGCGTGCCAGCGGGCCACACATCAAACCGCAGTGTGGAGACGCCGCAAGCCCGGCAAGCAACAGCGCCGGCGCGGTGAGCACGATGCCATTCAATACCGACACTAGTCCTCGTCGTCCGGCATGCGCTGACCGATCTCGTCGAGATTCTCGAGCTGCCCGCTATCGACGGCGAAGAAGAAGAACCAGCAGGCCACACCCACCAGGGCCAGAGACAGCGGGATCAACAGGTAGAGGCTGAGCATGAGACGCCCTCCTAGGCGGGCTGCGATACGGGGCCGGTAGCGGCATCCGCCGCGCCATTGCGTTTGGACAGGCGCAAGGCATTGCCGACCACCACCAGCGAACTGAGGCCCATGCCGAGGGCCGCAATCCAGGGAACCAGGACACCGGAGAAGGCGAGCGGCACCATGACGGTGTTGTAGCTGGCGGCCCAGCTCAGGTTCTGGACCACGGTGCGGCGGGCGCGCTGCGCGGTCGCCATCAACTCCACCAGCCCGGCCAGGCAACTCCGCGTCAGCAGCGCGTCGGCATGGGCCTGACTCAGCGCGCTGCCCGAGGCCAGCGCGACCGAGGCATCGGCCGCCGTCAGCAAGGGCGCGTCATTGACCCCATCCCCCACCGCAAGCACCGCATGCCCTTCCGCGCGCAGCGCCTGCAGCCGCGCCAGCTTGTCCCCCGGGGACTGGCGGGCGTAGGCGTGCTGGATGCCCAGACGTCCCGCCATGTGCTCTACCGCTGACGTGGCATCGCCGGACAGCATGACCACCTTCAGCCCCAGGGCCTGCAGTTCACGCACCGTGGCAGCCGCATCCGGACGCAACTGCGGAGAAAAGCCGAACAGCGCCAGCGGGGCGCCGTCTTCAGTGAGCAGGACCCAGGTCAGACCCGGTGCATCATCGGGAATGGCCAGGGTGGCGGCATCAGCCAGCATCTCGGGGGCCCCGAGGGCGTAGCCATGCCCATCGATGACGCCACGCACGCCTACGCCGGCTTCGAAGCTGATGTCGCGGGCGTCCAGGCCCGCCTGTTCCGGTGCCAATGCGCGCGCGATGGGGTGCGAGCTGCCCGACTCCAGCGCCGCAGCCAGTTGGCGGCATTGCGCCGCCGACCGCTGCCCGAGGGGCAAGGTCCGCTCAAGCGTCAGCGACCCGGTGGTCAGGGTACCGGTCTTGTCGAAGCAGACCGTATCCACGGTGCGCAGCCGCAACAGCACATCGGCACGCGCCAGCACCGTGCCCTGGCGGGCCAGGCGGGAGCTGGCCGAAGCAAGTACCGCCGGCACCGCGAGCGAGAGTGCGCATGGACAGGTTGCCACCAGCAGCGCCAGCACGACGGCGATGGCGGTTGACGGATCCTGTGGCCACCAGACCATGAGGGCGATTGCGACTAGACCCAGCATGAAGGACAGGAAATAGCCCGCGACGCGGTCCGCAATCATCTGCACCCGCGGACGCTCGTTCTCGGCACGCTGCATCAGACGGGTCACCTGCGACAGTGCGCTGCCCTGCCCAACGCGCTCGACGGCAATCGTGACGGGGCTGTGCCCGACATTGATGCTCCCGGCCATCACACTGTCGCCGGGACCACGTTGCACCGCGGCGGATTCACCGGTGAGCAGCGATTCGTCGAAAGCACCGGCAATACCTTGCAGCGCGCCATCGACCGGGACCCCTTCACCTGGCGCCACCACCACGCGATCCCCCACCGCAAGGACCGCCACCGGCACGCTGCGCAGGCCGTCCGCCTCGCAGCGCTGGGCTACGCTGGGCTGGGCGCTGCTCAGCCGCCGCAGATGCGAGGCAGCGCGCGCCTTGCCCATGTCCTGCAAGGTGCGTGCACCCAGCAGCAGAAAGACGAACATGACGACCGAATCGAAATACACATCGCCCTGACCGATCACGGTATGCCAGGCACTGACCAGAAAGGCGAGGGAAATGGCGACCGCCACTGGCACGTCCATGGTCATGGTTTGAAGGCGCAGCGCCCGCGTTGCGCCGCGCAGGAAGGGCCAGCCCCCATAGAGCGCCACGGGGGTGGCCAGCAGCAGTTCCGCCCAGCGCAGGATGC
>JALEHA010000067.1 GCA_022763315.1 Algiphilus sp.
AGCAGATCAGCGCGATCGGCAGGCAGATACAGACGGTCTGCAGGACCGCCGACGCGCCACGAGGTGTATCGGGACAGGGGCACGTCGTACTCCAGACGCCCTTGCAGGATGCTGCGATCGGCACAGGCGATCATGAGGACGCTCCCGCTGCAAAGGCTGTACGCAGCTTGGCGGGCAGCAGGCCGATGTCGCCGGCGCCGAGGGTGAGCACCACGTCGCCGTCGCGCACCACGTCGGGCAGCACGTCGAGGACTTCGTCGGGGGTGCGCACCACCACGGGCACGACCTTGCCGCGCGCCCGCAGGGCGGTCGCAAGATCGTGCGAGCGTGCGCCCGCAATAGGGGTCTCGCCCGCCGCATAGACCTCGCTCAGGATCACGGCATCGGCGGTCGAAAGCACCGCGGCAAAGTCATCGAAGCAGTCGCGGGTGCGGGTGTAGCGATGCGGCTGGAAGACGACGACCAGACGGCGCGCCGGCCAGGCGGCGCGGACGGCCTCGAAGGTGGCCTCCAACTCGCGCGGGTGATGTCCATAGTCGTCCACCAGCGCCACGGTGGCGGCACCGCAACGCAGTTCGCCACAGGGTTCCAGCCGGCGGCCGATGCCCTGAAAGCCGCTCAATGCGCGACCAATCGCCTCCCAGGACACATCAAGCTCCCGCGCCACTGCAATGGCGCACAGGGCATTGGATACGTTGTGCCGACCCGGCATGGCCAGGAACAGCCGCTGCGCCTCGCCATCGGGTGGCTGCACGGTGAAGCGCGTGCCGCCCTGCTTGGGCTCCAGCTGCGTGGCGCGATAGTCGGCCTCGACACCGAGAGCGTAGGTCGTGATCGGCCGGCCGATCTGCGGAATCAACGCCTGGTTGTGCGCGTCGTCGGCGCAGATCACTGCCAGGCCATAGAAGGGCAGGCGCTGCAGGAATTCCACATAGGTCGCGCGAAGGCGCTCGAAGTCGCCGCCATAGGTTTCCAGATGATCGGCATCGATATTGGTGAGGGTGGCGATGAGCGGATTCAGATGCAGGAAGGAGGCATCGCTCTCGTCGGCCTCAGCCACCAGATACTCGCCCTCGCCGAGTCGCGCATTGGCGCCCGCGGACTTGACGCGCCCGCCGACCACGAAGGTCGGGTCCAGTCCGCCTTCGGCCAGCAGCGCTGCCACCAGGCTGGTGGTCGTGGTCTTGCCGTGTGTGCCGGCGATGGCAATGCCATAGCGGAAGCGCATGAGCTCGGCCAGCATCTCCGCCCGCCGCACCACCGGCGTGCGCGCAGCCCGCGCTGCGGCCACTTCGGGATTGCTCGGATCGATGGCGGTCGAGACCACCACCGCATCGACCTCGGCCACGTTCTCGGCACGGTGGGCCGTGTACACGACCGCCCCGAGCGCCTCCAGGCGTTCGGTCACGGCCGAGGCGCGGGTATCGCTGCCGCTGACCGTGTAGCCCAGGTTGCACAGCACCTCGGCGATACCGGCCATGCCGCTGCCGCCGATGCCGACAAAATGCACGCGGCGCACTCGCCGCATTGGACGGCTGCGCATATCGGTGCTCTGCGGATCGTGCGGGTTCATGGCCGCGCCACCTCCAGACAGGCTGAGGCGATACGGTGTCCGCTGTCGGGCATAGCGGCCGCGCGCGCGGCTTGGGCCATGCGCAGCAGGCGGTCGCGATGGCCGATGTCCCGCAGGGTTTGGGCCAGGCGCTGCGGTGTGAGCACCGCCTCCTGGATCAGCACCGCCGCGTCACGGTCGACCAGATGCTGGCCGTTGCGCGTCTGGTGATCGTCGACCGCTGCCGGGAATGGCACCAGGATGGCGCCCACGCCGGCCGCGGAGAGCTCGGCCACGGTCATGGCGCCGGCGCGGCACACCACGACATCGGCCCAGGCGTAGGCCGCAGCCATGTCGTCGATGAAGGCATCGATGCGCGCCGACAGCCCGGCTTCCGCATAGGCCTGCTGCGCCACCTCCACCGTGCGTCCGCCCTGATGCCAGACGTCGAAAGGATGGCCCCCACACAACGCCAGCGCCTGCGGGACGCGTTCATTGAGCGCGCGCGCGCCCTGCGAACCACCGACCACGAGCAGGCGCAGCGGGCCGTCGCGATCCGCAAAGCGACGCTCCGGCGGCGGCAGGGCACTGAAGGCCGCGCGCACCGGGTTGCCCACCAAAGTGGCCTTGGGTAGCGCGTCCGGAAAGGCCTGCAACACGCGCCGCGCAAAGCGGGCGAGCAGGCGATTGGTCAACCCCGCCGCCGCATTCTGTTCGTGGATGACCAGCGGACGACGCAGCAGCCAGGCGGCGATGCCGCCCGGCCCGGCCGCGAAACCGCCCATGCCCAGCACCACGGCCGGTTGCAGTCGACGCACGATGGCGATGGCCTGCAGGATCGCACGCAGGATCGCGAAAGGCGCGACCACGAGGCGCCGCCAACCGGTTCCGCGCAGGCCGCGGACATCGATGGTGCGCAGCGGGATGTCGTGTTCCGGTACGACCCGCGCTTCCAGACCCGCGGCCGTCCCCATCCACTCCACCTCGTGCTGATCGGCGCGCAACAGCTCCGCCACAGCCAGGGCCGGGAAGACATGGCCACCGGTTCCGCCCGCCATGATCAGCACCTTCATGCCGTCACCCCCTCGCGCGACACGCGACGGCGGCTGTCGTCATCGGCGCTGGCTGGCGCGGCGGCACGATTCTCCACATCAATGCGCAGCAGCAGACCGACCATGGCGCACACCGTCAGCAGACTCGATCCGCCATAGCTCATCAACGGCAGGGTCAGCCCCTTGGTGGGCAACAGGCCCATGTTGACGGCCATATTCACCAGCACCTGGAAGGCCAGCCAGTAGCTGAGGGCATAGCCCAGATAGGCGGCGAAACGCGCGCCGCGCGCCTCGGCTTCAGCGGCGATGGCGACGCCGCGCCACCACAGCGCGATGTAGAGAGCCAGGATCACCAGCACGCCCAGCAGGCCGAATTCCTCGGCGTAGACGGCGAAGATGAAATCGGTGTGCTGCTCGGGCAGATACAGCATCTTCTGCAGACTGTTGCCCAGCCCCTCTCCAAACCAACCGCCGCGCCCGATGGCGATCAGGGATTGGGACAGCTGCCAGCCTGCCGATTCGACGTGCTGCCAGGGATCGGAGAATCCGAGCAGGCGCCGCAGCCGATACGGCTGGGTGATGGCCAGCACCGCGAAGGCACCCACGGTGAGCAGCACGGGCGCCACCAGATAACGCAGCTTCACGCCACCGAGGAAGAGCATCAGAAAGCTGATGCCGGCAAGGATGACGGCGGCGCCAAAGTCCGGCTGTAGCAGCAGCAGGGCACAGGCCAAGGCAATGACCAGCAGCGGCTTGAGCAGCCCGCGGAACTGGTGCTGCACCTCCAGCTGGCGGCGCACGATGAATCCAGCGAGATAGAGCACGATGGCCAGGCGCGCCGGCTCGGAGGCCTGCAGATTGACTGGCCCCAGATCGATCCAGCGGCGCGCGCTGTTGATCTCCACGCCAATGCCGGGCACCAGCACCAGCAGCAGCAGCACGAAAGCCACACCCAACAGCAGCATGCCGTTCTGGGCGAAGGCCGCCAACGGAATCTGCATGAGGGTGGCGGCGACGAAGACGCCCAGCGTGGCGTAGATCATCTGCTTCCAGAACAACGTCAGCGCGCCACCGCTGCTCTGTTCGGCGACCGCCACGGAGCTGGATGCCACCATGACCAGCCCGAGCAGCAGCAGCGTCACGGCCAAACCAGCCAGCCAGCGATCCGGCATCGGCGTGCGCGAGGCGTAGTGAGCGAGCGGGGCGCGGATCATGCCGCCCGCTCCTTGGCGAGGCGCGCAAAGGCGTCACCACGCGCCCGATAATCGGGAAATTGGTCGAGGCTGGCGCAGGCTGGCGACAACAGAACGGTATCGCCGTCGCGGGATGCCTGAGCGGCCTCTTCCACCGCCTCGTCGAGGGTGCGTACCTGGCGGGTGTCCACACCGGCGACGTCCAGCGCCGCACCCAGCAGGTCGGCATCCTGGCCGTAGACAATGGCGAGCCGCGCCTGCTGCGCCAGCGCGTCGGCCAGCGGCCCCATGTTCTGTCCCTTGGCCTGACCGCCGCCGATCCAGATCAACGGCCCCGTCATGCCGGACAGTGCCGCCAGCGTGGCGCCCACGTTGGTGGCCTTGGAATCGTCCAGCCACTGCACACCACCTGCGGTATGCACCAGGCGACAGCGGTGCGGCAGGCCATCGAACTGCGCCAGCGCCTCCAGGCAGGGCGCGTGCGGCATGCTCGCGGCTTCGGCCAGCGCCAGTGCGGCCAGGGCGTTGGCTTGATTGTGCAGGCCGCGCAGGGCGATCTGATCGGTGGGCACCAGCCGCGTGCTGCCAACGGCCAGCCAATCGCGACCGTCCGCTGTTATCACACCGTAGTCACGATCCGTGGGCGGCGCATCCAGAGCGAAAGACCGACGCTCCCGCGCCTGATCGCTGCCCTGCAGGGTGGCCGCATCGGCGCGATTGACCACCGCCGTGCCGCAGCGCCGATAGATGCGCGCCTTGGCCGCACCGTAGGCTTCCATGGAGCCGTGACGGTCGAGGTGATCCTCGGACAGATTGAGCATGGTGGCTGCCGCCGCCGCCAGGCTGCTCGTGACCTCCAGCTGGAAGCTCGACACCTCGAGGATGTAGAGATCGTGCTGCGATTCCAGCAGATCCAGTGCTGGCGTTCCGAGATTGCCGCCCACACCGGCATCCACACCCGCAGCCTCCGCCATCGCGCCCAGGAGTGCGGTGGTGGTGGACTTGCCATTGCTGCCAGTGATGGCCACCACCGGCGCCTCGACGGCGCGGGCGAAGAGCTCGATGTCGCCCATCACCGGCAGGCCCGCCGCGCGCAGTTCCGCGACAAAGGGCGTCTGGGGAGAAATGCCCGGCGACAGCACCACGGCCTCGTAGCCGTCGACGCCGCGCGGTGCAGCGAATGCGCCCACCGCGAAGCGGCACTCCGGATAGCGCGCGCGCAGGTGCTCGATGTCGGGCGGCTGCGCGCGGTTGTCGGTGGCGTCGGCCGGAAGGCCGCGCGCCGCGCAGAAGCGCAGCACCGAGGCCCCGGTCATCCCGAGGCCGACCACCAGCAAGGGCTTGGCGTGTCCGGGCGTCATCGAATCTTCAGCGTGGAGAGACCAATGAGCACGAGCACGAGGGTGATGATCCAGAAGCGCACGATGATGCGCGGCTCGGGCCAGCCCTTGAGCTCGTAGTGATGATGCAGCGGCGCCATGCGAAAGATGCGCTTGCCGCGCAGCTTGTAGGAGCCGACCTGGAGAATGACCGACAGCGTTTCAGCGACGAAGATGCCGCCCATGACGAGGAGCACCAGCTCCTGGCGCACCAGCACCGCCACCACACCGAGGGCAGCGCCCATTGCCAGCGCGCCGACATCGCCCATGAAGACCTGGGCCGGATAGGCGTTGAACCAGAGGAAGCCCAGGCCCGCGCCGGCGATGGCGGTGCAGAAGATGGCCAATTCGCCGACCCCGGAGATGAAGGGAATGCCCAGGTACTCGGCGATGACCGCATTGCCGTGGGCATAGGCGAAGATCGCCAGTGCGGAGGCGATGATCACTGTCGGCATGATGGCGAGGCCATCCAGCCCGTCCGTGAGATTCACGGCGTTCGAGGTGCCGACAATGACCAGATAGGCCCACAGGATGAAACCCGGGCCCAGCGGAATCACCACATCCTTGACGAAGGGCAGAATCAAACCCGTCTCGACCGGGGTGCGCGCTGTGAAATACATCACGGTCGTCGCCGTGAAACCGGCCAGCGACAACCAGAAATATTTCTGGCCAGCGCTCAGCCCCTTGGACTTGCCGTAGTGCACCTTCTTGTAGTCATCAACGAAGCCCACCGCGCCAAAGGCGAGGGTGACAAAGACGGCAATCCAGACATAGTGATTGGTCAGATCGCTCCACAGCAGCGTACCGACCACCACGGCCACGATGATCAGCGCCCCGCCCATGGTGGG
>JALEHA010000068.1 GCA_022763315.1 Algiphilus sp.
AAAAGCTGGCGTTGCCCGCATTCACCACGCCGCGCTCGTTGATCACGGAGGCGGAACGCCGGGCGTTGCTCATTTCATCCCAGAACAGGCCACGATCATTGTCGAAGATGAGGCGGTCGAGGACCATGAAACCAGGGGCGGCGAGATTTCTGCCGTTGTCTCCCACCAGCGTGACAAAACCCAGGCCATGGCCGATTTCGTGCATGACCGTGTTATAGAAGTCGACGGCGCGGCTGCCCCCCTGGTGGTCGAAACCGTAGTAGAAGCGCACGCCGGTGAGGCAGTTCGGGTCTGTGTCGACCGCGCCATTGAAGCTGGCGACGATGTCGGCGAAGCCCGGGTCCAGATCCTCGCCCGCCAGCGCATTGGCCAACGCCACGGGATAGAAGGTATTGGCCTGTGGCGCACCGCGAAAGCCGGCGATGAAATTGCCGGGCCCGGCCGCGCCCAGGGTTCCGCTGCTCGGCGCGCATTCGGTTTCAGGCGCGGGCGCGAAGGAGGCTTCGACCATGATCTCCACGTCGCTGGCCACGATCGCCCCCCACTGCTCCGCCGCCGCACGGAACACGTTCAGCCGTGCCTCACCCAGCGTGGTGGCGTTATTGCCCCCCTCCGGCGTGAAGGGGGTGGGGTCAAAAAATCCTTCGCCCGGTGCATCCGTGGGCACGACGCGGATTTCTGCCGCCTGCACCGCACTCATGCCCACGCCAAGCGCGATCAGCCCACGCAGCGCGAAACTAGTCGCCATGCCGATCCCGCTCTTCGATGTGTAGTCGGCCATCCGCATCGAGATGCCCTTCGATGCTGTGTCGGGCGGGCTGTTTCGGCCGCAGCATCACCGTGCCGTCAGCGCGCTGTTCGCGACCATAGGCCGGGTCCCCGACATCCCCTAGGGGGGCGGAACGCGCCGCCTTGGTATCGGGTGGCACAGTCAACGCACCGGTTTCCGGATCGATGTAGGCGCGCTGCGCGGCGCTCGCCTCGGCGGCACGGTCGGCGGCGGGAGCGGTGGGCTGCTCTGCGGAACATCCTGCAACGGTGGCCGTCAGCGCAAGAAGGAGAAGCGAAGGTCTGCGGGAGGGGAAAGTCATGCAGCCGGATTCCTCGGTCGGTACGAAGCGGCAAGGGGACTGCGAATCTGCCACGGGCGACTCGCCATTCAGGTTCCACGCATTCCGAACGCGCCCTCCTCGCCCGACGAGCGGTAGGTACTGTGTCGGAGGCCAGATACCGCCAAGGTCTCAGGCCGGCAGCGGAATCCAGTTGCTGTGGAAGCCTATAGGCACCCGCACAGGAAGGTGCACGATGGCTTGCGCCTGTCGATCCACCGCCTGCGCGTCAAGGATGACGAGGCGGCTGCGCTGTTGCTGCGGGTCCTGGACATAGGCAAGCAGCCAGCCCTCATCCTCAGCGGCGTCAGGATGGGCGGGCACGAAGATGGCCTCGCCCATCATCTGACCGGGCCCGAAGTCGTGGACCGTGGTCGTGCCGCGTTGCAGATCGTGACGCAGCAGGCGCGTGCCTTCGGTCGACATGGCCTGACCGCCCACGGCGTAGGCGTAGCGATAGCTCTGGCCGGTACGGCGTTCGTCACAGCGCGGAAACTCCTGCGCCTCCGACGACACCACCTGGCGCTGCACCGCGGTCAGGGAACCGCCCAGCCGCCAGCGTTCGAAGGCCACCTGCTGCGCCTCCGGCCCCTGCTGGGAACGGTCGAACATGCGAGCGTGAGTGACCACGTCAACCGTGACGCTGCCGTCGGCATTGTCAAAGGCGTTGCAGGCGTGAAAGACATAGCAAGGCGCGACCGGAAACCACTTCACGCGATCCGAGTCACCTTCGCGCGACAGCAGCCCGACACGGGCGCGATGGCGTGGATTCCAGCGATACGGCAGCGCTGCCCCGGCCAGCAGGGCGCGGAAGGAGAAAGTGACGGGGAGATCGAAGATCACGACATAACGCGCCGTGATCGCGCAGTCGTGCACCATCGGCCCGTGGCGGACTGGGATGTTGACGCGCCGACGCAGGACACCGTTGGCGTCAATGCATTGATAGATCAGCTGGTGGCGTTGCAGCGCGTCGTAGCAGACCGCGTGCAACTCGCCGCTCTGCGGGTCGCGGTGGGGATGCGCCGTGAAGGGCAGGCTTTCGTCGCTGCGGAAGAGACCCCGGCGCACGGTATTGAGTTCGGCATCCAGTTCGGCGGGCAGCGGCCCGGCCTCCACCGTCGCCCAGAGACTGCCCGCGTGTGGGAAGACATTGGTGTTGACGACATCGAAAATGCCGCGTCGCGGGCCGGCTACGCGCGCGCGACCGAGGTGGTCATTGACCGTATCCGTACCCACCCAGCGGTTGCGGTACCAGCAGGCCTTGCCGGCCTGCAGCCGCACGCCGTGCACCATGCCATCGCCCACGAACCAGTGGTGCGCGGCGGGGTTGGGGACCTGCAGCGGATTGGGGCCGATCTGGGCAAAGAGGCCGTCGGGGGCCTCGGGGATAGTGCCGCTGACCGTCAATTCGGTTTCGGTGTGTTCCGCTTCTACCGGCGCATAGGGGCCTTCGAGGTAGAAGTTGTCCTGCGCATGCCGGGCGCGCCGCTGCAGCCACGCCGCCATGCGGGCTGCACTCTGCTCCATGAGGCTTCTCGTCATCCCCGCTCCTCCGCAGGAAGGGCCTCATCGTCTCTCTCCCCGCGCGGCAACGCAAGACGGCGGGCAGTCGATGCCTAGGTCAGACCACCGTACGCCGGCGTGCGGTAATACTTTGGCCGTTGATCGAGGCGGACATGCAGCCATGGCACGCCGTCACCGGCGGTACTCACCCATAGCGGCGCGTCCTTGCGTGCGCGCAGGACGCAGCGACCGAGATGCTGCCAGAACGCATCGCGTTGGCTTTCGGGGGCGCTGCGCACGAAGGCGGCGAGGTGCGGATAGGCCGCATCCTCGCCCAGCGGCAGCGGCACGACCAGCTGGGCGTCTCCCCCGAGATTGGCGAACGCAGTGACCGTCTCGCCGATTGATGCATGGAAATAGTCGCCAAAGGCCGAAGCGTCCGCTGGCCGGACCAGCTCAGGGGCGTCGATCAACGTGCACTCGAAAGCAGTGATCCGGGACTGCGCCCGGTGCAGTGGCGGACATTCCCAGCGGAAGGCGTGAAAGGGCGCCGCGGCCAGCCCGGCGTTCAGGACCGTTCGGCAGCCGGTGTCTTCCACCAAGGCCGCGAAGGCGGCCGCCAGAGGAACCGATTCCCCCTTGTGCAACAGAGCCAGACGCAGCCGCGAAGGCTCTTGTCCTGGCTTCGCCTGCAGCGTCCAATCCTGTGTTGTGGCCACGTGCGTGCTCGCCTGCGTCAGCTCGAATGCTGCACTATCGATGCGACATGGAAGCCATGCAAGAAGTGGCAGACCGCTCAGGCCGCAGCGGGCGTCAGCGGCCCGCGGTCCGGCGCATCGCCGGCGCCTTCCCGCCATGCCGGATGGACGTCTTCGGGATGCATTTGAAGCGTCCAATGCAATCCGGCCAATGCGTCAGGATCCGCCAGCAGTGTCCGCCATTCCGCCGGATCCAATGCTTCCGGACCCTCCCGCAGCGCACGCTGCGCCTGCGCCTCCAGCGACTCGCGGCCAAGACCGGCGTGCCCGCCTTGAGCCGCGTTCATTGAGGTATGCAGTGCCCAGATGCGCGGGTCGCGCGCAGCAT
>JALEHA010000069.1 GCA_022763315.1 Algiphilus sp.
ATGAGCGGCGAGCAGGCGCGCATCACCGGCTACACACCGCCCGAGGCCTTGCCCGCAAATGCCGCCCCCAGCTGGCTGACCCCCGGTGACCGCGTCGGGCTGGCTTCTCAGACACGCGATGGACTCTCCGTTCGCGGCATGACGCCAGCGCCATTGCGTTTTGATTTCCGCCTGCCACCGCATCTGTATATGCTGGATCGCAGCGCACTCGACCTGCGGTTCACTGCGCGCGTGAGCGATGCTGCCAATCCGCGCTCCACACTGAACGTGCGCTTCAACGGCCAGTTCATGGACGACACCACCCTGGATGATGGCGCCCAGCGGGCCATCCAGCGCACTATGCGCACGCGCATCCCGGTGAGTGCCGTCGAATATCGCAATCGGCTCGAGCTGGATTTCAACCTGCTGCGTCAAACGGCCGACCATTGCGACCCCTTTGATCCGGATGCGCTACAGGGCTCTATCGACCGCGATATCACCTTCGACTTCCCGCGCCATGCTTACTACGCCCAATTGCCTGACCTTGGCATGCTTGCGGGCGGCGCCTTCCCCTTTTCCCGATATCCGGATGGTGCAGGAACCGGCATCGTGCTTCCGTCGGCTCCGGGTGAAGACGCATTGTCGGCGACCTTTACCCTCGCCGGTTTCATCGGCCAGAACACCGGCACCGTGTTGTCGAAGGTTGAAGTCATCAGCGAAGGCGTCCTTGATGCAGGCTACGACCGGGACCTGCTCTACGTTGGCCGCAGCGATCAGCTCGACATCATCCGGGGTGAGCGCATCGATCTGCCATTGACGATCCGGGGAGAAGAGGTATCGCTCGCGCGCATCGATCCACTATTCCGATGGGTCGCGCGGATGGACGGGCGCGACGTCGACGCCGCCTATCGCTTCGCCAGCCGTGCAGTACATAGCGCCGGCACGCGCATTGGCACCATCGTGGGTGCCGAGTCGCCGTTCGCGTCGGGACGCAGTGTGGTCATCGTCACCGCCGGGGTGAACGGCTCAGCCTTCGACATGGCCCGTACCTTGATCGATCCGGGTGCGCGACAGTTCATCCGTGGCGACGTCGCGCTGCTCAACAAAGACAATGTCTCGTCCTACGCCTTGGGTCCCCAGTACAGCGTGGGCTCACTCCCCTGGGATTGGTCGCTACGGCTTTGGGTTCGCAGCCACCCCTGGACCATGCTGCCCCTGCTGATCATCGCAACCCTGCTTGCCATCTGGATACTGAACATCGCACTTCGTGCCCGCGCACAACGGCGACTCCACGGTGATGAGTGACGGGCTGAGGGCGGCCCTCGCAGTATTGCTCATGCTGTCTGCAGGTTCGCCAGCCGCTGCGGTGACGGTTCCGGCGGAGGCAATAGCGAGCTTCAAGGCAGCCCCCATGCCTTACCGATGGCCCCTATGGGAGCGCTTCCATGATGGCTTCATCCAAGACGATGGAAGAGTCATCGACTGGACCGCGGATGGACGTACCGTCTCGGAGGGGCAAGCCTATGCCCTGTTTTTCGCGCTCATCGCGAATGATCGGGATAGCTTCCAGCGCATTCTTCGTTGGACGCACCGCAATCTGGCCGGTGGCGACCTGCGTAGCCAGCTACCAGCCTGGTTGTGGGGTCGGAACAAGGAGCAGCAGAGTTGGGGGATCCTCGACCCGAACCCCGCCTCAGACGCGGACCTGTTCATTGCCTACGCGTTGTTCGAAGCGTCCCGACTGTGGGAAGTACCGGACTATGAGGCGACGGCGCGCGCCTTGCTCGCCCAGATTCGCGAGCGCGAAACCATGCGTGCCTACGAACGATCCGTACTGCTACCAGGCCCTGCCGGCTTTGTGAGCGAGGACGCCGTCCGATTGAATCCGAGCTACGTGCCCGCCTTCCAGTTTCGCTATCTGGCGCACCGGGATCCTGAAGGCCCGTGGCAGGCGATCCTCGAGGAACAGGCGCGCGCCCTGTCCACGATCGCACCCAATGGGCTGCCACCGGATTGGGTGCGGCTCGGGGCCAATGGGTACGCGCCCGACGCCGAAACCGGCACACGCGGGAGCTATGACGCGATTCGGGTGTTTCTGTGGGCGGCCCTACGCGTCCCGGGACTTGATGCCTTGACGACCATGCGGAGCGCCCTGGCCCCCTCCCTCGACATCATCCGCGCCCATGGACGCATGCCGGAGCACTGGGATATTGCCTCCGGCGCCGTTAGCGGCGATGGACCGCCGGGGTTCCAGCTGGTCGCTGCAACCTGGATGGATAGTCTGGGCGACCTCGAAGGCGCTAGCGCGGTTGCAGCCATTGCACAGAATGCGCGCCTTGGCGGGCTGTACGGACACCCTGCGCGCTACTATGACCAAGTCCTGGCGTTGTTCGCACAGGGCTACCGACAAGGCCGCTACCGTTTCGACGAAGTCGGCCGCCTGCTGCCGGAATGGGGGAAGAAATGAAGGATCCACGTCACATTGTCTTCCTCGGCGTCCTCTTTCTGTTTTGGGGATCAGCGAGTTGGGCACAGAGCGCTGACGCGCCGGACCGTGCCGTCCAGCAACTCATCGAGCAGGCTGAATTCTGGGAGGCGCGGGACCAGGAAGGGCGCGCGCGCTCTGCGTGGGAGCGTGTTCTTGCGGCGGACCCCGACAATGCGCAGGCACTGGGTCGATTGGCCGCCCTCTTCCTCGCCAACGGCAATCGTAGCCGCGCGGAGGAACTGACGGCCCGTCTGCGTTCTATTGATCCGGACTCACCCTGGCTGCAGGAAGTCGAGGCGATTCGGGCGCTGGAGCGCGTCGATCGCGGCGCCCTGATCGACGCAAGACGCCTCGCGAGCGACGGGAACACCAGCGCTGCACTGGCCGCTTACGGTGAAGCGTTTGGTGGCGAACCACCTACCGACGCGCTGGCACGCGAATACTTTGAAACCATGGCGGCCGACGAGACCCGCAGGTCAGAGGCCCTGCAGGCACTGAAGGCGCTCGAGCAGCGCCATCCTGCGGATCCGCGCTATACGCTGGCGCGCGCTCGCGTCCAGACCTATAGCGCCGACACACGAAGGCAAGGCATCCGCGCGTTGCAGAATATGCACGCAGAGGGCGCGCTGGCGGACGACGCTGTGTTGGAGGCTTGGCGCCAGGCCCTGATCTGGCTCGACGCAACCCCTGCCGATCAAGCCCTCTACGAAGGTTTTCTGCAGCAGGCCAACAACGACCCTGCCGTCCGTCAGAAATACGAGCAACTGCTACAGCAACGCCCCGATCCGGAACGCGCGCAGCGCGATGCCCGTTTAAAGGCGGGCTTCGATGCGCTGAATGAAGGACAGCTGCCTGCTGCCGAACGAAGCTTTGAGCAAGTACTCGAGGGCGACGCGGACCAGCCCGACGCACTCGGTGGACTCGGTATCGTCCGTCTACGCCAGCAACGCTATGCCCTCGCTGAGCGTCTGCTCGACAGCGCAATGCGCGCCCGTCCCGCCACCGCGCAGCGTTGGCAGAGCGCAGCCACCACTGCGCGCTTCTTCACACGTTTCCGCCGTGCGCAAACGGCCACGGACAGCGGTGATTTCGAGAATGCCCTCGCATCCTATCGCCAGGCCTTTGCGGCGCCGCCGTCCGACCTCGACCCGACTTTGCGTCTCCCCTACGCTGACGCCTTGCTCCGTGCCGCGGAATATGGCGCGGCGGAAACGCAGGTTCGCCGCGTGCTAGAGGCCCGCCCGGAGCAAGCCGATGCGCAGGCTATGCTCGCGCGCATTCTGGTGGAAACCGGGCGGCTCGAAGAGGCAGAGCAGCTTGCAGCGAATGCCGATCCCACAGTGGCAGCCGCCATCGCACCCGCGCGCGCCAATGCCCTACGCCAGCAAGCCGCCGACCTGACCGCCCAGGGTGATACGGAGCGGGCTCGGTCACTGTTGCGCCGCGCCATCGCACTGGATCCCAGCTCACCCTGGCCACGTCTGGATTTGGCGCGCTTGCTGCGCGACGCGGGTGAGGATCAGCAGGCGGACCAGCTGCTCGATAGCCTGATTCGCACCCATCCAGAGGTACTCGACGTCCGCGTGGCGCAGGCCTATGCATTGGCCGACGATCAGCGCTGGCTCGAGGTCCTCCGCATTCTGGAAGATCTTCCTGTATCCGCACGCGACCGCTCCGTACGGACGCTACAGCAACGGGCGTGGATCCACTATCAGGTCGAGCGCGCGCGGCTGGCTCGTCTCGCCGGCGACTTCGAACTCGCCTACACCGCGCTGCATGCGGCCGACGATGCCAGCCGGGGCGCGGTCGAATACGCCGCTTTGCTCGCTGGTGGCTGGGCCGAACTGGGCGACCCCGCACGCGCCCTCGCTTACCTGCGACGTGCCTTCTCTCAGGCCCCGGGCGAACTGGATCAACGTGTCCAGTACGCCAGCCTGTTGCTTGAGCTGGACCAAGGCGCCGAATTCGAGGCCCAGGTCGATTACCTGCTCGAGCAGCCGTTGACACCCGAACAGTCCTCCCGCTTGGAAGCATTGGTCGTGGGCTACCGGATCCAGCTTGCGGACGAGGCGCGCCAACGCGGAGACCTTGCTGAGGCCTATAACTTACTGCGCGACGTCGTGCGCCGGCGCCCCCGCGACCCTGCAGTACAGATGGCATTGGCACGGATCTTTGACGCCGCCGGCGATTATGACGAGGCCCTCAGCATCTACGAATCGTTGCTGCTGAGGAATCCCGACAATGGCGACGCCCTCGATGGGCGCATCAACGCCCTGCTCGGATCCGGGCAGCTGGAAGCGGCCGAAGCGGCTATCCAACGCGCCGAGCGCGATCGCGGTGAAACTGCGCAGACCGCCAGCTTCCGAGCGCGCCTCGCCGAGGCATCCGGCAACCAGGGGCGAGCACTGCGCTACTACGAGCGTGCCGCTGCACTGCGCGCCCGTGAACCCAGCGCGGACCCCACCCTCCGGCCACCGCAGTTGGCCTTGATTGACCAAACGCAACAGGATGCCCCCCTCCCACCAAGACCGATCCGTGACGCCATGCAGGGGCGCAACCCACACGCACCGGAACAGGTGCTTCGCCCTCGTCCGGGCCCTTTTGACGCTCCCGTTGCACCAGCGGGTGCCCCGGCAGCGGATGCGCTGCCGGCGAGCCTGCGTGTCGCGGAACGACTAGGCCATGCGCAGCGCGGTGCCACGGCGGCCACCGCGCAGCAAGGCTCGCCACCACTGCAGCTACGCAGCGACGCCACCTTGCTTCGGACACCGATGCAGCCCGGCGAGGCCGCTGTAGACCCCACAATGGCGGGTAGTAACGCCGATGACCGCCCGGTACAGCGCCTGCGTGCAGCGACCAGCGGCAACATCAGCACGGCGTTGCACAGCCGGGTGCGCGATGGCGAGAGCGGACTCTCGCGGCTGTTCAATCTGGAGGCCCCCTTTGAGCTGCAATCCGATGCAACCGCACTCGGTCGCTTTGGCGTTCGCGTCGTGCCGGTCCTCATTGATGGCGGAGAAGTCGCCGGTGATCGGCTGTTGCGTTTCGGCACACTAGCGCTGATTCGCGGTGGGCCTGATGACAGTCTTCCCCAGGACGACAGCGGTATCGCGATGGGCCTGACCTATCGCATGGGCAGTTTCGAGGCGGACATCGGCAGCACACCCTTGGGCTTTGCGGAAGAACGTGTTGCAGGCGGCATCCGTTGGGCACCTTCCTTTGGTCCATGGCGTCTGGCGCTCGACCTCTCCCGCCGCGCCGTCAGCGATAGTGTGCTGAGTTACGCAGGCACCGAGGATCCCCTCACCGGCGTGACCTTTGGTGCGGTCAACCGCAACCGTGGTCGCGTCGACCTGACCTACGACCTCGGTAGCTACGGCATCTATGGCAATGTCGGTTTCGCCACCTACGATGGCCGCAACACCGATGACAACAGCTCCCTGGAGTTCGGCGGCGGTACCTATATCCGTGCCATCCGCGGTGAGCGCCTCAGCCTGACCTATGGGCTGAACATCACCAGCTTTTTTTACGACAAGAACCGCCGTTACTTCACTTTCGGACATGGCGGTTATTTCTCACCGCAGAGCTTTCTCTCGGTGGGCGTTCCGGCGGAGCTTGCGGGACGTTATGGCAATCTGGTCTGGCGGGTCGAGGGCGCTTTTGGCTTGCAGTCATTCAACGAGGACGGCGCGCCACTGTTTCCTGATCGACCGGGATTGCAGCAGCAGCTTGAAGATTTGATTGCGCTCAATGCCGACAGTGAGCTCGTGGGCGGCTACTCGAGCAGTTCGCAGAGCGGCCTTGGCTATGCCTTCGGCGGCGCGGTGGAGTATCGCGTCAC
>JALEHA010000070.1 GCA_022763315.1 Algiphilus sp.
ATCGGCAACTACATGATGCGCTACGCGCCCGGCTTCGAAGCCGAACCGCTGCGCAAGGACATCGTGCGCCTGCTGCGCGCCTCACAGATCGGATGAACATGAACCAGAACCCAAGACTGTCTCTGTGGTTCCGTCGCGTCGCCGGCGCGTCGGCCCTGTTTGCGCTCTGCGTTGTGGTCTTTGGCGCCTTCGTGCGTCTCTCCGATGCAGGCCTCGGTTGTCCGGACTGGCCGGGTTGCTATGGTCACTTCGGCGTGCCGGAAAGCCAGGAACATATCCAACGCGCCGAGCAGAGCTTTCCGGAGCGCCCGGTGGATACCACCAAGGCCTGGATCGAGATGGCGCATCGCTACATCGCCAGCCTGCTCGGCGTGATGATCATCGGTTTGGTGGTCATGGCGTGGCGCGGCCGCCGTGAAGGGCTGCCGCTGCGCGTCAGCGTCGCGCTGCTGGCGCTGGTTATCTTCCAAGGCATGCTGGGCATGTGGACGGTCACCCTGCTGCTGAAGCCGGCGGTGGTCACCGCGCATCTGATTGGCGGCATGGCGACGCTGTCGATGCTGTTCTGGTTGTGGCTCACTCAGCGCCCGGCGCCACAACACCCTGCGTCGCCGGGTCTGCGCGGTCTCACGGTGGCGGCGTTGTTGGTCGTTGCGGTGCAGATCATTCTCGGCGGCTGGACGTCGACCAATTACGCGGCCCTGGCGTGCACTGAGTTCCCCACCTGCCACGACGGCGAGGTCTTCCCCCCCATGGATCTGAAGGAAGGCTTCGTAATCTGGCGCGGGATCGGGCAAAATTACGAATATGGTGTGCTTGAGCACCCGGCGCGCACCGCCATCCATACCGTGCACCGTCTCTGGGCCATTGCGGTCACGCTGGTTGTCGGACTCCTCGCGGCGCTGCTGTTGTGGCGCGGCCAGGGCGGACAACGGCTCCTGGGACTGATGGTTGGGGGCGCGCTGGTGCTGCAACTGCTCATTGGCGTCAGCATCGTTCTGCTGCATCTGCCGCTGGGTCTTGCCACCATGCACAACGCCGGTGCGGCGCTGCTGCTGCTCAGCATCGTCGCCACGCTTCACACACTTTGGAAGGCACCAAGAGGCAGGGAGCTCGCATGAGGACTGCGGCCTTGACCGACAAGCTACCCGCCGCGACGCGGCATCGCATCAGCGATTACTACGCGCTGTGCAAGCCGCGCGTGGTCATGCTGATCACCTTCACCGCGATGGTCGGCATGCTGTTGGCCAGTCCCGGGATGGTCGATCTTGGCGTTCTGGTATGGGGCTCGGTCGGCATCACGCTGATGGCGGCTGCCGCCGCTGCCTTCAACCAGATCCTGGACCGCCAGGTGGACGCGCGCATGGCGCGCACCCGGCGGCGGCCGCTGGTGACGGGGCAGCTCGGCATGCTGGAATCCGGCGCCTTCGCCGTGGCGATCGGCGCGATCGGCTTCGTTCTGCTCTATCTGCTGATCAACCCGCTGACCGCGTGGCTGACCCTGGTCACCCTGATCGGTTACGCGGGGGTGTATACCCTGTATCTGAAGCGCGCCACGCCGCAGAACATCGTGATCGGTGGCGCTGCTGGCGCCGCACCACCAGTCCTCGGATGGGCGGCGGTGACTGGCACCATCGACCCGCATGCGCTGCTGCTGTTCCTGATCATCTTCGTCTGGACGCCGCCGCATTTCTGGGCGCTGGCCATCGAGCGCAGGGATGAATACGCCGAGGTCGACATCCCCATGCTGCCGGTCACGCACGGCATCGACTACACGCGTACCCAGGTCCTGCTGTACACCATCCTGTTGGTGGCGGTGACCATGCTGCCCTTCGCCACCGGCATGTCCGGCCTCATCTATCTGGTGTCTGCACTGGTGCTGGGCGGTGTCTTTCTGGTCTATGCGCTGCGCATGCGCTTCGCACCGGTGCCGGGACTGCCGATGCGCACCTTCGGCTATTCGATCGTTTACCTGATGGCGCTGTTCACGGCACTGCTGGTTGATCACTACGTCGCGGTCTGGCATGGGGTCGCCTGAACTCAGTACCCATCTACTGAACGGCGAGGGCGCGCGCCCCTATCTCGACGCCCTGGCGCGCCTGCGCATCGCGGTATTCGCGGAATGGCCGTACCTGTACGACGGCAGCCTGCAGTACGAGCAGGACTACCTTGAGCAATACCTGCGCGAACCGCGCAGCCTCATCGTGCTGGTGCGTGATGGCGAGCAGGCGGTGGCCGCGTCGACGGCGCTGCCCCTGGAGTCTGCCGAAACCGAGATGCAGGCGCCGTGGCGCAACGACGGCGCGGTGCTGGACGAGATCCTTTACTTCGGCGAATCCGTGGTGCTGCCAGCCTATCGCGGGCTGGGTCTGGGCAGACGCTTCTTTGCGCTGCGCGAGGCGCATGGCCGCGCGCTCGGTCGCAGCCGCTGCACATTCTGCGCCGTGCAGCGGCCGGCTGACCATCCGGCGCGTCCCTCCGACTACGTCCCCAATGACGCCTTCTGGCAGCGGCTGGGCTACCGCCGGCGGGCGGATCTGCACTGCACCTTTCCCTGGGTCGATATCGGTGATGATCAGGAAAGCCACAAGACGCTGATTTTCTGGGAACGCCCGCTGGAGCCGACGGAGCCGGCACCGGGCTAGCCCAGCAACGACCGGCCTCAGTCCAGTTGGACCGGCGTCACAAAGCCGTGCGGCTTGATGGCGAGAACGGCGCAGCGCAGGCGGTCGATCACGCTTTCAGCGGTGTTCCCAATGAACAGGCCTGCGATGCCGGTGCGCGCCACCGTGCCCATGACCACGAGGTCGGCGTCGACTGCTTCGACCACGGCCGGAATCTCCTTGTGCGCCGGGCCCATCGGCATGTGAATGCGCGGCGACAGGTAGGCATAGGCCTCCTCGCCAACGATGTCGCGCAGTCTCCTGCTCAGCAGGTCCATACCGAGCTGGTGGCTTCGGCGCGTTCCTTCGATGATCTCGCGCTCGGCGCGGTCGTGATCGCTGGCCCACAGACTGACAAAGCCGGCCTGGGGCGCCTCCCAGGCGTGCGCCAGGTGTAGCGCAGCAAAGTCCGACAGCGCCAAGGAGCCGGCGATCTCGAGGATGTCGCCATTGAGCGCGCCGCGATCGGCTGCCGGGTCATCGGGATCAATGTCCACGGCGGCCACGATCTGGGCGTAGTTGGTCTTGTCGTGGGCCTTCATGATCCACACCGGGCAGGGGCATTTGCGCAGCAGATGCATATCGTCGCTGCCGAACAGGCGTTCCAGCCAGGGCGGGTCTTCCGCCACCTTCATGACCAGATCATGTTCATTGCGCAACACGGTGCGGATCGCTTCGAGAAAGCGGGTGCCGGCGACGCTTTCGTAGCGGATCTCCAGCGTGTTCCGGTGCGGATCCACCAGCGCCTCCAGGCGGCGGGCGCGTTCCTGCATCATCGCCTGCACCAGCGCCTCGGCACGCGGGGCCTCCTTGGGCAGCGCCGCCATCGAGGTCATCGCCGGAAACACATCCAGTACGTGGAGCTGTGCCTGGTTGTTCTGTGCGAGGGATACGGCGCGCGCAATGCCCTGGTCGTCCTCGTCCAGCGATTGGCAGAGGTAGAGAATGTTCTTGAACTGCTTCATGGCGTGGTCCCCCGCGCGTCGGTCATGGGGTTGGATGATTCCAGCAGGCGCTGCGCGGCGCGCTCGGCCGCATCCGAATAGGGCAGCAGCACGAGATGGACGCCTTCCGCCCGCAGGCGCTCTGCGTCCTGTCGGGTGGCGGCGGCCATGGCGATGCGCCCCTGGAAGTGCCGGTCGCGCAGATCGCGCAGCAGTGTGGTGTTGATGTCGCGATCGCGCACGGTGCTGACGATCCAGCGGGTCTTAGCCAGCGGCAGACTGGCCAGAAACTCCGGGTCGGCGGCGTCGCCGTAGTGCACCCGGTAGCCGTCGCGCACGTGCCCGGCGACCGCGTCCGGGTCGAAGTCCACCGCCAGCAGTCGACAGCCCTGGGCGCGCAGGCTGGAGGCCATGGTGGCGCCATAGCGGCCCAGACCAATGAGCAGGATGTCGACATCGCGGATAGCGTCGACCGGCTCGTCGAGTTCGCGGAAGGGCGTGCGCCGCTCGAAGATCGACAGCCAGGGTGCCAGCCGCCGGTAAAGGGCATGCGAATACAGGATCATGTAAGCAGACACGCTGATGGTGACCAGACCCACCAGCGTGATCAGGCTGACGGTCTCCTCGTCCAGATGCCCGAGGCTCAAGCCCAGCGCGGCCAGAATCAGCGAAAACTCACTGATCTGCGCCACCGTAAGGCCCGCAAGGAAGCCGGTGCGCTTGCGGTAGCCCATCGCACCCATGATGATCATCACGATGATCGGGTTGCCGATCAGCACGAACAGCGAGAACACCGCCGCCGGACCGATCTGGGCGCCCACCATGCTCAGATCGAGCAGCGCGCCGAGTTCGATGAAGAAGAACAGCAGCAGGAAGTCGCGCAGGCCGACCAGTCGCGCGGCGACCTGTTCGCGATACGGCGTGGAGGCGATGGAAATGCCGGCGAGAAAGGCGCCGACTTCCTTGCTGAACCCCAGCCAGTCGCCGACGGCGGCACCGAGCACCGCCCAGGCGACGGCGAACAGCATCAGCAGCTCGGAGGAATGCGCCAGTCGATGTAGCAGGGCTGGCAGCACGTAACGCATCAGCAACGCCACGGTGAGCAGCATGGCCGCCCCCTTGAGCGCGATCATCAGCGCCTCGCCACCCAGGCTGGTATCCCCGCTTGCCGGCTGGCCGAAGGCGGTCAGGCCGATCATCACCAGCACCACGACAATGTCCTGCACGATCAGAAAGCCGATCGCAATGCGGCCGTGGAGCGAATCGACCTCGCGTTTGTCCGACAGCAGCTTGACGATGATGATGGTGCTGGAGAAGGTCAGCGCCACTGCGACATAGAGGGCGCTGACGTGCGACATGCCAAGCGCCAGCGCAATCAGGTACCCCACCACCGAGGTGAACAGCACCTGGCCCAATCCTGAGACCAGCGCCACCGGTCCCACCGTCCGGATCACATGCAGATCCAACTTGAGGCCGACGATGAACAGCAGCAGGGCAATGCCCAGCTTGGCGAAGAGCTCGATCTCGCTGCTCGGATCCACCATGCCGGCAACCGATGGGCCGAGCAGAATGCCAACCACGATGAAGGCAACGATCAGCGGTTGGCGCAAGACCTGCGCCAGGGCGCCACCGACGACTGCGACGCAGAGAATCACGCTGATCTGAACGAAGACGCTGTCGAACATGCCGAGGAACCCTGTTGCCCCCGCTATCCTAACCGTCCTCCATGGTCATCGCCTGCTCGCAACGGCGTAGGGCGGCGGCCCCGCCATCCGTGGCCATCCTTGATGCAAGACGCGGGCGCGCGCCCGCGGCGCCGCCAAGGCAATAGAAGCCGCCTGCAGAAAGGCCGCCCGGAGGCGGCCTGCGAAGAATCGGTCGCGGGTGCGCGGCGCTAGGCTTCCGCGATGGCGCCGCGGAGCTTCTTCATCGACGCCGATTCGATCTGTCGAATGCGCTCGGCCGAAACGCCGTATTTGTCGGCCAG
>JALEHA010000071.1 GCA_022763315.1 Algiphilus sp.
CATGACGGGTTCCCACTGGACTTCGATCCCGCGCTTGGCGAAGACCTCGACCGCGCCGGCCGGGCCGCCAGGCACATGGAAGAAACAGGAGGGTGGGGTCGATACCAGCAGAAAGTGGGACTGCTCGTCAGTGGCCTCGAGCGGCAGCATGAAGCCCACCAGCTGTACGACCTCGCCCTCCAGCGCCTGCACCGTGTCGGAGAATTGCACGTCCAGCGTGTAATCCTGGCGGTAGCGCACCCGGCTTTCCAGGAGTGTCTCCCAGCGCAGGACGCCGTCGATGGCATCCAGCCCCTGCCACTGGCGCGCGCGGTCGGCGATCACATTGAGCGTGATCTGGGCTTCTTCTTCGCCGGCGCGGACGGTGACGATTTCCTCGCCGTCCTGATTCGGACGCACGCCGAAGGTCACCTCGCCGATCTCGTCGGTTTCGGAAGAGGCCAGCGTCATCAGCGGGCTGTCGCGTGACGTGGTGATCGACACGGTCTTGCCCACCACCGGCTCGCCGGCCGCATCGAGCAGCTGGGCCGTGATGTAGGCGGGGGTGCCGGCGAGGACGTCGATCATCCAGGTGTCGGCGCCGGTCTGATAGGCGGATTCGTTGTACAAGGTCAGCATCGGCCCGTCCGGGGCGGGCACGGATCGCACGGCGTTGGGGGCATCGTCGGGCGGGGCCATGGCCTGCATTTCCGCCTCGGTCAGGGCGTTCCCCGTGGGTCTCGCCGGCTGCGGCATTGCGGTGGCTCGCTCCGGTGCAGACTGTACGGAAGGCATCGGGGCCTCGTCGTTGTCCGTTGCGGAGCCGCACGCCGTGAGGCAGCAGAACAAGACGATGGCGGGCAGGCGTTGCTTCATAAACTCTTCGTAGACCAGAGGTGAGGGGGCGGAAGGACGCTGCATCACCCCTTAGGGCGACGGACGCTTCTCGATCTGCGCATGTTCAAGCCGGTAGATCAATCCGGCCTCCGGATCATCGGTCAAGCGGAAGGTGCCAGACAGGACGATGGGGTCCCATCGCACGGCAATCGGCGTGTCTGCGCGCACTTCGACCGCGCCGGCCGGCCCTCCAGGCACGTGGAAGAAACAAGATGGCGGTGTCGAGACGAGTAGGAAATGCGTCTGCCGATCGCTCGGTTCCAGAGGTATCATGAAGCCTACCAGCCTGACCTGCGCACCACTCAGTGCCTGCACCGGCTCGGAGTAGCGGACATCAAGGGTGTAGTCCTCGCGGTAGCGCACCCGGCTGGACAGCAGGGTGTTCCAGGGCGTGATGCCGTCGGCGTCATCCAGGCCGCCCCAGTCCAGCGCGGCGTCATCGATCACGTTCAGCAGGATCGTGGAAGACTGGCCCCGGCCGCGCACGGTGACCGCGTCTTCTCCGGCCTCGAAGGGCCGTACGCCGAAGGTCGCTTTGCCCTGCGCATTGGTCTTTGTGGCCGGCGCGGTGACCAGGGCACTCCCATCACGGGTGGACGCGGAGACCGTCACACCGGGCAGCGGTTTGCCGGCGGCGTCGGTGAGCTGCGCCGTGATGAAGGTGGGCGTGCGGACAACCACGTCGATCATCCATGCGTCATTGCTCACCTGGTAGGCCGATTCGCTGTACAGCGCCAGTTGTGCAGCGCCCGGTACGGCTGCGCGTTCGGCATTGTTCGCCCCGGTGGCCCCCTGCGCCTGTACCAGCATCGGCAGCCACAGACTGCACAGCATGAGGATGCGAGCTCCCTCACTCATGCCGATTTCAGTACCGCCGTGACGTCGCGCCGATAGGCGCGAATGGCCGGCACCAGCGCAGCCAATGCACCAATGGCCGTTCCGTACAACAGCAACCAGCTTTCCGCGGGCAGCCATTGCCAACCGGTCAATCCTTCCGTGGCGGCAAAGCCCAGCCATTGGCCGGCAAGTTCCGCCACAAGGTGGCCGACGAAGACGCCCAGGAGCGTGCCCGCAAGACTCAACAAGACACCCTCGATCACGAGGCTGATCAGCACTTCCCCGCGCGTGGCGCCCAGGCAGCGCAGCAGCGCCAGTTCATAGCGGCGCGCCTCCAGTGCGTGATAGAGCGCAATGAAGACACCGAGGCCGGCGCTGACCACCAGCAGCCAGGCGAAAGCGCGCACACCATCAATGCCCACGCCGAGGAGCTGCAGCATACGATTGGTCTGCACCGCCGGTGCCGCCGCCTGTAGCTGGGACTGGCTGTTGACCAGGCGCGGCAGGGTGGTGGCGGCAAAGGGCGTGGCGTAGTCGATCAGCAGGGTGGTGATTTCGGGGTCGGTAGGCTCCGCTGTGCCGTGTACGGCCCACACACTTTCCACGCTGGTGAGGATCAGGCGGTCGATGACGGTGCCGGTGGGCGCGAGCACGCCGACGACCCGGTAACGGCTGTCGCCGTGCACGTGGCCTTCCGGCGAAAAGCCGTGCACGCCGGAAAAAGAATCATCGACGGCAAGCCCGCTCGCCGCCACTGCGGCGCCGATAGTGGCCTCGCCGGGAGCTTGCCAGAGCCTGCCCTCGCGCACGCCGGCGGCATATAGCGCCGGGTAGGCGGTGGTGGTACCGACGATGCGAAAGCCGCGCCAGGAATCGCCCAGAGCCTGCGGGATCGCGGTCCGCACCATGGGGTGCTCGGCCCAGCGCTGGGCCTCGGCCAGGGGAATATTCCCGGTGGGGATATCGGCGTGGTAGATCGCCGACAGTACCAGCTGACTGGGGCTGCCCTTGGCGCCGATCACCAGATCGATGCCGGCCGCGTCACCCCGCATGCGCTCTTCAAGGTGATGGCCGAACAGCAGCAGCAGCACGATGGTGGCAATGCCGATCGCCATCAGCGCGGTATTGAGCGCGGCGGCGAGCTTGTCGCGCAGCAGATTGGCCCACGCCAGAGCGAGCAGGGTCATGCGGTGGGCTCCGGGCGTGCCAGCAGCGTGGCATCCGGGAAATGGGCCCGTAGCCGTTGATCATGAGTGACGACCAGCAGGGCAGCGCCTTCACGTTCGCTGGCATCGCGCAGCAATGCGATGACTTCCTGCGCGTTGTCGTCATCGAGGCTGGAAGTTGGTTCGTCCGCCAACAGGATCGCGGGTTGGTTGACCAGTGCGCGCGCAATGGCGACGCGCTGCGCTTCGCCCTGAGACAGGGTATCCGGCATGGCATGGGCACGATGCGCCAGGCCGAGTTGATCAAGCAACGCCAGCGCTCGCGAACGGTTCGGCGGACGTCGGCCGAAGTGCTGGGCGAGCATCAGGTTCTGCAGCACGTTCACGGCGCCCAGCAAGTGGAGTCGCTGAAAGATGAGACCGATGTGCTGCCCGCGAAAGCGATCGCGCGCCGCCGGGCCGAGTGCGCGGACATCCTGTCCGGCAATGTGGAGCGACCCGGAATCGGGCATCAGCAGGCCGGCGAGGATATGCAGCAGCGTGGTCTTGCCGCATCCGGATGGTCCCAGCAGCAGATGAGCCTGGCCGGCTTCCAGGTGCAGATGATCCAGCGCGAGTGCGGGCTGTCCTCCGAAACCATGGCGGATGTCCTGCGCTTCGATCAAAGCGGGCATGAAATGTTACTATATAACATATGAAAAAGGAGTCACTTCATCGGACCGGATGGCTGGACGCCTGCGGCATCTCGCTGACGTCCATGTGCGCTGTGCATTGTCTGCTCTTGCCACTGTGGCCGCTACTCGGCATCACCCTGCTTGCCGACCCGCGCGTGGAGCAATGGGCCTTGATGGTATCGATGGTCATTGCGGTCATTGCCATCGGGCATGGTGTCTGCATGCATCACCGTAAAGCGCTGCCGCTGCTCATGATGCTGGCCGGTTTCGGCCTCTATCTCAGCAAGGGGATGTTGGGCGAAGGGGTCGAACCCCTGATACTCACCCTTGGCGCGGCCCTGGTGGCCGGCGCGCATTGGCTCAACCTCCGATGTGGGCGCGTCGAAGCTGCTCAATGATCGTGATGATGATCTTCGTCGTGGTCATGGACATGGAGATCGTAGGACAGGGTCAGCAACTGACCATCCGACTGTTCCACGGCCAACTGTAGATTGACGCTTTCCACCTGCGCCCATTGCACTGGAGCCGCATCGATCAGGATGCGATAGCCACCCTCGGGGATGCGTAGGCTTTGCCCGGCACTGAGCGTGATGGCCGGCAGACGCTGTTCCGGCGCGGTGCTCATCAAACGCGCATTCTCGCTGCCCGCCACGGAAGCCCCCACCAGACGCACGCTCTGCTCCAGGCCGTTGCGAATGCGCAGATGGAGTTCGGCCGGCGCACCGTCGGAGCGCCGCTCGATCCAGCCATCCTCGATGGACACCGTGCGCGAGGCGGAGCAGGCAGTCAGCAGAGCGACAAATGCCAACAGCCATGCGGACAGCGAAAGGGGATGTGGAGCCATGATCGGGAAGGTGGGCGGTTGGGTAGCGTGCGGAAGACGGTCGTATCAGTCGAGCCAATCGATGGTAGCGATGAGCCGCGCAGTATGCTCCTCCACGGCCGGCGAGCGGTGGACCAGTCCATTGCCTTCGTTGCCCAGCCAGTTCTCGCCTTTCATCAGTGCGACGTCGCCTGCGCGCAGCCGTTGCACCTGCGGGCTGGACGCCGCGCCGGAAGCGCCCAGGTGATCGCGGTCCACGGCGCGGTTGGGAAGCCATTCGGTGCCGGGGCCGCAAAAGGTCGCGATCATGCGAACCGGAATGCGGTCGACGTGGAAGCGCGGGCACATCGCACGGTCCAGCGCCGTGATGCGAAGCCCAATGGCTGGCGGCTCGAACAGCTCTTCGAACATGCGCGCGCAATCCGTCACGGCCTGCAGCAGCGGAGCCAAAGCCGGATCGCTCGGCCAGCGACGGCGCACATCGTCATCGACCGCCGAAGCACGGCCGTGGATGTTGCAGAGAAAGCCCGGGCGCGCACGGCATAGCGTTTCGGCGCCGAGGCGGGCCTGCCAGTCGAGGCCCCCTTCCCAGACCGCCAGATTGACTGCGCGCTGGTAGATGTCGGCAAGCACGGCAGCGCTCGGCCCACCGGCGTACTGCGTCATTGCATGGTCGGCGCTCACGGTCTGCATCAGGCGGCCTCCTCCTCCTCTTGCGTCCAGTCAGGGAACGGGTCGGGCAGGCGCGCCCAGGCATGCGGTCCGGCCGCCAGCTCCTCATCGCTGAGCAAGGCAGCATCGAGCTGGGCGCGAATCGCGTCTTGGTCCAGGCCCTGGCCGATGAAGACCAGCTCCTGTCGACGGTCGCCGAAGGCGTCGCTGGTGCGCTGCGCCATCTGCGCGCGCCACGCCGGGTCGTCCGGCCACTGCGACTCAGGCACCGCGGCCCACCAGTAGCCTGCCGGCCCGTGGCGCATGATCCCGCCGGCCTGGGACCACTGGCCGGCGATATCGAAGCGCGTCGCCAGCCAGAAAAAACCCTTCGAGCGCAGCAAGGTGCCGGACCATTGGTCGCTGGTGATCGTCTCCCAGAAACGCTGCGGGTGAAAAGGACGGTCGGCGCGGTACACCATGCTGGCGATGCCGTACTCCTCGGTTTCCGGAATATGCGTGCCGCGCAGTTCCTGTAACCATCCTGGTGCG
>JALEHA010000072.1 GCA_022763315.1 Algiphilus sp.
AAGCCATTCATCGAGAATGCTCAACAGGCTGGCGTCGTCCACCGCCGGCCATTCCTCGCCGCGCCAGGCGCGGAGGCTCCCGATCCGTGCCTGCAGGGCGCGGGCAGCCTCAGACCACGGCAGCACGGCCAGCCCCTGGTCGACCACCCACTCCAGCAGCAGTTCGGCAGCACGCGCAGGCGGTACGCGCGGCATGGAACGACGCGACACGATGATGGCTCCCAACTGGCTGCGGTACTCGCCCACCACCGCCTGACGTACTGCATCCCAACCGAGGTATTCCACTTCCACCAGTGAGCCGCAGCGCCCGGCCTCCACATCGGCGCGCCTCAGCGGAACCGCCCATCGCGCCTTGCGCGGCGTGCCAGGCCACCAATGCGCGACAGCGGCCCACTCGGCCGTCCCGACCTGCGCCGCATCGATCTCGACTTCGCCGCCATCCGCGCACAAAAAGCGCGCGCTGTCGGCATGGCGCCGCTGGGCGACGCGCTCGGGAAAGGCGGTCGCGATCAGCGGGGCGAGCTGCAATAGGTCGATGGGCTCAGGTCCCGTATCGAGACGCGACTGCAACACCCGCGCCAGATCACGGGCCACACGACACACCGGAGCATGGGCCGGCAAATGTGCAAGCTCCCCCCAGCGCCGCTCCAGCGGCGCATCGCCCGGCTGTTCGGTCTCGAGCAGCGCAGCCAGCCAGATGGCGCGTTGCTGGGTCGCCTCATCCTCAGCGCGCAAGAGCATGGCCGCAGTACGTACCGCCAATGGCAGCGCGTTCATGGCCTGGCCCAGCGTGGTGACGGCCGCATCAGCGTCCAGTGCCCCCAGGCGCTGCAGCAAGGCCTCCGCACGCTGCAATGCGACCTCCGGGGGCGGGTCGAGCAACCGCAGGGCACGCGCCATGCCTCGCCCCCAGCATTCGGCGCGCAACACGAAAGCGGACAGATCGGCACGCAGCAGCTCCGGCGTATCGAAGGCAGGCAGACGCGCTTGCTGGTCCGCCGACCACAGGCGCAGACAATGGCCGCTTTCGAGACGGCCCGCGCGGCCGGCGCGCTGGTCGGCAGCGGCGCGCGAGATGCGCTCGGTCACCAGACGATCACTGCCAGCGCCCGGGTCAAAACGCGCCAGACGGTGCCAGCCGCTATCGATCACGGTGCGCACGCCTTCGACGGTCACGCTGGTCTGGGCAAGCGGGGTGGCCAGAATGATCTTGCGCCGCGCCCCAGGACGCAGCGCGGCATCCTGGTCCTCGGCGCGCACCGCGCTGTGCAGCACGTGGAGCTCGGCGGGCACCGAGGCAAGGCGCTCCGACACCGCACGAATCTCCCGCATGCCGGGCAGAAAAACGAGCACATCGCCGTCGCGCTGTACGCAGCTGTCGTGAACGGCACGCGCGACCCCGTCCGCAAAGGCGCGCCATTCCGTCACCGGACTCGCCGCCAGGGATTGGTGTTCGATCTCCACCGGGTACATCCGCCCCTGGGCGTGAATGATGTCGACGCCGCCCAGCAATGCGGCTACCGGCTCGGACTGCAGGCTGGCCGACATCACCAGCAAGCCGAGATCGGGGCGCAGGCTGTCGCGTACATCGAGCAGCATGCCGAGCAGGGTGTCGGCATCGGCGCTGCGCTCGTGAAACTCGTCGAGTACGACGCAGCGCACCTTCTGCAATTCGGGATCCTGAGCGAGGCGCCGCAGCAGTACGCCTTCGGTCATCACGAGGACCTGCGTTTGCGCGCAGTATTGCCGGTCCCAGCGGACCTGGTATCCGACCTGCTGGCCGACGGCTTCGCCCAGGAGCTCCGCCATGCGGCGGGCCGCCGCACGCGCTGCGACCTGACGCGGCGTCACCACCACAATGCGCTCCCCGGGGGCCAGTAATGACCGCAACAGCAGCGGGATGAGCGTGGTCTTGCCGCTGCCCGGCGGGGCGCAGAGCACGGCGCCACCGCGGGCCGTGGCAGCGCATACGGCCTCTCCGACCGCGGCAACTGGCAGCCGCGATTGGGCCTCAGCCAGGCGCATGGCCGTCACGGCGCCCGGTCCTTGCGCATAATTTGTGCACCCGCACGCCATCGAAGGCCGCCTGCATGCTGCTTACTGCCATCATTCTTCTCGCCATCAATCTCCTGCTGCTGTGCTGGCTGGCCATCCGCCAGATGCATGCGCAGCGCGCCCTTCGTACCCTTCGCATGGACACACAGGAACTCGCTCCCCTGCACGCGGAACTCGGCCCGCAATTGCGCAAGGAACTGACGGAGGCGCGCAACCGCGTGCTGAGTGTGGAAATCCTGAACCCGCTGGAAGTCGCCGCCAAGGAATCCTGGGTCGCCGGGCAGTTTGGCGCGCTAGCGCCGGCCTTGATTCGTCGCGAAGTCTATCGCCAAGCGCGCGACATCCTCGAAACACAATTGCGCGAGTACGGCATCGAACCGCGCGTGCGCCTGCTGGGCGGACGCTAATGCTGACCGCCCTGTTCCTCATGGTGGCGCTGTGCGTAGGCGGCGGGCTCTGGCTGGGGCAGCAACGCTTTGCCCAGGATCACGACATCCGCGAGCTCAGCCGCGACATCGCCGCCGCGGCGGCCCGCTACAACGAAGCCCAGCGCATGCGCATGCAGCGCCAGCGTATCGGTGCAGTGCAGCAGTTGGCGGAAACGGCGGTGGACGGCACCACGCGCGGCGTGCAGGAACTGCACCGCGGCATCGCCAGCATCCCCTTCGAGATCCTCGAAGGCATCCCTGAAACCCGCGCGACCACCCGTATCGTCCGCGAGGTTCACGATGTGACCGCCGATACCGTCTACGGCGGCATTCGCGGCGTGAACCGGCTGCTCGGCAAGGGACTGCGGCGCGGCATCCGCGCAAACACCTCTCCATCCAAAGGCGACGAATAATGAACAACAAGGCACTGGCGGACCTGGTGTCCCTTCTCGATCTGGAGCCGCTCGAGGTCAACATCTTTCGCGGGGAATCGCGTGACCTCGGCGGCAAGAGCGTGTTCGGCGGGCAGGTCATCGGCCAGGCTCTGATGGCAGGCTCGCGCACGGTGGAGAACGCTAGCCCGCATTCGCTGCATGCCTACTTCCTGCGGCCGGGCGATATGAGCCAGTCGATCGTCTATGACGTCGACCGCGTGCGGGATGGGCGCACCTTCTCCGCACGCCGGGTACAGGCCATCCAGAACGGCCAGCCCATTCTTTCCCTGATTGCCAGTTTCCAGCGCCCGGAACAGGGTCCCGAGCATCAGAAGCGCATGCCGAACGTGCCCCACCCTGAATCGCTGGAGAGTCAGGACACGCTGCGCAACCGCTGGCTGGAGGCCCATCCGGAAGTCCCGGAGCGGCTGCGCAATGCGGTGCTTCGCCAACTGGCCATCGAGTTCCGCCCGGTCGAGCCGATGGACGTCTTCGCGCCAGAACCGCGCGAGCCCGAACAACACATCTGGTTCCGTGCCGCCGACCGCTTGCCGGACGACCCCCTGCTGCACCGCTGCGTGCTCGCCTACGCCTCGGACTTCAACCTGCTGTCGACCGCGCTGCTGCCGCATGGACAGAGCTATTTGTCGCCCAACATGGTGGTGGCCTCCATCGACCACGCCATTTGGTTCCATCGCGACCTGCGTGCAGATGAATGGCTGCTCTACAGCATGGATGCCCCCACCAGTCAGGCCAGCCGGGGGCTGTCACGCGGCGAGATCTTCTCGCACCGCGGCGAACTGGTGGCGAGCGTGGTGCAGGAAAGTCTGATGCGCGACATCGGCAAGCGTACCGATTAGCCGGGCCTGAACCACCGTTCATCGACCATGGTGCGCCGGTGGCTACGCCCTCTGGCATCTTGCACTTGCCGGCGCAGTTCTCCCTCCTCCCTCGCCGGCGTGTGCTGCGACTGGCGAACGCCCCACCCTCCGGGGCGTTCGCCCCTTAGCGGGCCGCGCACGATCCTCGCGCTATCCTTTGGCGCCCCGCGATCAGAGAACATCCCATGCCTTCCCTCACGCGCTTCGGCTACTACGCGGGCGCCATCATGCTGTTGCTGGTGGTGTCCGTCATGGTCTTTGCACCACGCACGGCCACTGAATTCGCCATCCAATTCGAGCGCCGTATGGCCAGCCTGGAGGAGCACCGGCTCGAGGCGGCAGGCTTCGCCATCCCCTACCTCGAAACCGGCGAGGGGCCAACCCTGGTCCTGCTGCATGGCTTCACCGCCAACAAGGACAATTTCACACGCATCGCGCGCTATCTGAATCGGGATTTCCACCTCATCATCCCCGATCTCCCAGGCTTTGGTGAGGCCAGCGCCCCCCGCGACGCGGAATACGACGCCAGCGCGCAGATTCCGCGTCTGATCGCCTTCCTCGACGCGCTGAACCTCGAGGCGCCCGTGCATCTGGGTGGCAGCTCGATGGGCGGCTTCCTGGCCGCGCGACTCGCCCTTGCTGCCCCCGAGCGCGTGGCTTCGCTGTGGTTGCTGGCGCCGGGCGGGCTGGAAGGCGATACCACCAGTGCCATCTGGCAGACCTATGAGGAAACCGGCCGCAATCCCCTGCTACCGCAGACGGTGGCCGACTATGAGCAGACCATGGAAGCGGTCTTCCACGAGCCGCCATCGGTTCCCTGGTTCGTCCGCGACACCCTGGCAGAACGCACCGTCGCCCGCCATGACCACTACGCGCGGATCCTGAAACAGCTACGCGCGGATGTGCCGCTCAATGGCCAGGTGGGCGCAATCAACACGCCGACGTTACTGGTGTGGGGCATGCAGGATCGGGTGCTGCACCCTTCCGGCGCCGAGGCCTGGACCCGCGCCCATGCCGATACCCGCTTCGTGGCCATGGAAGGGGTGGGTCACTTGCCGATGCTCGAAGCCCCGGAACGCACCGCGGAAGCCTTCAAGCAGTTCTACAGCGACCGCTTCGCCACAGAAGAGGTAGCGGCACACCCGACCGCATCAGCAAGCGACTGACCGGGCTCTCACCGAACAGCCGGCGCACCGAGGGGGAGGGCGACAACCAGCGATCGGGCTTCAGGCGGTCGCCTTCGCTCCGGCAGCAGCGCGCGCGAGCTGACGCGCCACCACGCCCACACGCTGGCGCTGCTCACGCAGCGAGGCGGCGAGGCTGCTTTCCAA
>JALEHA010000008.1 GCA_022763315.1 Algiphilus sp.
TCGCTCTGCTCACCCATGATGTCGGCGAGCCGGCCCTTCAATTCATCGGTGACGTGGTCGATGATGAACAGCGCCTGCGGCAGCATGTTCGCTTCGGTGCCGCGACGCATGATGCGTGCGATGCGCGCATTGTCGATGTTGTGCACGATGCGTCCGAGCTGCTCGCGCCGTTCGATGAAGAAGGCGGTTTGCAGCAGTGCGGTGTCGTCGTCGATTGCGCCGATGACAGCGCGGAGCTGCTGCGCGGAGAGCGCGTCCCCGAAGCGGCCCATGGTGACGTAGTCCTTGCGCTCGACCAGAAGCAACGCGGTCTCCTTGACGAGGTCAAGGGGCAGGCGGGGAATCAATTGCTCCACCTTCTCGGGGTCGATCAGCGGCGCGACATCCGCGACGAAGGCGGGTGTCACGTGGCGGGCGATATTGCGTGCCCGCAATGGATTCATTTCCGCAACGACCCGGGCGCTGAGCAGGGGGCCGAAACTGTCCATCGCTAAACGCGCCAGATAGCCCGCCGGCAGCATGCGCGTCACGCGCTCCAGGCGGATGAAGCGGTCCCGCTTCTCGTCAAAGAGCGTCTTGTTGATGCGCCGCCGCAGCCGCTGCAATTCGTCGGCGCTCGATGCCTCACCGAGTGGCGCGAGGCTCTCCGGGCTGACATTGAGCAGGGCCGCAAGCTTGCCGATCTCGGCGCGGCGCGTCAGTTCCAGGGTGTGGACATCCGCCATGTGGCCCCCTCAGTGCAGGATGGAGCGGACGATGCCGCGCAGAAAAGCGGGCAAACGCTCTGGACGATGCGCGATCTCGGCATCAAGTTCGGCGCGCGCCTGTGTCACAGTGGCCTCCACGCGCTCCGCCATCGCCTGCACTGCTTCGGCATCGGCGTAATCGAGGAAGTCGATATTGCCTTCTGCGTGCAGGCAAGCTTCCAGTTGTTGCTTGGCTGATTCCACGGTCTCTCTCCCCTAGATCCATCGTTCTTGGTCGCAATGAAGCTGGAGACAGCGACGCCAGACGATGTTGCCTTCGATTGAAGTATTAATCACGTCGGATAATGGCATGATGCCATCATCCGAGGATTGATCTTACCGTACAGCCAGCGGTATCGTAGCAACAAGTGACCATGAGGTCACAACAATAATGAGCGCCAGCATGGGCGCCTCAAGGAGGGTGCGTTGGAGGAGGAGCAACGGCACGACGATGCGTCGGCGGAAGGGGGCACGCCGGAGGAGGACATGGACTTCGCGCGACTGGTGGAATCCATCCCCTTTGCCGCCTTCGCTCGCCGCCAGGCGCAATACGCCGAATCCCGCCTATTGCAGGGGCTGAAGCGCAAGCTGGATGGGTTGGACGACGCCATTGGCAAGGCGTCGCAACCACTAGCGGCGGCCAGTGCCGCCCTGCAGTCCGCACGCGACCCCGGGGCAGCTTTTCAGCAACTGCTCGAGCAGTCCCTGGATCAGCGGCGCGAAAGCGCGGAGATCGAACTACTGGGGCGGCTGGTCGAGCATCTCAGTTGTGATGAGGCGCGCATCCTGTCCGCACTCTCCGATGGTCAGCCGGTTCCCGCCTGTCATGTGATCGCCACCTCCTTGGTTGGTCGAGACAGCGCCCCCGTCCTGGCCAACATGAGCCGCGTCGGCGCGGACGCCGGCGTCATGCTGTCGGAATGCGTCCCCCACTACTTGACGCATCTGCTTGCCCTTGGATTGGTTCACACCGCGCCGGAAGACCGCGATGCCGGTGATCGCTACGCCATGCTGGAAAGCGAAGAGCGGGTGCGCGAGGCGGCACGGCATATCGAGGAGACGCTGCGTCTGCGGCCGCGCATCCAGCGCTTCAGCGTGGTGATTACGTCCTTGGGCGCGCGGCTGTGCGCCCTCGGCCAGGAAGCGGAAATGCGGCGCTGAGCCCAGGCAACGGGAGACGCGCGCCCGCCGGGAGCCCGTGGCGCGACGCGCGACACAACAAAAGGGAGGGCGGCCCCACCGCCTGAAAACGATTGAAGAGACACTATGGAATCCGGAATCGCTGACTTTCTGGCCAACCCCTGGGTATATCTGTCGATGCCCGTCATCAGCGCCATCGTCGGTTATGGCACCAACGTGGTGGCGATCTACATGATGTTCCACCCGGTGGAGTTCTTGGGCATCAAGGTCAAGAACTGGCCGAACATCCTCGGCTGGCAGGGCATCATCCCGCGCCGGGCCGCGCATATGGCGTCGGTGTGCGTGGATACCATCACCAAGCATCTGATCACGCAGGAAGAGATGTTCGCGCGGCTGGATGCCGAGCGTATCGCCGGCGAGCTGGACGGGCCGCTTAACGCGATGATCGAGGACATCGTCGACAAGGTCATGGGCGAGCATCAGCCCACTTTGTGGGAATCGCTGCCGCAGGTCGTCAAGCGCCAGATCTACAAGCGCGTGAAGTCCGAGATGCCCAGCGTGATCAGCGAGATCATGGAAGAGATCAAGACCAACATCAATCAGATGTACGATCTCAAGGACATGGTCATCACCAATTTGACCAAGGACAAGGCCCTCCTCAATCAGATCTTTGCCGAAGTCGGCCACGCCGAGTTCAAGTTCATTGCCCGCTCTGGTATCTATTTCGGCGGTTTGTTCGGCGTCCTCCAGATGGGCGTCTGGGTCTTTTATCAGGAATGGTGGTTGCTACCGGCCTTCGGCCTGGCGGTGGGGTACGCCACCAACTGGATTGCGCTGCAGATGATCTTCAACCCGAAGGAGATCGTGCGTGTCGGACCTTTCCGCATCCAGGGTCTGTTCATGAAGCGGCAGGAGGAAGTCGCGCGCGACTTCGGCAAGCTGGTCGCGGCGCAGGTGCTGACGCCCGCCA
>JALEHA010000073.1 GCA_022763315.1 Algiphilus sp.
GGCCGCATCGTCATCCGGCCGCCGCAGGGCTCGACCTTCGATACCCGCAAGACCGCCATCGTCGGCAACACCTGCCTCTATGGCGCCACCGGCGGCACGCTGTATGCCGCAGGCATGGCGGGTGAGCGTTTTGCGGTGCGCAACTCGGGCGCCACGGCCGTAGTGGAGTCGCTCGGGGATCACGGCTGCGAGTACATGACCGGCGGCGTCGTCGCCGTCCTCGGCAACGTGGGCGTCAACTTCGGCGCGGGCATGACCGGCGGTTTCGCCTACATCCTCGACGAGGAGCGCACCTTCGTGGATCGCTACAACCACGAATTGATCGATATCCACCGTATCGTCGCCGAGCACATGGAAGCGCATCAGCACTATCTGAAGGGGCTGATCGAGGACTTCGTCGCGGCCACCGGTTCAAGCTGGGGCCAGACCCTGCTCGACGAGTGGCGGGACTACCTCGGCCGCTTCTGGCTGGTCAAGCCCAAGGCGCTCGAGTTGGCGGAACTGTTCAGTGCGGTAAAGGCCGCCGCCTGAGGCAAAGGAATTCATGAGCAAGAACAATCTTCATTTTCTCGATGTCCCCCGCACCGACCCGGAGAAGCTGTCGGTCGAGGTACGTTCGAACAATTACGACGAGATCTACGGCGGCTTCGATGAGGAAACCGCCAAGTCCCAGTCGGCGCGCTGCCTGGATTGCGGCAACCCGTACTGCGAGTGGAAGTGCCCGGTGCACAACTACATTCCGCAGTGGCTGGAGCTGGTCGAGCAGGGCAATCTCTTCGCCGCCGCCGAACTCTCGCACGCCACCAACTCGCTGCCCGAGATCTGCGGTCGCGTCTGCCCGCAGGATCGCCTGTGCGAAGGCGCCTGCACCCTCAATGACGGCTTCGGCGCGGTGACCATCGGTTCGGTCGAGAAGTACATCTCCGACGAGGCCTTCAAGCAGGGCTGGCGGCCGGATATGTCCAAGGTCAAGGCCACCGGCAAGCGCGTCGCCGTAGTCGGCGCCGGACCGGCGGGCCTCGGCTGCGCCGACGTGCTCGCACGCAACGGCGTGCAGGCCGTGGTCTACGACCGCTATCCGGAGATCGGCGGTTTGCTGACCTTCGGCATCCCGCCCTTCAAGCTGGAGAAGGAGGTCGTGCTGACCCGGCGTGAGATCCTCGAGTACATGGGCGTGCAGTTCCGCCTGGGCGTGGATGTCGGCAAGGATGTCGCCTTCGAAGACCTCATGCAGGAGTACGACGCCGTCTTCCTCGGCACCGGCACCTATACCTACATGAAGGGCGGCTTCCCCGGCGAGGACCTGCCCGGCGTCTATGACGCGTTGCCCTTCCTGGTGTCGAACATCAACCGCATCATGGGCTATGAAAAGAGCCCTTCGGACTGGATCAACCTGGCAGGCCGGCGCGTGGCCGTGCTCGGTGGCGGCGATACCGCCATGGACTGCACGCGCAGCTCCATCCGCCAGGGCGCGGAAGAGGTCTACTGCGTCTACCGCCGCGACGAGGCCAACATGCCTGGCTCGCGCCGCGAGGTGGCCAACGCCAAGGAAGAAGGCGTGCAGTTCCTGTTCAACCGCCAGCCCATCGAGATCGTCGGTGATGGCCGGGTCGAAGGTGTGCGGGTGGTCGAAACCCGCCTCGGTGCGCCGGACAACCGGGGCCGCCGCCGCCCCGAGCCCGTGCCGGGTTCGGAATCGGTGATCGAGTGCGATAACGTCATCATCGCTTTCGGCTTCCGGCCAAGCCCGGGTGACTGGCTGGCGCAGTACAACGTGGCGCAGCATGAGGATGGCCGCATCTTCGTCGGCAATGGCAAGAACGGCAGCATCGCCTACCAGACCACCAACCCGAAGATCTTCGCTGGTGGCGACATGGTGCGTGGCTCCGATCTGGTAGTGACCGCCGTCTACGAAGGCCGAGGCGCCGCCGAGGGTATTCTCGAAACCCTCGGCGTGTGATCCGGTCTGCATAAGCAGCAAGGCAGCGACCTTCGCGGCTGGCTGGCGGCCTTCACCGCGGTCGGGATCTGGACCGGCTTCATCCTGGTGACGCGCTATTCCGAGCGCGGCACCCTGCTGCCCACCGACCTGGCCGCGCTGCGCTTCTTTGCCGCCGGGCTCATCATGCTGCCCTGGCTGTGGGCCTACCGTCGGCGCATGCCCAGTCTGCCGCGCATGGTCCTGCTGGCCCTGTGCGGCGGCCTGGGCTACGCCGGCTTCGCCTATCACGGCTTTGCCTTTGCGCCAGCGGCGCACGCCGCCGTGCTGCTGCCGGGGATGATGCCCTTCCTGGTGGCGCTGGTCGCCATGGCGCTGCTCGGCGAACGGCCTTCGCGCCAGCGCACCATCGGCCTCGGCATCATCGGCGCCGGCATGCTGTGCGTGGCCGTCGAGGGCATCGCGCCCGGCCTTGGTCTGGGGCAGACCTGGCGCGGCGACGCCCTCTTCGTGGCGGCCTCATTGAGCTGGTCCATCTTCACCGTGCTGCTGCGGCGTTGGCAGGTACAGCCCTGGGATGCCGTGGCCATTACCGCCAGCGTGTCGGCGGTGCTCTATCTGCCGTTGTACCTGACGGTGCTGCCCCGCCAGCTGCTGGAGGCCCCGCTGTCCGAAATCGCCCTGCAGGGCGTCTATCAGGGCTTTCTCGCCGTCATCGTCGCCATGGTGCTGTTCGCGCGCGCCGTCGCCGGCATCGGCCCGACACGGATGGGCGTGCTCATGGCACTGGTGCCGGTGGCCGCCTCCCTGCTCGCCGTTCCGGTACTGGGCGAACCGCTGACCTGGCTGGCCGCCAGTGGCGTCGTGCTGGCCAGCTCCGGCGCCATTCTGGCCGCGCGCGCCCAGGCCCGGTAAGGACAGCGACGCAGGTCGGGTCCGCAACAGGGCACAATCATCGGCGCCAATGTCGGCCAGCTTTTCGTGTGTCCCATGTCCAGCCTGCAGCTCAATGAAACCCAAGCCCGCGTGCTCGCCTGCCTCGTCGAAAAGGCCGTGACCACGCCGGCCTACTATCCGATGACGGTGAACGGCGTGATGGCCGCGGCCAATCAGAAGAGCAATCGCGCGCCGGTCATGCAGCTGCGCGAAGCCGATGTCGGCGGCGCACTGGCCGACCTGGAGGGCATGAAGCTGGTGGCGCGCGACGAATCCGGTAGCCGCGCCATCAAGTGGCGCCATCGCTTCGAGCACGAAACGCTCTTGCCGAAATCGGTGCTGGCCGTGCTGGTGGCGCTGATGCTGCGCGGTCCGCAGACCCTGGCTGAACTCAAGAGCCA
>JALEHA010000074.1 GCA_022763315.1 Algiphilus sp.
CAAAACATTGACCGCGTCATAAACCACGACGCATAACTGAGGGTGGGTCAAATCTCGGTGAAAATACCGGGTCAGTTCTCAGTGACAATCAACACTCGGGCGCATAGAGACTGGCGGCCGCGCTTTCGACGTCGTCTACCGCCCCCTGCCCCGCCTCGAGCCCCGCCACGGTTCCGGTCACGTCTCCAGCGCCAAGCGACATGGCATCCATAAGCCCTTCGAGGGAGGCGAGTTGCTGGCGCTCGATTTCGGCCAGTTCCTCCTCGCGGCTTAGCCGGCCCTGCTGCAGTGCCAGGTCCCGATCGGTCTGCTCAAGGATGGCCTGCCGCTCTGCGAAGAGGCGCGGATCGAAGGTCGGCACGCCTTGGGCGACCGCTGGCCCCGCCGTGGGACCTGCCAGTGCAAAGCCGATCATCGAGAGAGGAAGCCAGGTCCGCATTGGCTCAGCCGCCCGCCCCCAAGAGGACGAAATCGCAGGCCGTGTCGCGGCGCGTGACCTCCGCCCCCATGGTCGAGATCGTGGCGGTGGCGGTTCCTGCCTGCGCAGGAGCCTCGCGAAAATTGAAGCAGTTGGCTTGCGGGGGGTTATGCTGCGCACAGGCTGTCAGGGTCAGGCCGAGCCCGAGCAGCACGACGCTGCGAATGATGGTACGGGTCATGTCACTCTCCAGAAATCAGGACGTTCGCGATAATCGGCGCCGACAAGCGCTTCGCCCTTCTCCATTCCGCCAAGGATGGTCACGAGCGGGCCGAGCGCGCTGAGATCGGCATCGATCACGACGGAACCACGGTCGTCGCGTACAAGCGCGAGCCGCGAGGCCGAGCCGACGCCCAGAAGCACGTCGAGCTCTTTCTCGGTCAGGCCGAGCATCGCGTAGTCAGCGGCGGAAGCACGAATGTTGGGCAAGAGCACCTGCGTCGGCACCGCTTCCACGATGGTCTTGCCGGTGCGCGTGCGCTCGAGCTGGCTGGCATATTGCGTCATCATCACGACGACGGCGTTCTGCTTGCGGGCGGTCACCAGCCAGTTGCTGAGTCGCTCCGCGAAGTAGGCGTTGTCGAGGGCTTTCCATGCCTCGTCGATGACGATGATGGTGGGCTTGCGGTCCTCGATCACCCGCTCGACCCGGCGGAAGAGGTAGGACAGGACCGCCATGCGTTCCCGCTCGCTCTCGGAATCGAGGATGCCGGTGAGGTCAAAGCCCGCGACGTCTCCATCGATGCTGAAACTGTCCTCGGCATTGGCCCCGAAGATCCAGCCGTAGCGACCCTCGGCCGTCCATTCCTGCATACGCTCGAAGAGATCGCCCTCGTCATCGGTCGAGACCAGCAGCGAGGCGAAATCCGACCAGTTCCGTAGGCCCGCATGTCCTGCGCTCGCGTTCTGGCGCACGACTTCCTGCAGTCGGTTGGTCTGAACCGGGGTTAGCGGTCGATCGCGCCGCTCCAAGAGGCTCGCGAGCCAATCAGCAAGCCATGCCTGGCCCCGCATGTCGATCTCGGTCTGGAGCGGATTGAGGCCCGTGGGGCGCCCCGCCCGCACGGTCGAATAGCTGCCGCCGAGCGCGCGGACGGCCATCTCCATGCCCGCGCGATAGTCGAATACGAAGACCCGCGCACCTGCCCGCCGTGCCATGGTCATCAGGAAAGCCGCCAGGACGGATTTGCCGGAGCCGGGACGGCCGAGGATCAGCGTGTGGCCTCCCGTGGGCTCACGATCCGGCGCGCCCTGTTCGTGGAAGTTGAAGCGAAAACCACTGCGCTCGGGCGTCGGAAAGAGCGTGATCGGCACGCCCCAGGGGACTTCCCGCCCTGTCTTTCCGAGCGGGGTGCGGTGGAAAGTAGCGAGATCGGCGAAGTTGTGGTTCGTGATTGCGGCCTTGCGGCTGCGCGTCCCTGTGTTCCCGGGATGCTGCGCCATGAAATGCGCCCGCGCCCCGAAGGCTTCCGAGATCAGGTTGATCCCGCAAGTGGCGGAGATGTTGCGGATTTCGGCCGCGATGTCGTCAAGCGCCGTCTGGGTGCGGGCATAGACGGCCACGGTCATGTGGTGCTCGCCGAAGATCAGGCGTTTGGATTCCAGATCGTCCTGCGCGAGTTCCAGTTCCTGGGCGAGACTGACGGCTCCGTCATTGGCGGCCTGCATTAGCCGCAGCTGCCGCTTGATCCGGCCCGCCATGATGTTGGCGTTGATCGGCACAAAAGAGTGCGTGACCACCATGTCGACGGGCAGATTCAACTCGTCGAGCATCAGGCTATCGGTCTTGGCCGGGTAGTTCTTCACCGCAAAGATCGCCCCGAGCTTGTCGCGGACGGCACCGTCCGAGAGTGCGATGGTCGTGCCGCGGAAGGTGACGCGCGTATTGGCTACGTCCTCGGCGATCACACCGAGGCGCGACCGGGGGAAGAGCGGGTGCTCCTCGCCCGTGTTGAGTGAACCGAGGAAGCCCAGAAGCTCTCCGGTGCTTGCAGCCAGCAGGCGGGGCTTCAGCTCATCGAAGGAGGACAGCAGAAACCCAACAACCTCGTCGAGCTTGCGCAAGCGGCGGGTGGTGTCGGCCGCATGTCGCGAGCGAGACGCCCCAAGTCCTAACGGCAAGCGGCTGCGGGTCTCAGGTCGCTTCAGCACCGTCAGGGTTAGCGTCTTGTCGCGCAAACCCGCGCGGCCGAGATGCGCGTGCCATCGTTTGTCGACGGCAGCCGCAAACCCCTCGCCCGGAACGGGCGGCAGTGTCACGTCGACCGCTTTCGAGACCTTGTGCAGGTAGAATGAGAACTCGGTCCCGACCTGCGCCACGATGCCAGCCAGCAACCCTCCGATCCGGTCGAGATGCCCGTCCTCGCTCGTGGTGCTGTTCACCCCCTCGAGCCTGATGCATTGCATCAGTTCGTTGCCGCGTGTCCGGATCGCCCGGTCGGTGACAAGGCTGACGTATGGCAGCATCGACGAGAGCCGCTTCTCGCCCTTGACCCATGCGGGTAGCGCGGTCAGCGGATCGATGGCGTTCTCAACCTCATAGGCAATTCCATCACGGGGCATAGCTGTCGCCTCCGTGCAGCTTGCGATTCGTCGTGGGCGGGGTTTCCTGCAGGGTGATCACCAGGACATCGAGGAAGTTCGGATCCCAGTCCGCGGCCTTCCAGAGCGCCGGCCAGGCCAGCCCCGCGAACACAGCCACCACCCAGCTCTGCACCCAGAGGAACAGAAGCGTCGAGCCGAAGAGCCAGACCATGGCGTACATGATCGGCAAGCCCATCAGCTTGGGTGGCCTGAGAAGACCGATGAACACGCGGGACTGGTCAGCCATGGATGGAGCTCAGGTGGTCCAGATGGCGGCGACGATGGTGGGTGCTGCGGCGATGCCGGCGATTGCAACCACGACCCAGAGCGCCTGACGAAAGTCGAGGATGCCAAAGAGCCAGGAAAGGAACACCCCGATCAGTGCGAGCGTGCCAATCACGATCCCCAAGGGACCGGTGATCGCATCGACAATGCCTTGAAGCAGGGTCTGTACCGGCGAGAGGTCGATGCTCTGTGCAAGCGCTGGACCCGCCAGCACGATAAGGGCCATCGCGCCGAGCGCGACGATCGAAGGTCTCGATGTCATGAAAGATCTCCTCTGAGCCGCTCAAACACGGC
>JALEHA010000075.1 GCA_022763315.1 Algiphilus sp.
CGACTGTCGCCGAAGGTGCTGTCCAGGAAATCGAGCCAGTCGCGCACGCCGGGATAGGCCACCGCCAGGTCGGACAGCATGCCGGCGTACTGCGCGCCTTCGCCGGGGAATACGAAGGCCAGACGGCCCGGCATTGCGCCCTTACCGGCGCACAGCCCACCGCGCGTCCGAAAGTCGGTGGTCCCTGCCGTGAGGCGTTCGCGCGCTTTCGCCAGCTGCTTGCGTGCATCGTCGGTATCGCGCGCGGTCAACGCCAGGCGCTGCACATCCTCGCCGTGCGCATCGCGCTGTGCCTCGGCTTCCTGCGCCAGGGCCTTGGCCACGGCCGGCAAGCCCGCCGCGTCCTCGCGCGTCAAGTACGCCGTCACGGCGTCGATACGCGCAACCACCGCGTCCGCATCGGGGCCGGCGAACACGAGCAACTCGGGCGGCGCCGCGTGCCACTGCGCAGCTTCGGGTACGGATATCTGATGGCGCTTAGCGCTCGGGCGATACTCTTCGAGCACGGCATGCGCGTTGATGCCGCCGAAGCCGAAGGCGTTGACCCCGGCACGGCGCGGCGTTTCCAGGGCGTGTACCCAGGGCCGCGTCTCGGTGTTGATGTAGAACGGTGTCGCCTCGATACCGAGGTCCGGATGGACCTCCTCGCACAAGGTCGGCGGCAGGACCTTGTGGTGCAGCGCCAGAGCGGACTTGATCAGCGCAGCGCTGCCCGCGGCCGGAATACAGTGCGAGATCATCGACTTGACCGAGCCCAGTGCCACGCGTGGCGCACCCGCCTGACGCTTACCGAACACCTCCGCCAGCGATGCGATCTCGGTCTGGTCACCCAGCGGAATGCCTGTGCCGTGCGCTTCCAGCAAACCCACGCTACGCGGGTCCACGCCGGATGCTTCGTATGCGCGCTTCAGCGCCAGCACCTCGCCCTCAAAGCGTGGCGCGAGCAAACCCTTGGCGCGGCCGTCGCTTGCGGTGCCCAGGCCTTTGACGACAGCGTAGATGCGATCGCCGTCGGCTTCTGCGTCGGCCAGCCGTTTCAGCACCAGCATGCCGGCGCCTTCGCCGAGCAGCGTGCCACCCGCCTCGGTGGAGAAAGGCCGGATCTTGCCGCGCGACAACGCGTTGATCTGGCAAAAGATCATGAACAACTGCGGTGGCGTGTGCGCCTGCACACCGCCCGCCAGCAACATGTCACAGCGTCCCGCGTGCAACTCGCGCGCGGCAAGCTCCACTGAGATCAGCGACGACGCGCACGCCGCATCGATGATGTAATTCGGCCCCATCAAGTCGAGGCGATTGGCGATCATGCCGGTGGTGACATTGGGTACGACGCCGGGCGCCATCTCCGCGTTGAAGGCGGGGAGTTGTGCCTTTAAACGCTTCCGTACCTCGACCAACTCGGCATCGCTGATGTCCGGCCGCGCCGCGCACAGCGCCTGCAAGGTCTGATCGACGACCATGCCGTGCTGCATCACCGTCGAATAGCCACGATTGACGTAGGTGCCGCGTCCAAGGATCACGCCAGCGCGCTCTGGGTCGTAGCCGCCACGGGCATAGCCGGCGTCCTGCAATGCATCCCGTGCGAGCTTCAAGGCCAGATAGTGATCCGGTTCGCCGCCATCGATCGAGGACGGCATGATTCCGTACTCTGAAGGATTGAACTCGGCGAGATCGCGCAGGAAACCGCCCTGATTCGTGTAGATGCGGTCGTTTTCCTTGCTGCCCGGATCCAGGTACGGCCCGGTCCACTCGGCGTCCGCCGGACCCACCGCATCGACCTTGTCGAGGATGTTCTGCCAGAAAGCTTGCGCGTTGGCGGCGCCGGCATAACAGCCGGCGACGCCGACAATGGCAATGTCGGCCGGTACCTGGCTCATGCTGTCAGGCGCCGGCCAGCCGGTTCAGCGCCTTCGAGGCATTGCTCTCGGCATTCTCGAATGCCAGATGCACCCTGCCCTGCGCGTCCACCACCCACGCGTCGTAGTGCGCGTACTCGGCGTTGCTATCGCCGCGGGCGCGCCACAAAACACGCAACCCGTCGCGCGGCAGTTCGCCGGCGTAACGGCGAATGACACCAACGCTGCTGGGCAAGGCGGATGTGTCATGGCAGTGCCGCGACCACACCCACGCCAACTGCGGGAGGCAGTCCAGAAGGGCCGGGTCGAGCACCCAGCCCACGCCATCCAGGCCGAATTCGGCCGGGTTGCTGGCGGTAATCCCGCCGTCGATCCCGTCCGCCGACAACTGCAGCAAACCATGCATGCGTTGGAAGCGCGGGCCGTGGAAGAGCCAATCGGCATAGGCCTGCGCCGTGGGCTTGGTCGTCGTATCGCCCGTCAGATCGGCAACGGCGTCACCGAGTACCGGCGCTTCCGGCAAACGTTCGACGATGTGCGCATTGGCGCGGTAGCAGGCGCGCTGGTGATTGCTCGGGTCAACGATCTCCAGCTTGACGATCTGGCCACCGGCGTCCGAGTGGCTGGATGCCCGCGCGCGCAGGATCAGGCGCTTGGGCGCGTTCTGCTCCAGGCGAATGCCGGAGAGCACACGCAGATCGCGCAGCTCGTGCACGCGCCAGCCCGGCCAGCCTGCCTCCGCCATGGCCGCCATCCACTCGGCGGCCGCGGTCGCGGGAACGACCGCAATGCCGTCCAGCTGGTGATCGGACAGCCAAGGGTCCAATTCGAGGCTGAGCGTCTGTTCAAGCTCCAATGCACCGCCACTGCCCATGCGCAGTTCGCCGCGCAGCATCGCCGAGCCCGGCGCGGGCCGCGCATCCGCCGGCACACCGCCCTCGGATGCATTCCACGGGCCTTCGCCGATGACGACTTCCACCTCGTGCCGCGGGCCATACGCCACTTCCTGCAGGAAATAGTCGCAACCCGCGTCGAGGGGAATCGGCACCACACCACGGCTGCGGAAGGCCTGCTTGACCGCCTCCGTCGCCATGCCCGCATCCCATGGGCCCCAGTTCAACGAAACGACGCGCGTCTGCGGCCAGTGCCGCGACAACTGCCACGCCAGGCGGTTCAGCGCCTCATTCGCAGCAGCGTAGTCGCCCTGGCCACGGTTGCCATAGCGGCCCGCCACCGAAGTGAAGAAGGCTAGCAACTTGAGCTGTTCGGGGCGCAGTGCCTTCGTCAACGCCACGGCGGAGTCCACCTTCGTGCCGAACACGCGCGCGAAGGAATCCGGCGTCTTGTCGACGATCAGCTTGTCTTCGATGACGCCCGCCCCGTGCAGGACCGCGTCCAGGCGCCCATAACGCGCATAGACGTCATCCACCAGCGCCTGCACAGCCTCGGCGTCGCGCACATCCACTGCACGATAATCGACCGTTACACCCGCGCTTTCGAGGGCCTCGATGGCGCTGCGGATCTCGCGGTCCGCCAGCACGCGGCTCACCGCTCGGTCGATTTCCACCGGCTTGGGCGTTTGGCCGTTGGCCCGCGCCTGCGCCAGGAAGTGCTTCTTGAGCGCGGCCCCATCGGCTGCAGCGGCCAGCGCAGCCGATTCCGGCTCCGGCCGGGCGCTGCGGCCCGCCAGCACCATCGTCATGCCCGGTCGCGCCAGCCGCTGGAGGATGCTCGCGGTAATGCCGCGGGCGCCGCCGGTGGCAAATACCACCCAGTCGCCTTCCGGCTCCAGATGCGGGGCAAAGCGGGTGTCCTGCAGCGGTTCCTCGACCGTTGCCGAGGTGTAGCGGGCATCGCCCACATAACCCACTTCCGGCAACTGTTCGGTGCTCGCCAGTTCCTCAAGCAGCAGCTGCGCAATGCTCTCCGCAGTCTGGCCGTTGAAGTCGACCGGACGCAGGTGCGCGTCTGGCCATTCCTGACGCGCGCAGTTGAGCAGGCCCACGATTCCGCCTGCCACGGTGGCACCATCGGCAACCGAATCCCGGCCCAGGGTGCCGCCCAGACGGGTGGCCGCCACGAGGCGGGGTGCTGGCATGTCCGACAGTGCGCGCACGGCTGCGAAGCAAGCATGGACAGCGTCCCGCCCTGCCTCGAGATCCGCCGCGCCGTCATCATGATCGGCGCCATGGAGCCCATGCAGCAGGACCGTACCGGCCAGAGGCTGATCCAGCCCCTGGCAGGCAGTGCGGATATCCGCCTCGTCACGCGCGCCACTGCAGATGGGCGTCAACCCGGCTTTTTCGGCCTGTGCGGCCAGCGCCCGTGCGTAGACGCCATCCTCCCCATCACCAAGGATCAGCACGCTGCCTGTGAGCGTCGTGCGCTCCCGCACACCGGCAATCTCGCGCGGCCGGATGACGTAGCGCGCCACGCGCGCATCGGCTTGCATGGCCGAGTCCGCACTGCTGCTGCCGCTCTCGTCGGCAGTCGTGGCGGTCGCTTCGCTCGCTGCCGCCGGTGCTGCACCCGCCAGACCGGCAAGCTCGGCAAGTAAGGTGCGCAACGAGCGCGCGCCGGTGAAGCGGTCCATATCCGACTGCATCGCGCCGGCAACGGATTCCGGCGCTTGCTTTGCGAAAGCGCCGACAATCTCCACCCGCTTGATGGAATCAATACCCAGATCGGCTTCGAGGTCGGCGTCGAGGCCAATCATGTCTTCCGGATAGCCCGTGCGGTCGGCCACTAGCGCCAGCAGCGCGGCCTGCGCGTCGAAATCTGCAGCGGGCGCCGCTGCCATGGCCGTCGCCGGCTGCGCTGTCGCCGCCGGCTCGCTCGCGGGCAATGCCGCGAGCAGCGCCGCCAGTGACTTCGCGGCCGTAAAGCGCTCCATATCGGCCTGCATGGCGTCCGCGATGCCTGCGGGCGCTTGCTTGGCGAAAGCGCCCACGATCTCGACCCGCTTGATGGAGTCAATGCCCAGGTCGGCTTCCAGATCGGCGTCGAGGC
>JALEHA010000076.1 GCA_022763315.1 Algiphilus sp.
GCTGTTGGTCGTCGGCGAAGGGCCGGGAGCCGAGGAGGACCGGCGCGGAGAACCCTTTGTCGGCCGGGCGGGACAGCTACTGGATGCCATGCTGGCAGCGATCGGCCATGACCGCGCGCGCAATACCTACATCGCCAACGTGGTCAAGTGCCGCCCCCCCAACAATCGCGATCCGCTACCGGAAGAAGTCGAAGCCTGTCGTCCTTTCCTGGACGCACAGATCGAAGCCTTGCAGCCGAGACTCATCCTTGCGGTGGGACGGGTCGCCGCCCAGCGTCTGTTGAACACCGACGAACCATTGTCGCGTCTACGCGGACGTAGCCATCACTACGGTCCGGCCGCGGTGCCGGTGTGGGTGAGCTACCACCCGGCCTATCTGCTGCGCGCGCCGCGCGAGAAGGCAAAGGCCTGGGAGGACCTCAAGCGTGTGCACGCGCTCCTGAACGCGGCCGACCAGTCCCCAAAGGATGGTGATGGCGCTGGCGACTGACCACCAAGCCGGCCGCCTGCAGGCCCGTTTGCTGCCGATGAGTGCGGAGCATCTCGACGCGGTGCATGCCATCGAGCGGGTCAGTCAACCGCATCCCTGGTCGCACGGCATGTTCGCCGACTGCCTGAAGGCAGGCTACAGCGGCTGGGTGTTACAGGATATTGCGCAGGAGGTGCTGGCCTTTGCGCTGAGTTCCCTGGCCATGGATGAGGCCCACCTGCTGAATCTGGCAGTGTCGCCGCACGTGCGGCGCACTGGGCTCGGGCGCAGATTGCTGGAGCATGTGCTGGCGCAGGCGCGGCATGCGGAGGCACGCTGCATGCTGTTGGAAGTGCGCGCCTCCAACCGCAACGCCATTCAGCTCTACTGCGAAGCCGGCTTCGAGGTACTGGCGCGTCGACCGCGCTATTATCCGGCGCGGGCCGGGCAGCGCGAGGATGCCTTGGTGATGTGCTACGACTTGTCCGCCCGCTGAGGGCGCCGGCGAAGACCCGCGGCAAAGAGCACCGGCACCCGTCGACGCGCCGCCGCGATACGGGTGTGTAAGACGGCGGCCGCGTCGCTGTCCTGCGCTGTCAGATAGCGTCCGCGCACATAGGCATCGGTGGCGTCGTTGAAAGCGCGCAGCGTGTCGCCCTGCAGCTGTCCTCGTATCCGCTCGGCGTAGGCCAGCGGTCCTTCCTGCGGTTCGGGTCCAAGGCCCGAACGGGCCAGGCGGTGTGTGATGCGCTGCCACTCCCGGGCCAAAGGATCGCGGGCCACTTCGCGCAGACTGGTGCGCACAGCCAGTGCGGCAATCACGGCCATGAGCAAGGCCACCGCGGCAGTGAGCGCCAGCAGCATGTGCTGCCAATCGCCCAGACCAACGCGGGATAACAAAGCGCGCTGCAGCTCCGGGCCGTAGGCCAGAATCCATCGATCCCACTGCATATTGAGGAAATCCCAGCGCGCGCCAAGCCATGCGCCCACTGCCCATTGCCCGGTCCAGGGCAGCGTTCGCTGCTCGCCGCGCTGCTCCAGAGCGGTGTCGATGTTGAATTCGATGCGATCCGGCGCCACCGCTGCAGTGGGATCAATGCGCAGCCAGCCGGCGCCATCGACCCAGATCTCGGCCCAGGCGTGGGCATCGGATTGGCGCACGATGTAGTAATCGCCGACCTGACTGCGCTCGGCGCCCTGATAGCCGAGCACGACGCGCGCGGGCACGCCGGCCGCGCGCATCAAGGTGACGAAGCTACCTGCGAAATGCTCGCAGAAGCCGCGCCGCGCATCGAACAGGAAGGCGTCCACACTATCCGCGCCGAGCAGCGGCGGGGACAGCGTGTAGGCAAAGCCCTCATTGCGGTAGAAGGCCAACGCGCGCTGCGCCAACGCGACGGCCTGCGGCGTCTGCCGACGCCAGTCGGCGGCGAGGGCGCGGGTGCGTGGGTTGACGTCGGCCGGCAACTGCAGCGCGCGCTCACGCAGCGCGCCGCGCAACGACGTGCCGAGACGCGCCTCCGGATAGGCGCGCAGCGCGAAGCGGGTGGTGGCGCGCAGTGGCGCGGTGCTACGCACGGCGGCGCCGGCATCCAGCTGCAGATCGGCAGGCAGGGTGCCCGGGGGCGCATAGTCCAGGGCGAAGACGTATGGCAGCGACTGTGGCTCCAGCGTCAGCTGGTAGTCGATGGCGGCGCCCTGCGGCGCAAGATCTGCGGACGCATCGCGCTCCGGCGGGCCCAGGCCGCGGCGATGCGGGTACCAGGTGCGACCATCGCTGAACCAGAGCACCGGGCCGCGCCAGTATCGCGCCCGCTTTTCGGGGACGACGCCGTCGAAGGTGACGCGAAAGGCGACGGCGTCGGACTGGATCAGCGAGGCAATGTCGCCCGGCGACATGGTCTCGCTCATCCCGGTGCGGGCGCTGTCGCTGGCGCCGGGCGTGCCCCAGAGCGGACCCGAAATTCGCGGAAACAACACCCACAGCACCAGCATCAGCGGCAGGGCGAGCAACAACAGACGGCCCGCGGCCGATAGATCGGTACGCCAGCCGGCGCGCTGCAGGCGTTGGCCATCGATCAGCAGGGCGGTGATCAGCACCACCGCGACCAGCATCCAGAGCACGGTCCACAGCGCCTGATCGCGCAGGAAATGCGTGAACAAGGTGAAGTAGAGCAGCAGCAGAACCACCATCTCCCCGCGGCGGTCGTTCAGTTCGGTCAGCTTGAGCGCGATCATCAGCGTCAGCATGGCGGTACCCGCCACTTGCCCGGAGCTGCGTCCGAAGCTGATCCAGACGCCCGCGAATGCCGCCACCGTCAGCGCCACCCGCATCCAGCGGCCGGGCAGTGGCCAGGCGCGCAACGCGGCTGCGGCGCGCCAGAGGATCAGCGCACCGACCACCAGCGCAATCCAGGGCGGGAGGTGCGGGGCGTGCGGCGCCAGCACGATGGCGACCACTGGCAGCAGGCGCAGCAGGCGTTCGCGTGGCAGGGGCTTCGTCTCAGCCATGGGGTGTCGCCGGGGCGTCGAGCAGTGCGAGGGTGCGCAGGCATTGATGCCGGTGGGCGTCGCCACTATCCGGGGGCAGGGACACGCCGGGTAGCCGCAGGCCCCACTGCCAGCCGTGGCGGTGCGCCTCGAGGACCATGCGCGTGCACTGTCGGATCCGGCTTTCGGGGTCACCCGACAGGGCCTGCCAGTCGATCCACAGGCGGCGGTCCGCGGTATCGAGAAACTGTTTCACGGTGGGCTTGCTGTCCTTGGCCAGGCGCTTCCAGTGGATATCGTGTCTCGGGTCGCCGTGGCGGTAATCGCGCAGACTGTCGAAGTGCTCGCGTCCGAGGTGTCGGCCGCTGTCCTCGCCCTCGGCGTGGTTGGCCTGGGGAAAGCTCGGACTGCGCGTGTCCGCGGCTGGGTAGACCAGCAGCCGGATATCGGGCCGTATCCATGTCCATGCGCGAAAAAGGCCAAGCGGAAAGGTCGTTTCAAGGGCGATGGGAGGCAGAGAGAGCCAGCCCCGGTGCTCGGTCGGCAGTGCAAGCCGTAGGCGTGCTGTGTCGCTGGCGGGCAGGTCTGCGCCATCCCTATCGGCGGCCACCGACTGCGGCCAATGCGCAAAGATCGCAGGGCGCGGGCGTGCGCCATCGTGACCGAGATCGAGCGTGATGACCGCTTCGGTACCGGCGTGCACGGCCTTGCCGTGGCATTGCCGCAGATGGATGCCGAGCAGGTTTGCGTGGGTCAAATGCATGGCGACCAAGCCGACGCCGGCCAGCAGGAAGGCGAGGGCGAAGCCCATGCTGTTGGCGTAGTTCATCGCACCCAGCCAGAGGGCAAAGACCAGGGCGCCAAAAGCGTAGCCTGCGGGCGTTGGCATGATGTAGACGCGCCGTCGACCGACGCGCTGCGGCAAGGCCTGACGGGGTACGCGTCGCAGCAGCCAGGCTTCGAAGGCGCGACGCAGGCGCTGCTGAGGACGCAGGGGCACGACGCGCAGGCTCAGGGTATGGCCACCGCACTCAGAATGTCGCGGGCCGTGGGTGCTTCCAACTCGCTGTCTGCGCTTGCGTGCAAACGATGTCCGGCCACCGGCGCGAAAACCTGCTGGATGTCTTCTGGCAGCACGCCATCACGGCCTTCGAGCAGTGCCCAGGCCTGCGCAGCGCGGCGAATCGCCAGGCCGGCGCGGGGTGACAGACCGTGACGCAACCCCGGCAGGCTGCGCGAATGCTGCACCAGCGCCAGGATGTAGCGCGCTGCGGCCTCCGAGACGTGAACGGCGGCCACGGCGGCCTGGATGGCGTGGACCGCCTCCCGATCCAATACCGGCGCTAGATCGTCCACCATGCGACGGTGGTCGCTGTCCCGGAGCAGCTGCAATTCGGCCTCGGCCGGCGGGTACCCCAGCGATACGCGCATCAGGAAGCGGTCCAGCTGGCTTTCTGGCAGGGGATAGGTGCCCAGTTGGTCGCGCGGATTCTGGGTGGCGATGACGAAGTAC
>JALEHA010000077.1 GCA_022763315.1 Algiphilus sp.
CTGTACGTGCACGGTCAGTCCGCCGACCGCAAGCGCGTACTCGCGGGAACGCGTCACGAAGGACGGGCTTCCGGCAACCGCGTCTCCAGGCCCGCCGTCACCACCGCCGCCCGCAGCCGTGCCTGCGCGTTCTCGCCCAGATCACTCCAGCAGTCTTCCAGCAGTGCCCACTGGCGGCTGGCTTCACAGGCCTCGGGCAGCCCCTTCAGCGTACGCTCGGGAGCGACGCCGAGCAGGGCAATCATCTGGGCGCGCTGCTGCGACTCCATCGCCGCGATGATGGCGAGCAAGGCCTGCCATTGCCCCTCGCTGGCGGCGACATCAGCGATCCGCAACAGCTGCTCGCCATCCAGGGCGTCGATCTGGCGCGCCACAGCCGCACAGGCGCTGTCGTCCATCTGCTCCACCACCGGCAACAGCAGATGCCAGGTTCGCTCGCGGTCGGCGGCCAGCAGCGCTGAACGCAGCATCTCCGGCTCCTGCATGCTGGGGTGCATGGCAAAACGCGCCTGACTCTCGATCTGCATGCAGCCGACGACCGGCAGCACCACCGACCACAGATCCTCCGCCACCACGGAGCGGATCATGCTGTCCAACACGTGATCGTCCAGCGAAGCCGCGAGATCGCCGAGACGCCCGCGCCAGCCGTCGCCCACATGCTCCATCAGGGACAACGCCTCCGGCCAGAGATCGTTACGCGCAGCGGCCAGTTCAATGATGCGCACGAGCCGCGTCTCAGGCATCAGCGCCAGGATGCGCTCAAGTCTGGCCTTGTTCTCCACGAAGAAGGCGATATGCAGCAGCGCGGCATCGTCTTGCAGGTCTTCCAGCACGCCACGGATTGCGTCCTCGGTGATGATGTCGACGAAGCGCGCCATGGTGACGTACTCCGCCTGTTCGGCCAGCGCGCAGGCCACATCGCGGATGCGCTGCGTCGGCATGGCGCGGATCAGATCCTGGGTGTGGTCCGGGTCCAGACTCAGACACAGTTCCGCGAGGAAAGCGGTAGGCAGCCGCTGAGCGATGCCCACGCCGCGGTCGACATCCATCTGTCCGGCGACACGCGCCGACAGCATCGGGCCCAGCACCTTGCCCGCCACCGTCGCCAACAACGACACCGGAAGCAGACGCGACGCCGTGACAAGGCGCTTGAAGAAATGATGATCGGAGGCGAAGAAATAGTGTGTGACCTGCGCCCGTAGCGCGCGGATATCGGCGGCCGGGACCTCGCCCAGCATGTCCAATGCCTCGGCGTCTACATCCAGGAAACGGGCCAGCTTGAGGATTTCCGCCTCATGTTCCAGGCGGCTCATACGTCGCCCTTCGGGAACAAGGCACGCCGAACTGGCGCACGCAGGAGACGCGGCAAGTGGCCCAAAGCCGACTTCAATGCCTGCTGCAGACGGGCCTGCTGCTGTTGCCGCGAATCCGCCAGCAGAACAGCCAATCGCTGCTGATCCTGTGCCGGCAAACGGGCAATGCTGTCCGGCGGTACGTCATTGACCGCGGCACGCAGTGCCGGCTCCAATGATGACTGTGGCTCCCCCATGGCTTCTCTCCTGCGCGCCAATCGACGACGCGCCCTACCCTAGCGCAGATCCCCACGCACGGTGGTCGCCCCCTCAGGCGGCCTTGCGGTTGTACTGTTCGGCCAGGGCCTCGACGCCCTCCAGGAAGTGGCGGTTGTCGTGGTCCCAGGGATGGAAACCGGGGCGGAAGTAGTCCAGGTAAAGCGGCAACATGCGACGCAGCGCCCCTGGCTTGAGGAATTGATAGCGCGCGGCCGTCCACCAGCCCTTGAGCTTGAACAGACCTCCGGTACGCGCCACGTTGTAGATGTAGAAGGGATAGCACAGCGACCAGAAGATCACGGTCGCCAGAAACATGGTCACGACCCGGTTGGCGTAGCCGCGCAGCTTCTTGTCCTTGTAGACCTCACGGAAAACGTCGTAGGCCACCGCCTTGTGCTCGGTTTCCTCCAGCGCATGCCAGCGCCAGATGGCCTCGAAGTGCGCATCGGCCCCATCCAGCATTTCCGGCGTATCGAGCAGCACGTGCGCCAGCGTGGCCGTGAAGTGCTCCAAGGCAATTGTTCCGCCGAGCTGGTAGCTGCGCGGAAAAATGCGCTGCACGCCGCGCAGGATGATGTCGACCAGTTTCTCCATGCGGTCCGCTGGCACGCCGGCCTCCGTATAGGCCGCGTTGTAGGCCTCGTGTTCGCGGCCGTGCATGGCCTCCTGGCCGATAAAGGCGCGGACCGCCTGCAACAGGCGTTCATCCTTGACCATCCCTTGATCACGATAATGACGGACGGAATCGATGAAGAAGCGCTCTCCGACCGGGAAGAAGATCGATAGCGTGTTATAGAAATGCGCCATGTGCTGGCCGGCCGGGTGCCAGGACAGCATCTTGTCGCTGGGAAGCTCGAAACTCAGGTCGCGGCGAATCGGCATCATGGCGTGTCTCCTCCTTACGTTGTCATCGAATGCTGTCACTGTTACGCATCCGAAGCAAGTCGTGGAGTAAGAAACCGTGGCTTAACCGCCGAAGACCCTCTGATGCAGCAGGCCGAGGTGCTCCTTGAGCACGCGCGTACTCCGATGCAGCGCATTTGTATCGGGCAGCACATCCAGTACGTTGTCGTAGCGCAGCAGCTCGAAGTCAGCCGGTGCGGCGATGGGCCGAAGTCCGGCCGCCCGGAAATTGGCAACGGCGCGCGGCATGTGCAGCGCCGAGGTCACCAACAGGAAGGGCGCTTGTGCATCATCAAGCAAGGCCCGGACCTTGGCTGGGTGTTGACGGGTATTGCGTGCGTCCGGCTCCAGCACCACGACTTCGGGCGGCACACCCATCGCCTGCAGCCAATGCCGCATGGCATGGGCCTCTGTCCAACCCGAGGTCCCATAGGCCCCGGTGACGATGATGCGCGGTGCCTTGCCCGCCTTCCATAACTCCGCCGCGTGCAGAATGCGATCCACCCCCGCTGTGGCGTCGGTCCCACGACTGCCGTCCGCCGCCGGTCGCACCCCTCCGCCCAGAAGCACGATGGCCTGACTGCGGCCGTACTCGGCGATCGGCTGATCCGGATAGCGATCATTGAGTGATGCTGCGAGCCGATCCGCCGCCCAGGGGGTGCTGATGACCGCCGTCACCAAGAGGGCGGTCAATGCCAGAGCGCGTAGCAGCCAATGCGCGAAGAGGGTGGCGCCCAGACAGAGCAGCAAGGTCAGACCCAGCGGCTGCAACAGGGCGAATACGATCTTGAGTGGGTCGATGACCAAAGCTATGCCTCCCGGGTAATCGCCCAGCATTGATGCGCAGGGGGTGGCCGGCGGAAATCCTCGTCCAGGGTCTGGCGGGTGCGCTCCTGTACCCGCAATCCCTGCAGCTCATCCATCTGCAGGCGGAAACGACGTCGATTGCAGGAGAAATACAGCACCCCGCCGGGCGCCAGCAGCTGCGCCGCCTTCTGGATGAGCTCGACGTGATCGCGTTGCACATCGAAATCCTCTTCCGTGCGCTTGGAATTGGAAAAGGTGGGCGGGTCACAAAAGATGCGCTCGAAACGCAGCCGTGGATCGTCCACCGCATTGCGCAACCAGCGCAGGCAGTCGCCACGCAGCAAGGCATGGGTCGAGGGCAGCCGGCGGCTGCGTCCGTCGCCGATCTCGGCATCGAATCCATTGGCCTTCAGATTCATGCGCGCCCATTCCAGATAGGTATTGGAGAGATCCACCGACACCGTCTGCCGGGCGCCACCAACGGCGGCATGCACGCTGGCGGCTGCCGTGTAGCAGAACAGATTGAGGAATCGCCGGCCGGCGCACTCTTCCTGCAACTGCAGCCGGATCGGGCGATGATCCAGGAACAGGCCGCTGTCGAGATAGCGGTCGAGGTCCACGCGCAACCGGCAGCCGTGCTCGGACACCCAGAAGGCGGTATCGACCTCGGATTCGGTCTTGACGTATTGCGTACTGCCCTTCTGCGCGCGCCGCTGCTTGAAATGCAGATGCGCCGGTTCGACGCCGGTCACCTCCACCAGGGCAGACAGCGCCCCGCGCAAGCGCGCCTCGGCGCGCGCCGGTTCCACCGTCTTGGGCGCGGCGAATTCCTGCACATGCAGGTGTTCCGCACCGTCATCGGCCCGATAGCGGTCGATCAGCAGCGGATACTCGGGCAGATCGGCGTCGTAGAGGCGGTAGTTGTCCACACCACCGCGCCGCGCCCAACGCTCCAGATGGCGCATATTCTTGCGCAGGCGGTTGGCAAAGTCCGGTGCCGGCGCCGGCGGTGCTTCTTCCTCACTGCCGCGTTCGTGCAAGGGGAACTGCAGGAGCTCGCAATCCAGCTGACCATTGAGAAAGGCGTGGCGGCGCTCGGCGCGCAGCCCGAGACGTTGGGCGTCACCGTCGGCGCCGACCAGCAGCGCCGCGTGCCACCCCCCGAAGTGTCGCTTCAGGCGATTTCCGAGAAGGCTGTAGAGCTTGACCAACTCCTGACGACTGGCCACACGCTCGCCATAGGGCAGATTGCTGATCAGCAGCCCCGGCCCCGAGGGTGGCGTCACTGTGAGCGCATCGGCGGCCGCAAAGCGCGTGATGGCCGCTACGCCCGCGCGCCGCGCGTTGGCCACGGCAATGGCCACAACCTCGGGGTCCAGATCGCTGCCCTGCAGCGGCGGGCCGTCCCAGCGCTGGACCGCGGCGTCTGCTTCGGCATGCGCGGCGCGCCAGCATTGCGCATCGTGGCCGCGCCAGCGGCCGGGCGGCGCCGTTCGCCGCAACAAGCCGGGGGCCGTGTTTGTCGCCATCAGCGCCGCCTCGATGACCAGTGTGCCGCTGCCACAGAAGGGATCGAACAGCGCCTCGCCCCGCGCGGCGCGCTCCGGCCAGCCGGCGCGCCAGAGCAGCGCGGCCGCGAGATTCTCGCGCAGCGGTGCGCGGCCGCCGGTGGCGCGATAGCCGCGACGATGGAGCGGCCCGTGTCCGACGTCGATGGCCAACAGGGCGCGGCGTCCCTGCAGGTGCAGCAGCACGCGCACATCCGGCCGTTCCGTGTTCACGCTGGGGCGTTGGCCCTCGCGTTCGCGAAAGACATCGACGATGGCGTCCTTGACCCTCAGGCCGGCGAAACCGGTGTGGGCGATCAGGCGGCTATGCCCGGCCACCTCCACCATGAAACCGTGCTCCAGACCGAAGTGCGCGTTCCAGTCCACCCCCTGGGCGGCGGCGTAGCAGGCGTCGCCGTCGGGCTCCTCGAAGCGCACCAGCGGTAGCACCACGCGGCTGGCGATGCGGCTGCCCAGCAGGCAGCGATAGAGCAAAGGCAGGTCGGCCTGGAAGCGCGCGCCCTCGCGGCACTCGGTGGCGTCCTCTGCACCCAGCGACCGCAATTCCTCGGCAAGCAGCGGACCCAGGCCGCGCGCGGCAGTGGCAATGAATTCAACGCGATCGCTCATGCGGCGCAATGGTATGCGCTTCCCGCCCTCAGGGTGCGCTGCGTGACCATTCGTCCTGCCGCAGCCGCCGGCGACACAGGCGTCGCGCCCCGTGATGGTGCATCTGCGCCAGCCTCGCACGACACCACAACGCAGGAGACACCATGACCCCTGAGCAGATTCGCCGCGTGCAGGAAAGCTTTGCGCTGGTTGCGCCCATCGCCGATCAGGCCGCGGGCCTGTTCTACGACCGGCTGTTCACCCAGCATCCCGAAGTACGCCCCCTGTTCAGCGGCGACATCAAGCGCCAGGGCGCCATGCTGATGCAGACCCTCGCCTTGGCCGTAAAACACCTGCATGAGCCGCAGCAGATCATGGAACCACTGCGCGCCCTCGGCCGCCGGCATGTCGGCTATGGGGTCAAGGACGCGCACTATCCCCTGGTCGGCGAAGCGCTGCTCTGGACGCTGGAACAGGGACTGGGTGAAGCCTTTGACGACGACACACGGGCAGCCTGGGCGGCTGCTTATGGGCTGCTCGCTGGCGTCATGTGCGATGCCGCAGCCGAGGCGCAGGCCGCCTGAGGCCATCCTCAGGGCAGAGTCGCGGGGGGGGGGGGGGGGCGCGCCCCCCCGCCGCCCCCCGCGGCACCCTAAGCGGCGTCGCTGTCGCTGTCGCTGGGCGTCAGGGCCACCAGCAACTGGCGCGCACGCACCTGCTGGCCCGCTTCCACCTCCACGCTCTGCACCGTCCCGGGAACCGGGGTGGTGAGGTTGAATTCCATCTTCATGGCTTCCAGGACCACCATGGTCTGACCGGCTTCGACGCTATCGCCCACCCGCACGTGGACGGCGGCGATCTTGCCGTCGCTGTGCGAAACAATGCGGCCGTCTGAACCAGGGGCTGCGCCTTCGGCCGCTGCCAGTGTCCGGTCCTGATAGCCGAAAGTCGCACCTTCGGCCGAGAGCCAGAGGCTGTCCTCGCTGCGTGCATAGTCGACCAGGCCAGAAACGGCATCGCCGTGAAAGCGGAAGCGGCCCGGGCTGGCGTGTTCCACGCGCACTTCGAGCGCGACCTCATCGATGGTGGCCGAGAACACGCTGCCGTGCGCCACGAAGAGCTTGAAGGCGAAATCCTTCTCACCCCAGCGCAGGTGAAAGGCCGCGGGCGCCTCATGCGAGCTGTGCCAACCGCGGTATTCCTCGCTCAACCCCTGCTCGGCAGCCAGCTGCAGCGCATCGTCCATGTACAAGGCGACGGCCGCGAGCAGGACGTGCCGCGGCTGCGGCGCCGTATCGGCCAGGACCTCGGGTGGAAAATGGGTGCCGATGAAGGCCGTGGTGGCATCGCCACTGGCAAAGGCCGGATGCGCCACGATGGCGTGCAGAAAATCGCGATTGGAGCGCACGCCTGCCAGGAAGGTGTCTTCCAGGGCACGCAGTAGCCGGATGCGGGCAGTCTCGCGGTCCGCACCCCAGGCGATCAGCTTGGCCTGCATCGAATCGTAATAGGAACTGATGAAGGCACCGCTTTCGAGGTAGGTATCGCTGCGGATGCCCGGACCCTGTGGCGCCCGCCAGGCCAGTACCGGGCCCGACTGCGGGACATAGCCGGCGGCAGGATCCTCGGCGCACAACCGCACCTCGATGGCGTGGCCGTTGCGGCGAGCGTCGATGGCCGCCTGATCCAGCGGCAAAGCCTCTCCGCGCGCGATGCGCAGCTGCCACTCCACCAGATCGACGTCATAGACCAGTTCGGTGACCGGATGCTCGACCTGCAGACGAGTATTCATCTCCAGGAAGTAGAAGGCGCCGTCTGCCCCGAGCAGGAATTCCACCGTGCCGGCACCGACGTAGCCCACGGCCTGGGCGGCTGCCACCGCAGCCTCGCCCATGCGCTGACGCAGCGCCGGATCCACTGCCGGCGAGGGCGCTTCTTCCACCACCTTCTGATTGCGCCGCTGCACCGAGCAGTCGCGTTCGCCGAGATGCACCACGGCGCCGTGCGTGTCGCCGAAGACCTGAATCTCCACGTGGCGGGCGTCGACCACGGCCTTCTCGATCAGCAGCTGACCCGAACCGAAGGCATTCTCCGCCTCGGAGCGCGCCGAATCGATGGCTGCCGGCAAGCCGGCAAGGTCCTCCACCAGCCGCATGCCGCGGCCACCGCCGCCTGCGGCCGCCTTGACCATCACTGGCAGGCCATTGTGCTCCGCCTCGGCGGCCAGCGTCTCGGTACTCTGATCGTCACCCTGATAGCCCGGTACACAAGGCACACCGGCGGCCAGCATCCGCTCCTTTGAGGCGGACTTGTTGCCCATGGCGTGGATGGCATCCGCCGGCGGTCCGATCCAGATCAGTCCGGCGGCCTGCACGGCGCGCGCAAAATCGGCGTTCTCGGATAGAAATCCGTAGCCCGGATGAATCGCCTGCGCCCCTACCCGCTGCGCGGCGTCGATGACGGCATCGCCCCGCAGATAGGAGTCCTTGGCCGGTGCCGGACCAATATGCACCGCCTCATCGGCCTCGCGCACATGCAGCGAGGCGGCGTCGGCATCGCTGTAGACCGCCACCGTGCGGTAGCCCAGGCGACGGGCACCCCGAATCACGCGTACGGCGATCTCACCGCGGTTGGCAATCAGTACCTTGTCGAAGCGATTCACACGGGTCTCCATTTGTCTGACGCTTTTAGCTCGTTAGGCGTCCATGCATCTGCGGCAAATGGGACGCTGACGTCGCCATCCGTGGCGGCGTGCCGCGCCATAACAGGCCCCTGGGCGGCCACCCATGGCTGCCCACTCGCACCTAATTGATGTCCACTGGACATCAATTACGGCTCGCCCACTTTGCGGTGCGCTTCTGCAGGAAGGCCGAAATGCCTTCGCTGGCCTCGGGCCCGCGCACGGCCTGGGCGAATTTTTCGGCCGCCATGTCGAGCACCTGATCCATGTCCATGTGGCCGACCGAGAGCACGATGTCCTTGGTCATGGCATTGGCCTGCGGCGCGCACTGGCGGATGTCTTCCAGGATGCGGTCGAGCTTGTCATTGAGCTGGAAGTCATCGGCAAAGCTTTCATGCACCAGGCCCAGGGCCTCGGCGCGCCGGCCATCGAAGCGGGCGCCGGTCAGGCACAGCCGCCGCGCCTGGGTCAGGCCGATACGCTCGACCACGAAGGGCGCGATCTGTGCCGGGGGCAGGCCGCGCGTGGTTTCGGGCAGGCCAAAGCGGGCGTCGATGTGCGCCAGCGCGATGTCCGAGACGCAGGCAAGCCCGAAGCCGCCACCCAGCACCGAGCCTTCAATGACGGCGATCACCACCTGCGGGGCGTGCGCGACCTTGCGCAGCAGACTGCCGAAGCCCCGGGAGAATTGCTTGATCGGATCATCCTGCCCCGGCGCCGGCGCCTGGGTGCCGCCGGCCATCACTTCCTTCAGATCCGCGCCGGCGCAGAAGTGCCCGCCCGCACCACGCAGGACGACGACGCGCACCGCCTCGCGCATGGCGATGGTGTCGAAGATCGCGCCCAGTTCCTCGACCATGGCGCGATTCATTGCATTGCGCGCATCGGGGCGGTTCAAGGTCACGTGCAGGACACCGTCCGCGAAGCTGCATTGCAGGGTTTCGCATTCGGGCAGGGAGACTTCGCTCACAGGGACTCCATCAGACATTGAAAAAGGCGCAGACCATAGCCGAATCGGCGGGCCTTACAAGCGGGCGACGCCGAAGGTATTGCCGTGCACCGTACGCTGCCGGGCTTCGCGACAGATCGACAGGCACATGCCGAGCACCTTGCGCGTGTCGCGGGGATCGATGAGACCGTCGTCGAACAAACGGGCGCTGGCGGCGAAAGCGTCGGATTCGGCCTCGAATTGATCGACGATCTTCTGGCGGTAGGCCGCCAGCATCTGCTCTTCCTTCTCGCCCGGCGGCTTGCCCTGCTTGGCCAGCTTCTCGCGGGTGATGATGTCCATCACGCCGGCGGCCTGCTCGCCGCCCATGACCGAGGTGCGCGAATTGGGCCAGGCGAAAATGAAATCCGGACCGAAGCCGCGGCCGCACATGCCGTAGTTGCCGGCGCCGAAGCTACCACCCATGACAATGGTGATCTGCGGCACGGTGGCATTGGCCACGGCCTGGATCATCTTGGAGCCGTGCTTGACGATGCCGCCCTGCTCGGATTCCGAACCGACCATATAGCCGGTGGTGTTCATCAGGTAGACGATGGGGATGTTGGAGTGGCAGCACTGCTGGATGAAGTGCCCCGCCTTGGTCGCTCCCTTGGTGGTGATCGGCCCGTTGTTGGCGATGATGCCCACCTGGTGCCCCTGAATGACGGCGCGGCCACAGATGGTCTGGCTGTCGTATTCGATCTTGAAGTCGAGAAATTCCGAATCGTCGGCGATGCGTGCGATGACCTCGCGCGGGTCGTAGGGCTTGCGGTAGTCCGCCGGCACCACTCCGCAGAGTTCATCGACCGCATAGCGCGGTGCGCGCACCTCGCGCAGCTCCAGCTGCGGCCGCTGGGCATTCCATTGCAAGCTGGACACCACCTCGCGCGCCAGTCGGATGCCGTCGGCGTCGTTCTCGGCGATGAACTCCGAGGTGCCAGCGACCTGGCAATGCATTTCCGCGCCGCCCAGATCCTCGTCCTCGGCGATTTCGCCGGTGGCAGCTTTCAGCAGTGGCGGCCCGGCGAGAAAGACCTTGGCCTGCTTGCGCACCATGATCACGTAGTCCGAAAGACCCGGCATGTAGGCGCCGCCTGCGGTGCTCGACCCGTGCACCACCGTGACCTGCGGAATACCGGCCGCCGACAGTCGGCACTGATTGGCGAAGGTCTTGCCACCTGGGATGAAGACCTCGGCCTGATAGAGCAGATTGGCGCCGCCGGATTCGATCAGAGAGACCACGGGGAGCTTCTGTTCGAGCGCGATCTCCTGCAACCGCAGCGTCTTCTGCACGCCCCAGGGCGTCATGGTGCCGCCCTTGATGGCCGAGTTGCTGGCCACCACCAGGCAGCGGGTGCCCGAGACATAGCCGATGCCGGCGATCTGATTGCCTCCGGCCAGCGAGCCGTCCTTGTCGTCGTGCTGCATGTAGCCGCACAGGGTCGAGAGCTCCAGCCAGGGGCTGCCACGGTCGAGCAACAGGTGCACGCGCTCGCGCGGCAGAATCTGTCCGCGCTTCTCGAAGCGTTCAAGCTTGGAGGCTTCCTCGCTGCGGCCCTTGGCCTCGATGTCGCGCCAGGCCTGGATGCGCGCGAGCATCTCCTCGCGGTTCTGGGCGTATTCCGCGCCGTCGACATTGACGCGCGATTCGATCATTGCCATGTCCCCATCTCCGTAATGTCGCCGCAGCCAGGCGCGCCGCGCCGGATACTACAACAGGCTTTTTGGAAATGGCGCTTACCCGCCACCCCAATTGGAAACGCAACCCCAAGCCCGCTGACAACGAACACGCTAGGGTGACGGTCATGCAGCCGCCTCCGCATTACCGAACGATCCGTCCCCATGTCCAGCCCTGACCTCGCCGGCTACACCGTTGCCGTCCCCGAAACCCGGGAACTGGACGTCTTCGTGGCCATGCTCGAACGTCGTGGCGCTCGCGCGCTGCGCTGCCCCTTGGTGGCCATCAAGGATGCGCCCGACCCCGCCCCCGTCCTGCAATGGATTGCGTGGTTCTGCCAAGGCCCCTGCGACGATCTGATCCTGCTGACGGGCGAAGGCCTGCGCCGTCTGCTGGCCTGTATCGACCAGCACGCTCCGCATCAGCGCGAGCCCTTTCTGGCGCGCCTTGCCGCCGTGCGCACCATCACCCGTGGCCCCAAGCCGGGCCGCGTGTTGCGCACCCTCGGGCTGAAGGCTGACTGCATCGCCGACAGCCCCACCACGCAAGGGGTGATCAGCACGCTGCAACGGGAGGACCTCCAGGGCCGCATCATGGGGGTGCAGCTCTATGGCAGCGAGGTCAATCAACCGCTGCAGGACTTCCTGACCGCTGCCGGTGCCACCCTCCACACGGTGGCACCCTACGTCTACGCCGACGCCATCGAACAGGCGCAGGTCATCGAACTCATCGACCGCATTGCCCGCCGGGAGGTCGACGCCATCGCCTTCACCAGCATGGCGCAGGTGCAGCGGCTGTTCCGGGTGGCACGCGACAGCGACCGCGAATCCCCTTTGCAGGACGGATTGCATGCCATTGCCGTGGCAGCCGTCGGGCCTGTCGTGGCCGACAGCCTGCGCGAACACGGCTGTCAGGTGGATGCCATGCCGGGCGAATCCTTCTTCCTGAAACCCATGACCGGCGCACTGGCCGAACTACTGGCCCAGCAGCGCGGCGCGCTATCGGACGACGACGCCACGACGCAGCGTTCCGCAGCACGCGATCCCGGGCAAAACTGACGGGGAAAGACGCCGAAAGGATTTTCAGTGCCCACTGCGCCGTGGGTATTGGAGCAGGCCAAGATTGCGTCAGTCGAGAAGCTCGGCATTCTCGCGGGCGCTGCGCGCGATCTCGTGGGCGGTGATGACACCAACCAGATCCTCCGGACGCCGCGAGCCACGCGGATTGAAGACCAGTGCGATATCGGTGTCCTTGAAGCGCAAGCCGCGCATGATGACGGCCCAGGCCGTGGCCGGCTCCGCCGCGAAGTAGTTGGTGTTCACGACCCGATCCGGGGCCTCGTCGCGCAGCAGATAGAGCAGCTCCGGACGCGCCATGCCCAGCACCAGACCGTCTCGGCAGATCACGGTATGCGCCTTGCCCTCCCCGGGCTGGTACTGCGCCTGCCACTGGCCCAGTTCCGCCGCGTCGATCAACTGAAAATCGCGCGACATGATGGCCTGGGCATTCTGTGACGCGGATACTGCGGCCTGAAGCCCCTCCGGCACGCTGTGTCCGCGCCGGGCGAGGTTGAGGGTGTAGATGCTGCGCGGCACCAGACGGACGCGCACCATGTGTGCCAAGGCGACCGTAGCGATGATGGGCAGGATGGCGCCGTAGTCGCGCGTCTGCTCAAAGGTCATCACGATGGCGGTAATCACGGCCCCGCTGGTGCCAGCCACCATGCCGGCCATACCCGCCACCGCGAACAGTACCGGATCGACACTGAATCCCGGCAGCAGCTGACATACCTGGCCGAAGGCCGCACCCAGGGTCGCCCCCAGAAACAGCGAAGACGAGAACACGCCGCCGGAAGCGCCAGAGCCCAAGGTCAGCAAGGTCGCGAGCAGCTTGGCAGCCGCCAGCAGCAACAGGAAGAACGGGTCCGTCAATGCGCCACCAAGCACGCCCAGCACAGTCGGGTAGCCGATGCCGGCGACGTGATACTGGCCCGTGGTCAGCAGAAAGGCATAGATCAGCAGCCCCACCCCCAGCATGCCCACCATGTGCCGCAGGTAGGGATTGCCGAAATGCTGCGTAAAGCGGTCCTCCGTCCAGTACAGGGAACGGATGAAGAAGGCGGAAGCAAGACCAATGGCAACGCCGAAGGGCAGGCAGAGCAGCAACTCGTACAGGCTGGTGAGCGGCCCTTCAAACTGGGCGATGCGCGGGACATCGAAGGCCGGAGCCTGGCCGCTGTACAGCCGCCCGATGTAGGTCGCCGTGACGCTGGAGACCGCCACCAGCGAGACCGTGCGCGCACTGATCGACACCAGCAGCAGTTCCAGCGCGAAGGCCAGGCCGCCGATGGGGGCGTTGAAGGTGGCGGCCACGGCAGCCGCCGCGCCCGCGCCCAGCAGGGTAATGCGCTGGCGCACCGGGATGGCGACCACGCGCCCGATCATGGAGCCGAAGGCCGAGCCGATCTGCACCATTGGGCCTTCCCGACCGGCAGAGCCTCCACTGCCCAGGGTTACTGCGGTCGCCACCGCCTTGGCGATGACCACGACGGGGCGGATGTGGCCGCGCTCGTAATAGATGGCGTTAATCACCTCCGGGATGCCGCCTCCGCGGACTTCCGGCGCCACCCGGTTGGTGATCCAGGTCACCAACACCGCACCGAGTACCGGAACCAGGATGACGCCAGCGCCCCACGGGCTGGGTGCCAGTACCGCCGTGGGATCGAAGTCCAGGCTGAAGCGGCCGACAAAGAGCAGGTTGTAGGTGAAGGCCAGAATCGCTTTGAAGGCGATAGCACCAAAAGCGCCGGCCACACCCACCACGATCGCCAATGCCAGCATGGCGATGCCCGGCAGCGCGCGGCTCGGGTCCTCCGGGTCCGGTGCAACCCGTGTCGGTGTCGGACTCTTGGGCACTGCCATGCGGTATCGCGCCTGCGCGGCACGCCTCCTTCATACTTGCGCGCCCCAGCGGCGCCTTGCCGTACCTTGCCAAATCCTGTCGCTCCACGACGCTGTTCGCCGCCATGTCCTTTTCCGACACCGCTCTACCCGCCACCTGCGACGTGATCATCATCGGAGGCGGTGCGGCCGGTCTGATGTGCGCGCAGGAGGCGGGCCAGCGCGGCAAACAGGTGGTGGTCATCGAACACGCCAACCGCGTCGGCAAGAAGATCCTGATGTCCGGCGGCGGGCGCTGCAATTTCACGAATCTGGACGTCCGTCCCGAACATTTCCTGTCGGCCAACCCGCACTTCTGCAAATCGGCGCTGGCGCGCTACCGCCCGGAGGATTTCATCGCGCTGGTTCAGGCCCACGGGATTGCCTACCACGAGAAGGAACGCGGTCAGCTGTTCTGCGACGACAGCGCCAAGCAGATCGTTGCCATGCTGCTCGCCGAATGCGCCAAGGGCGATGTCCGCATCCGCACCCACTGCGCGGTGGAATCGGTGCGCCAGCGCGAGGGCCTGTTCGAAGTACGTACGGTGGCAGGACGCGTGCAGGCCCCCGCCCTGGTGGTGGCGACGGGCGGCCTGTCCATCCCCAAGATGGGCGCCAGCGGCTTCGGCTATACCCTGGCAGGCGATTTCGGGCATGCCGTACGTCCCACCCGCGCCGCACTGGTGCCGTTGACACTCAGCGGCCGCCCGCTGGAAGACTGGCAGCCACTGGCCGGTGTCGCCCTGCCGGTGCGCGCGGAGGCGCAGGGCGCCAGTTTCGAGGCTCCGATGCTCATCACCCACCGTGGCCTCAGCGGACCGGCCGTGCTACAGATTTCCTCGTACTGGCAACCGGGCGACGCCTTGGCGATCGACCTGCTGCCCGGTGCCGATGCGCAGGCGTGGCTGGACAAGGCGCGTCGCGCGCGCGGCCGCACCGAACTGGCCACGATTCTCGCCGAACGCCTTCCGCGTCGCTTCGCGCAGCGCTTCTGCACAGTCTTTGACGCCGAAGGCACGGTGGGCAGCCTGCCGCAGCGCCGGCTGCGTTCCATTGCCGAGGCCATCCACGCCTGGCCAATTGCGCCCAGCGGCACCGAGGGCTACCGCACGGCCGAGGTCACGCTTGGCGGCGTGGATACCGCGGCGCTTTCCTCGGCCACGATGGAATCGAAGCGGGTTCCCGGCCTGTATTTCATCGGCGAAGTGGTGGATGTCACCGGCCACCTGGGGGGCTACAACTTCCAGTGGGCCTGGGCTTCGGCGCACGCCTGTGCCGAAGCACTTGCAGCGTCCTAGGCGCTTCCCGATTCGGCGTACACCGCGGCCAGAAAATCCATCACCACCGCGTTGAAGGCATCGTTGCGGTCGCCGGCGACCATGTGTCCGGCGCCGCCGACATCCTCGATACGTGCATCCGAGATCAGCGCCTGAAGGCGCTCCGCGCCCTCCGCGCTGACTACATCACTCTGCGTGCCGCGCACCAGCATGGTAGGCACGCCGACCGCACGGGCCGCGGCGGTCATCCGCGTCTCGAAGGTATCGAGATAGGCGGCGTGCTCGTCAAAGCGGTCGCTGATGATGCGCGGGTCCCAGTGCCAGTACAGTCGACCATCATCCCCGGTACGCAGATTCTTCATCAGGCCACTGGGGTCGCGTGGCCGCGGTCGCTCCGGGTTGTAGGCCGCCACCGCGTCGGCCACCTCGTCGAGGTTGGCGAAACCTTCCGGGCGGGCGGTCATGAAGGCGCGGATGCGCGCCACCCCTTCGCGCCGGATATGCGGCGCCACGTCGACCAGCACCAGGGCGGCGGCATCCGGCAGCGCCCCCTCGCCAATGGCGGTCAGTGAGGTGATCCCGCCCATGGAGGCGCCGACCAGCGCCACGGGTGCGGCCAGATGGGCCTGAATGGCGCAGAGGTCGGCCACCAGTGCATCAGTACTGTAGTCGCCCTCCGGGTCCCAGGCGCTTCCGCCATGGCCGCGCGCGTCGTAGGACAGCACGCGATAGCCCGCCGCGGCCAGGGCGTGGAAGGCGCGTGACCAGGCGTGCCGGGTCTGTCCGCCGCCGTGCAGCAGGACCACGGCGGCGCCGGCCTCAGGGCCGGCGATATCGGCTTCGAGGGCGAGGCCGCCGCGCCCGGAAATGCGGATGGTTTCCATGCCCCCATGATACCGGCGACCACCCCACCGCCGCGGGATGGAACAAGCAAAAGGTACCCTGCGACTACAGATCGAGCTTCATGTCGGCCGGCGCCGAAATCGTCACCTGCGTATGCCAGCGATGGGTCGCGCCGCCCACTAACGAATGATCCCAGCGGTGGACGCCTTCACGGTCCTCGATATTGCGTTCGCTGGGGGGATCACCGGACAGCTCGACGCGAATGGCCGAATCTCCCGCGACGGGAACGCTGTCGATCATGCGCAGGGGCACGGTCTCGCCGTGCGCACTGCGTACCCGGACGGTCTGGGCCCGCACCCAACGCTGAGTCCCGCCGAAGAAGCTTTCGTCGCGCTGCAGCGGCGTCCGTTCGATGTCGACTTCCAGGGCCGGGTCGATGCCAAAACCCTGGCGATGCGACTGTCCCGGCAATAGCTGGGGCAGACGGCTGCGCCCGATGATGACGGCATCGCGCAGCACTTCGGCGGGCCCGGCGATGAGCGCCTGCTCTGCCGGCATGGTCCATTCCGCGACGACATAGGCCGCAGCCTCCTGCTGCGGCACGATGCGCGCATGGACGTCCGCGTCGAGCGCCACCGCCGGCAGCATGAAGGGGCGCTGCTGGTTATCCGATGGCACATCCACCCGGCCGGGGACGTCGAGCCGAATATCGTAGCGCTGCGCCTGAACGTCGGCAGCCGGTAAAGCGCCGCCCTGCGCCGCACCCGCCGCATCCGCCGCATCCGCCGCATCCGCCATCTTGGCCATGGCCTCGGATCGCATCCTCAGAGCGGCCGCAGGCGCTTCAGGACGCGGCCGCAGCACCGGTACTCGCGGATCCGTGACCTGCAGGCGATAACTGGGTCGGGTGCTTGACGCCGTCAATCGCACATTGCGCCAGTCGGTTCCCGTGTTCTGGCGAACCAGCAAGCGCGGTTCGAGCCGGACGCGTTGCGAAGCGCTGTCCAATTGCAGGCGGTAGTGCACTTCGAAATGCGCTTGATCAACGGGGTACCGAAGGCGGAGCAGGCCCGCGCCCTCGGCCACATCGAGTACCAGCGTCTGAAGATGCGAAGCGCCCTGCCCCAAGCGCTTGATGGCAAGCTGCAGACGCGCACGCTCCTCCTCCGCGCTGCGACGCGCGGCGCGCGCCTCGCGTTCTTCCTGGGCGATCCGGTAGAGGGCGTCCCGCACCTGCGTCACCGTGGTCTTGACGTCCGCAACCCCTTGTTCGCCGCTACCGACGCGCCCCAGCAGGCTTCGCGTCAGCGCCCGGTCCTCGGCTTCGCGCTCGAGGAGTGCCAGGCGATCCTCTACCGCGTGCAAAGCGGCCTGCAGCTCGCGCCGCTGATCATCCTCGGCCGCTTCCTCCAAGCGCGCGCGCATGGCCATACTGCGTAGCTGGATGCCAGCAGCGGGCGTCACGCGCAACTGCGCGATATCCAGCGCCGCGGGTAGTTCTTCGACCATCACTTCGCCCGGCGCTACAGTGATTTCTCGGGTCACTTCCGCGCCCTGCGGTCCGAGATGCACAGCGATGACCGAAGCGAATCCGGGAAAGGAAAGCAAGCAGAGGAGGCTCAGCGCGAGGGTTCGATGCATGGTTCGGAACGAGACCGGGAATTCGCGCAAGGTAGCAATAAGCTGTTGGCCGTGCGCGCGCATCCGCTGCTGCGCCTTCACCTACGACACGACGCCGGGAGATAGACCATGGGCACCCCGTCTGCTCCAGGCAGCGGCGCGCAACGCCATTGGAACCCCGAAGCATCAGGCTCTGCGGTCAATGCCAGCACTCGACCGGCGATGGGCGACACGGCGTAGCGCACACGAATCTGACCGGACGCACGATTCCACCAGATACGCTCGACATAGCTTCCGCCTCCTGCCCCGTGCGCGGTACTGACCGGCAATCCCAGCTCGCGCAGCAGCGCCAACCAGTTGCTCGAGGTGGGCAGATGACCATGGACGGCGTGATACTCCACGACCGCCGCCTTGACCGGTGCCAGCAGCGCAAGGCCTTCGCTCACCTTTGCGCGGGTAACGCTATCGCGATAGGCAGGCAAAGCCAGGCTCGCCAATACGCCCACGATGGCGATGACGATCAGCAATTCGATCAGCGTCAAACCCCGCGCGGTTCTTCGCATGGCTGCCTCCACCGTGGCTGTCGCCCATGCCTCCGGGCAAGCAACCGTCCACCCAGAGGCTAGCGCGCGCGACGGCCGCCGGCGACCGCCGCGCGCACCGCTGCAGCATCAGTCGATGGCCTTGGGCCGTCGTGCGCGGTGAAAGCCCATATAGGGCTTGGAGCGATCGTGTTCCTGCAGCGGGAAGGCCTTGGCGCCCAGCGAGCTGCCGCCGTCGATCTTGATGCAGGTGCCGGTGACAAAGGCAGCGCCTTCGGAGAGCAGCCAGCAGATCGCGCTCGATACCTCGGCCTCCTCGCCCATGCGCTGCAACGGTGCCAGCTTGCTCAAGCGGGGAATCACTTCCTTGGCGAAGGTGGGATCGTAGTGGTCCATGCCGCTCGAGGCGATATAGCCCGGCGCCACCGCGTTGACGCGCACGCCCGCAACGCCCCACTCGGTGGCGGCGGTCTCGGTGAAATTGAGCATGCCGGCACGGGCCGCGCCGGAATGCCCCATGCCGGGCATGCCATTCCACATGTCGGCAATCATGTTGACGATGGCGCCGCCGTTGGCCTTCATGGTTTGCACGTAGCATTCGCGCGCCATGAGAAAGCCGCCGGTGAGGTTGTTGGCCACCACCGCCTCCCAGCCCTTCTTCTTGATCAATTCCAGCGGCGTTGGATATTGACCGCCGGCGTTGTTGACCAGTCCATCGATGCGGCCGTGCGCCTCCAGCACCTCCCGGACGGCGGCGGTCACGGCCTCCTCGTCGCGGATGTCGAAGGCCAGCGTGCTGACCGCGCCGCCGTCCTCGCGGATCTCCGCGGCGGTGGCATCCAACTTCTCCTGCTTGCGCCCGGTGATGACCACGTGGCCGCCCAGACTGGCGATTTCATGCGCCGTACAGCGACCTATGCCGCTGCCGCCCCCGGTAATGACCACCACCTGGCCGTCGAATAGATGCGGTGCGAGCACCGAGCGGTAACCCATCGTACTGACTCCTTGAACCAAAAACGCCCCGGCGACGGGCCGGGGCGTGAGATCGCGATACTGCGAATGCAGTCGCGATCAGAGCTTTTCGGCCAGCTCCGGCACGACCTCGAAGAGATCGCCGACCAAGCCATAGTCGGCGACTTCAAAGATCGGCGCTTCCTCGTCCTTGTTGATGGCGACGATGGTGCGCGCGTCCTTGATGCCGGCGAGATGCTGGATCGCGCCGGAAATGCCAGCACAGATGTACAGCTCGGGCGCAATGATCTTGCCGGTCTGACCGACCTGCATGTCATTCGGCACGTAGCCGGAATCCACCGCGGCGCGCGAGGCGCCCACGGCCGCGCCGATCTTGTCGGCCAGCTTGTAGATGATCTCGAAGTTCTCGGAGGAGCCCAGGGCACGGCCACCGGACACCACGCGCGGTGCCGACTGCAGGTCCGGACGATCCGACTTGTGGATTTCCACGCCCTGGAAGCGCGTGTGGCTCGGGATCTCGGCATCGACGCTGGCCGCTTCGACCGGCGCGCTGTTGTCGCTGGCGACCGGCTGGAAGGAGGCCAGACGCACGGTGCCGCAGATCAGCGGCTCGGCCGGGGCTTCCACGGTGATGATGGCGTTGCCGGCATAGATCGGCCGATCAAAGCTGTTGGGGCCGTGCACCGCCATGATGTCGGTCACCTGCGGCACGCCCAGCAGCGCTGCCACGCGCGGCATCAGATCCTTGCCCTGCGTGCTGTTGGTGGAAATGACGTGACTGTAGCCGCCCTGCTGGGCCAGCGCCACGATCTGCGGCGCCAGGGTGGCGGCCATCGGATGCGCATTGGCGGCGTTGTCGACCACCAGGACCCGCGTGACACCGGCCAGCTTGGCGGCCTGCTCGGCGACGGACTGGCCGGACTCCGCCAGGATGGCGACATCGACGTCACCGCCGATCTGCTGGGCGCAGTCCATGGCCTTGGCCACACCGGCGTTGAGCTGACCGTCGGCGTGCTCTGCGATAAGAAGAATCTTGCTCATGCTATTTCCCGAAATCTCGAATGGAGGGGCGTGCGCGGAAGTCACATCGTGCGTTCCGTCCGCGCGGCGCACACATGCCTGGCGTCAGACCAGGCCCTTGGACTTGAGCTTCTCGACCAGCTCGTCGACATCCTTGACCATCTCGCCCTTGCTGCGCTCGGGCGGCGGTGCGGTCTTGGTGACCTTGATGGCGGCCGCGGGCTCCACGCCCAGCTCGTCCAGACTGGTGGCGTCCACCGGCTTCTTCTTGGCCTTCATGATGTCCGGCAGCTTGAGATAGCGCGGCTCGTTGAGGCGCAGGTCGGTGGTGATCACCGCTGGCAGGTCCACTTCCAGCGTCTCCAGGCCGGCGTCGATTTCGCGCGTCACCGTCGCCTTGCCGTCGGCAATCTCGACCTTGGAGGCAAAGGTGGCCTGCGGCAGCCCGAGCAGCGCGGCGGTCATCTGGCCGGTCTGGTTGGCGTCGTCGTCGATGGCCTGCTTGCCCATCAGGAAGAGTTCCGGCGATTCCTTCTCAAACACGGCCTTGAGGGTGCGCGCCGCCGTCAGCGGCTCGACCGCTTCCTCGGTCTTGACGTGAATGGCGCGATCGGCGCCGAAGGCGAGCGCAGTACGCAGCGTTTCCTCGGACTTGGCGCCACCGATGGTGACCGCCACGATCTCGCTCACGATCCCCTTCTCCCTCAGACGGACCGCTTCTTCCATCGCGATCTCGTCAAAGGGGTTCATCGAGTGCTTGACGCCATCGGTGACGACGCCCGAGCCGTCGCCCTTCACCTGAATGCGCACGTTGTAGTCGACAACGCGCTTGACGCTTACCAGAGCCTTCATGAAAAACCTCTCTTATCTGCTTGATTCAAAGTCTTTTTAATGCGTCACCACAGGGCGCGTAGGGATTACATGGCGCCGTAGTTGGGCCCGCCCCCGCCCGCGGGTGCAACCCAGGTGATGTTCTGCGAGGGATCCTTGATGTCACAGGTCTTGCAGTGCACGCAGTTCTGGGCGTTGATCTGGAATCGCTGCCCCCCGCTGCCGTCGTCGACCACTTCGTAGACCCCGGCCGGGCAGTAGCGTTGGGCGGGCTCGGCGTAGGTCGGCAGATTGTGCTCGATGGGAATGCGCGTGTCGCTGAGCACCAGATGCACCGGTTGGTCTTCTTCGTGGTTGGTGCTCGACAGGAAGACCGAGGACAACTTGTCGAAGGAGAGCTTGCCGTCCGGCTTCGGATACTCGATGCGCGTCGCCTCGGAAGCCGGCTTGAGCGCGGCATGATCAGGCTGACGGTCGTGCAGGGTCCACGGCACATGGCCACGGAAGATGGACTGCTCGATGAAATTGAAGGCCCCGCCGAAGAAGGCCCCCATCTTGTGGATGGCGGGGCCGAAATTGCGGCTCTGCTTCAACTCGGCAAAGAGCCAGCTGTCTTCGAAGGCCGTTGTGAAGCGCTCGAGCGTGTCGCCGCCTTCAGCGCCGTCCATGATGGCGTCGCCACAGACCTCGGCCGCGATCATGCCGCACTTCATCGCGGTATGGCTGCCCTTGATCTTGGCGAAATTCAGTGTGCCGGCATCGCAGCCGATCAGCATGCCGCCGGGGAAGACCATCTTGGGCAGCGCATTGAGGCCGCCTTTGGTGATGGCGCGCGCGCCATAGGAGACGCGCTTGCCGCCCTCGAGATGCTTGGCGAGCACCGGATGGTGCTTCAGCCGCTGGAACTCGTCGAAGGGCGACAGATAGGGATTCTCGTAGGACAGGTCGACGATCAGGCCGACCGACACCATGTTGTCCTCAAGGTGATAGAGGAACCAGCCGCCGGGGTTGTCGTCGTTGAGCGGCCAGCCGGCCCCGTGCACCACCAGCCCGGGCTCGTGCTTGTCGGCGGGAATCTCCCACAGTTCCTTGAGGCCGATGCCGTAGTGCTGCGGGTCGCGGTCCTTGTCCAGCTCGTAGCGGCTGATCAGCCGCTTGCCGATATGCCCCCGGCAGCCTTCCGCGAACAGGGTGTACTTGGCGCGCAGTTCCATGCCCGGGTAGTAATCGTCCTTGTGACTGCCGTCACGGGCGACACCCAGGTCGTTGGTCACGATGCCGCGGACGACACCGTCATCGTCGATGATCGCCTCCTGGGCGGCAAAGCC
>JALEHA010000078.1 GCA_022763315.1 Algiphilus sp.
CGCGACTTGACCAGATGCCCGAGCATCACGGCGCCTTCGACAAGGTCAGCATGCAGTGGTGGCGCGGCAAGGTACGGTTGTACGGGCTCCGCGTTCAGGCAAATGATGCTCCGGCAGCACTGCCACCCTTGATCGACGCGCCCGACATTGACCTGTCGGTCACCGGTCTTTTGTCGCTGGATACGCCAATCCGCGCCGAGCTTCGGGCGCTCAGCCCGGTCGCGACGCTGATTGCCGACGCCGAGGGCCGTCTGTTGCAGTTTGGCTTCGGCCAGGATTGGGTGCAGCTGGTCCAGGACCTCGTGCCGCTCCCCATCCAGGCACTTCGAGTCGAGAACGGCTCGATGCGCCTATTCACGGCGATTGATGCACAGCAATCGGAGACGATGCGCCTCGCCTCCTTGCACGGGCGGATCCAACGCGCCGATGACGATGCAGGGATCGGTGCCACATTCAAAGGCGAACTCCCTGACACTGGTTCGGTGCAGGTCTTCGCCCAATCTGCGACGGCTATGCCTGCGCACGATGCTCGGCTGAGACTACGGCTGTCAGCCGTCTCGCTGCGCCAATACCAGCGCGCTATCGAAGCAACCACCGGAATCGATATCCGCCAAGGCACCCTGCACGCGGATATCACGCTGCGCGTGCGTGAGCGCACGGCACGCGGTGAGATCGATGCCACGATCTCGCAGCTCGACTTCGGCGAGACGCTGGCAAGTGCGCCCTTCGATTGGATTGCTGAGACGATCCTTGAGGCTGGCGTCGCCCTTATCGGCGAAGGCGAGCGCGACACGTTCCGCATTCTTATCCCGCTGCAGGGGCCAGTTCAGCGCCCCAGCACACGCACCCTGCAGGCCGTGCGAGACCAGCTCCGCCAACTGGTTGCGGCACCGGTGGAATGGCGCATTCAAGACCCCTCATCGCAATAGCGGCGGCGGGGAAGGCACTGCCAGACACCGCATGCCGCCGGAAATCGTCTGCGTGAAGGCGTACGTTTGGGCTACGGTTGGGACGCTCGTGGTGCAGCAGCTTGCTGCCCCCCATTTGTCGCCATGGGCATTCCAAGAAGGAGTTGTCATGACTGACCCACACCAACAGACCGAACCCTCCACCGTTTCCTCATTGCTTGGTGGGCTGGGGGCAGCCCTCATGGATCTACGCTTCAGGACCGTGGTGTCGGTGCGCATGCTCCCCGCGGCCTATGTCGTGCTCGTCTCCGGGCTGGCGGCCATTCTCCTGAGCCGCACCGTCAGCGCCTTTGCCATGAGCCTGTGGCAGGGGCTGATCGAGCTCTTTCTGGTGACCCCGATCTACTTCATTGCCGGTCTGGTTTTCATCCGGGTCGCGCTGGAGTTCGTGCATGCGGTGTTTCGCATCGCGGCGAATGTCGATGCGCTACGCGACTGGTCGCAAGACATCCATGGGGTGGAAGCGCTGCGCGATGCGTTAAAGACCCTCGTCATCCCGAAGGGACGCGGCGGCAATGCCGATGATGGCTGATTCGCCCCACGCACCAACACGCCATTACAGGGCAGAAACCGGAGCGGCGCATCGGCCCATCATGCGGCGTCCAATGCGCGCAACGTACCGCGGCTCAGCGTAAGGAAAGCCGACGCGGCCCAGACTTTCCACGCCTCGGGTGGGCTGTCGCCTCGACTGCCCAGACACCTGGAGGCCGATGGCTTCACAACGCCGCAACCCGCCTCTTTCCAAAGGATAGCCACCATGAGCAATCTCGAATTGCCCTTGTTGATCGACCTCATCGGGCGCACCTTTCTCATGATGTTCGCCATCATCCTGGCGTCGCGACTATTTGGTCTGCGCTCTTTCTCGCAGATGTCGGGATTTGATTTCCCGGTGGCGGTGGCGCTGGGCTCGGTGTTGGCATCAGCCGTGACCGCGCCGGATCAGCCGGTCTGGGTCCCGATACTGGCGGTTGCGGCGCTGTTCTCCTGGCAAATGATCGTCGCGCCGCTGCGGCAGCGCTTTCGCAAGCTGGAGCGCGTGGTCGACAACCTGCCCTTGCTGGTCATGGAGGACGGCAAGGTCCTCGATGACAATCTCCGCATCGGTGGAATGACGCGCTTCGACCTGTGGGCAAAACTGCGCGAGGCCAATGTCGCCAGGATCGATGACGTAAAGATCGCCGTGATCGAGGCCGCCGGCGAGTTCACCGTGGTCTACGGCGCTGACGAGGTCAGCCCCGAATTGCTTGAGGACGTAAGGCGCTGAAGCCGGCCGGGCCGCAGGCGCATGGCCCGGTCTCAGACGGGGCGATAGCTGCGGTCAGTCAGCGGACCGCGCCGTCTCGATGATGTGGCGCAGGTCGGCCGCAATGGGCATGCGCCTGAAAGGGCTGACGTTGCTGCCACCCGTATTCCCCTCAGGAACGAGCCCAAAGGGTGTCTTGGTCGCCGCACCCGCAATCCGCAGGAGCTGCCCGAAGAATTCCCCCGGCGCGCGGTTCCTGAATGCCCAACGACCCATGGCCCAATGCACGCGCGTATGCCAGTAGGTCGAAGACTGCCCCAACACATGCGCCCTCTCCAGATACCGAAACTCGGTCTCAGGCTGTCCCCGGGAGCGCGCATTGGATGCCTCCCGCAGGGCATCTGTTACATAGGGACCAATTCGTTCGGTGTAGGAATGGCGCATCAGGGCACTCCTGAATGAGGCGTTCAACCGTGCGGGGCCACCCGCCCTGTGTGTCGACTTGCTCTCTGCCGCGGACTCTGACGATCTGTTCGGCGCAGCCGCTGCTGAAACCCGGCGGATTCAAGTTACGCGGCTGCGCCATAGCGCATGGGCTCAGCCCTATTGCTAATCGCCGTGGTGGTGCCCGATGGGGCCTTCGGTGAAAAGGTAGTCCTTGAGTTCGTCATTCAATGTTGCGTCACGTCGACGGATCCACTCCAACACCATGGCTGCATGCTCCTTTTCCTCGTCCCGATTGTGGGCCAGGATCTTCTTGAGTTCCGGATCCTTGCAGGCGTCAACCCGCTGGTTGTACCAGTCGACCGCCTCCAGCTCCTCCATCAGCGAGGTGATGGCGCGATGCATGTCGCGCGTCTCGTCTGACAGTTCCTCGAGGGGCTCGTGATATCCCTCATTCGACATCGATTGCACTCCTCATTGCTCATTGAATGCGCGCACATGAAGCGCGCGCGGGGTTGGCGTTGTCTAGCGTACCCCGAGCGGCGCCGACAAGCCGGTGTGTGGCCCGAATCACCCATGCCAGCGCGGCCAGACGCCTGCGTGTAGCCTGCGCATCTGATCGCAAATACCGTCACCCTTTGCCTTTCCTGCCACTCATTGCGCTCGTTGCCACCCTGTTGGCCTTCCCTGTCGCTGCGCAACGCGCCGGCGATATCGTCCTGGAAGCCGGATGGCTGCACAGCATGCCGCACGAATCCAATGGCCCGCCTCGGAACGCGTTGCGCGCCAATCCGCTCTTTCCCTTGCTCGGCGTGGAATCGCGTTTTGCCAGTGAGGGCGTGCGCCTCGATGCGGACTCTATCGATAGCCTGGCCCTGGTCGGCCAATATTTTCTGACGGATGTCTGGGCGCTGCGGCTAATACTTGGCTATCCGCCCAAAGGAAGCGTCGAGGGCAGCGGCACCGTGCGCACCACGGGCCCGCTCGGCCTCGCCGCACAGATTGACCTGGGCGAACCACGCTTCAATCCCACAGGCCGTGCCCGGCAATGGGTGCCGGTGTTCCTGGTGACGCGCCACTTTGGCGCACCGGAAGCGGTCTTGCGCCCCTATCTCGGTCTTGGCGTGACCTATGCCTTCTTCACCGAAGTGTCACTGAACGGCGATCTGAAGGCAGAGGCCAATCGCCGCTTCGGTACACCACTCGCCTTCGCGGCAGGTATTCCCGGGCCGACCACCATCGATGCACGCCTTGAACCCACCCTCGCACCCGCCCTCGCCGCCGGCGTGCGCTGGCGATTCAGCGACCACTGGAGCCTGTCCGGCGGGCTGACCTTCATCGCGCTGGAAACCGACGCCGAAGTCAACCTGTACGCCTCCGACGGTACCGAACTCGCGCGCAGTCGGACGCGGCTGCGCTTTGATCCCTTGAACATCACCCTGCTCGCGGGATACCGCTTCTGAGGCGCAGTCGCGCGTGTTCCCTTTCTGGCGACGTGTCCAATCGATCGGATGGCCTATCCGATGGTGGCTTGAAACCGCATCCTGACGTGCTCCGAGCGAAGCAGGTACGTGGAAAGAACGATGTAGAGCACGTACTCCAACGCCATAATGAAGAATCGGCGATCGCCACCGCCAAAAGCGTTGAAGTCGACCGTCTCAACAAAGCAAATCGTTGCCAATGTCGCATACATGGTGATTGTCGCGAACGGTGTATATGTCCAACCCGTCGTATAGCCAACAACAAACACCGTGCCGGTCAATGTAATTAACAACCAGTGAAGGAACTGCACGCCTGCCGGGAAATTTTCATCCTGTAACCCCAAGCCTGCGGCAGGAACAAAGTATTCAATCAATCCGAGGATGCCCCAGACCAGCATCAAGGCTTTCACGGCCAAAAGCACATAAATCAGGTTCTTACTCACTTGCACTTTCTCCATTGCATCCCATCACGCCTCGATTCAGGGCGTTTTAGAAGACGGCCGCAACCGACCGGGCTGACAGGCGCGAGGCCGCCGGCCTCGAATCGCGGCCTATTTGCCGGTGGGGCGAACGATGATCTCGCTGACATCCACACTCTGTGGCTGCGCGATCGCGAAGCCAACCGCCCGCGCGATCGCATCGGCCGGCATTGGCTCCGTGCGGAAAGCCGCCACCAGCGCCGCCGTCTCAGCATGTGTCACCGTGTCGGCCAGCTCCGACTCGGTGACTCCCGGCGAGACGATCGTCGTGCGGATATGCGGGGCCTCCAGACGGAGCCCTTCCGTAATCGCATTCACGGCCTTCTTTGTGGCGCAGTAGATGGCCCCAGCCGGCATCACGTAGTAGGCCGCAATCGAGGATGTGTTGACGACATGGCCACAGCCCTGATCTTCGAACACCGGCAGAGCCGCTGCGATGCCATTCAACACGCCCTTGATGTTCACATCGATCATCCGGTCCCATTCATCCAGCTTGAGCGCGGCCAGCGGCGACAGCGGCATCACTCCGGCGTTATTGACCAGCGCATCCAGTCGCCCGAACCGTTCCACCGCGAAATCGACAAAGCTGGTCACGCTGGCGCGGTCCGTCACATCCAGCGCTTGATATTCCGCGCGTACCCCGGCGGCTTGCAACGCACTGACCAGCTTTTGGAGTCTGTCTATCCGCCGCGCGCCCACAAGCACATGGGCGCCATTCTCTGCCAGGTGACGGGCCGTGACCTCACCGATTCCGCTGGAGGCGCCTGTGATGGCCACAACTTTGTCTTTCAGACCGTTCGACATGCCAAATCTCCTCTTCCAGTCCGCACCGCGAGGGCTGCGGTGCCATACCCGGAGAATGGAAGAAAAGCCATGGCGGGCGGTAACAGGAAACTCCGTCAGTGTTGCCCGATCCCCCGGCTTTGTGGAGGATCCATCACCCCGCGGCAGCCGCTGTCGGCGCATTCACTTGTGACCGCAGCCGGGCCGCGTCGCGCTGGGGTGGCGCGCCGAACATGCGTGCATACTCGCGACTGAATTGCTGCGGACTGGAATAGCCGACCGCAAAGCTGGCACTGGCCGCATCCATGCCACCGCTGACCAGCAGGCTGCGCGCTTCCTGCAGGCGCAGCTGCTTCTGGAATTGGAGCGGGCTCTGCGAGGTGACGTTCTTGAAATGCTGATAGAAGGTCGAGGCGCTCATGCCCGCCTCCGCGGCGGCGTCCTCGACACTGATCGGCTGACGGAAATTCTCCGTGATCCAGCGCAGGGCCCGCACGATCTGTGCAGTACGGCTGCCCGGCATCGCCATCTGCCGCAGCCGCGCGCCCTGCGGCCCTGATAGCAGAAGCACCATCAACTCCCGCTGGTAAAGCGGGGCCAGCGCGCCGGCATGATCCGGCCGGCCCAGCAGGCCCACCAGACGCACCGCCGCATCAATGATCTCGGGCGAGACCGGCGAAACCTGCAACCCGATTTCCGGCTCAGCCTCCTGGGGCGGCACCATCACTTCAATGACGACCGCATTGAGCACCAGCGGATCAAGCGTCAGCTTCATACACAGGAAGGGCGCTTCGGGTGCGGCTTCCATGATCTGCCCTCGGACGGGCACGCTGATGGACACCGTCAGATACTGGCCGGGCGCATAGTCGAAGGTGCGTTCGCCCGCAACCGTCCGTTTGGCTCCCTGCGCCACAATGCACAGGGATGGCGTAAAGACGGCATGCAACGGTTCGGTGACAGCTTCGGCACGCATGATGTGCAGGTTTGCAATCGCTGTTTCATGCGCGCCATTGCCCAAGCTCAGCGTGTAATGGTCCAGCAGGCTGGCAAGATCCGCGATAGGCCTCATGACACGTTCCCCTGCTGACAGAGCATCAGGCAATCATTCCGGATCAGCGGTGGGTGCATGGACAGCTGGCTTCGAATGCCACCGATCTGGGCCGCAGCCGTCAGCGACTTCATTATCCCGTGAGCATCACCCTGCTTCTGCGAGGTCGCTTCTGAGGCGCCAACGCGCCGCAATCCTCTCTTGCGGGCTATGCGCCGCCATCCTGATCTTGACTGCGCGCGACATGCGCAGCCACTTCCTCCACCAGACGCGGAAGAAGGGCTGCTGGCAAGCAGTGCCCCATTTCCGCCACTTCCAGCAGGCGCGCATTCCCCATCCGCTCCGCGAGGTGTCGTCCGTGTGGCGGCGGGTTGAGCGGATCCAGCATGCCCTGGATGACCAAGGTCGGGACGCGCGCCAAGCGGAGCGCCTCCCCGCGCGCCAAGGGCACCGGGGTGGCCATCGCATGGTTGCCAGGTTGCACCCAAGTGCCGGCATGCGCGATGCAACGCGCCTCGCGCGAACGGAAGTCAGCAGCGTCGAAGGCGCCACCCTCACCCGCGAGCAAACGCCATTCCTTCACGCGTCGATCCAGCTCCTCTTCCAGACTGGCTGAGGGCGTCGCGCGATCGGCAAGCGCTTCCAGCACGGCCTTGTCGGGCAGCGGCAATCCATCCTGCGCTTGCTCCCCGGAAAGGGCGCGCACGATGTTCCCGACGAAGTCGACATCCAAGGCTGCGCCGCACATCAGCACCAGGCTGTGCAGGCGATCCGGATGGTCAAGGGCCATGACCTGACCCAGCGTTGCGCCCACCGAAAGGCCAACAACATGCGCACGCGCCACGGCCCAAGCGTCGAGTATGCCGATGGCATCGCTTGCCAAATCCTCCAGCGTGTAGGGCGACGCTTCGAAGGCTTGGCAGGTCGACCGCCCCGTGTCGCGATGATCGTAGCGGATGACCCGCAGGCCACGTTCAACCAGACCGTCCACAAAGGCATCCGGCCACATATAGCCCGAGGCGTTGGCGCCCGCGATCAACAGCACCGTACCGGCTTGGTCTTCGCCACAGGCGGCGCTCCAAAGCGTCCGGTCGTGAACCGGTACGCACCTCTCTTCCATGTGGCCTCCTCTCCCAATCACTGCAAATGAGCCCGACGGCATTGCATCGGGCATCTAGCCGTCTTTCAATCCTCGCCCGCTGCGCCTCTCCGCCAGTAATGGTGTAGGCCGTCAATATCACCGGCGCACAGCATCGGCATTGCAGCGCGGATGCGCTCGAGGGGCCAATCCCACCACGCCAATTCTAGGAGCATCGCAATCTGTTCATCCGAGAAGCGCTTCCTGATGTGCCGCGCCGGATTACCCCCCACAATGGCGTACGCCTCGACATCCTTTGTGACCACCGCGCGACTGCCGATCACGGCACCATGACCGATTGTGACGCCCGGCAGAATCATCGCTTCGGCGCCGATCCACACATCACTCCCGACAATGGTGTCCCCGGCGCGCTCAAAGCCATCGCAAGCCTCTGCAAAAGCAGGCTCTTCCATCATGTAGAAGAATGGAAAGGTCGACACCCAATCAGGGCGGTGCCCTTGGTTGCCCGCCATAATGAAAGACGCGCCACTGCCAATGGAGCAGAAACTGCCAATGATCAAGCGGTCTACGTCGTCGCGATCGGGCAGAAGGTAGCGCGCACATTCCTCAAACGGGTGGCCGTGATAGTAGCCCGAGTAATAGCTGTACCGTCCCACGCTGATGTTCGGGTTTGTCACCTGCTCGGCAAGTGGCACGCCCTTGTAGGGATTCTCAAAATAATTCGACATCACTGCTCTCAAAAACTGTAAACCGCCGCTTCCGGCGCAGGCCAGCGGGCCGCTTGGCCGCGACCACCAACTGCAAAAAGCGCCGCCGAGCTCGCGCCCTAGCACCCACCCGCCGCAGCCGGCTGCGGATGCCAGGCGTGCACAGCCTCCTTACTTCACCCGGCTCTCACCGCATTGAGCGTGTAGGCCCAGCGCCAACCCAGCTTCTGCAGTGGCACAAAGCCATACGCTTCCAGACTGGCGCTGATGGCTTCGGCGGATTCGAAATCCGGATCGGGATGGTGCTCGGTGATGGAAAGCACGCCGTCCGGCTTCAATACCCGGGCGGCCTCAGCGAGAAAGGCCTCGCGCGCCTCGATCTCGCCAAAGACCGTGACCATGAAGATGGCGTCGAAGCTGGCATCGTCGAAGGGAAGCGTGCCGCCGTCGGCTGGCTGCGTCGCGAAGTTGGAAATGCCCGCCGCGCGGAGCTTGTCCGCGGTCTTTTCCAGCATCGCCGGCTGAATATCCAGCACGGTGAGCTGGCCCTGGGGAATACGCTTCGCCACTTCCACGCTGTAGTAGCCGGAGCCCGGTCCGATCTCCAGCACATGCGCATCCGGCTTCACCGGAAGACGCCCGGCCACGGTCTCGGGAGACATGATGAATTGCCGGCCCGGCAGATCGAGCACCCAGGTGAGCTGGTGCGGAAACACGCCACGGCCAAAACCGCGACGCAGGATGCCGATACGTTCCGAAAAGGTAATACCATTTCACCGGGTGAAGTCCAAGACTGAGCCTACGCGAAAGCGGGAAGCCCGCGCAGCTTCAGCCCTTGTCAGGCGCAGAGCTTCCGACGCCTCCACGGAGGCGATCGAGCGGCTTTACCGCGCCGCGTCACTGGCTGTCCTGCGGCGCGGCGACCGGCACCAGCACTTCATTGCGGCGCAAGAACCACGGCTTGAACGGCGGATCGTAGCGCGCCCAGATCGGCTCCCCGACGGCCTCGAGGCCGTTATCCGCCATCCAGCGACGGAGTGCGTCGAGATTGCGCTGGTACTTCTCCTTGCTCCAGAAACCGGAGTAGCGCACTGCCGCCATGTGGCGTGCGGGAACCTTTCGTATCGTCACGGCCGGGTCTGTTGGCTCTGGCGTCGTTTCCAGAGTGAAGGACGCGGGCATCGTGAAGCGCACCTGCCATTCCCCGTCCTGCGCCTGCTGGCCCACGGGAGCGGTCATCGCGATCTTCTGGCCCGCAGACTGCTGGGTCACTGGCGAGGTCATCGCGACCTCTTGCTGGGGCTGGTTCTCGCCCGAGATGTAGTCGAACAGGCGGCTGAAGGCCTTGCCGCCCGCGTCCTCGAAATCCGTATCCACCGTGGTCTCCGCCACGATGTGCGCCGCGTACAGCCGAAGCGAGAAATCGCCGTCTTCGCGCAGGAGCTCGTACTCCGCCTCTTCCACCGCCATCGCATTCCCCGTAAGCAGCGCAAAGGCCGTGGTGGCCCAAAACACGCGCATCATGATCTTCATCGCTTCACCTTCTTTCCGACTGCCCATTCGACACGCGAAAGCGCCAACCGTTGCGAGCAGCCTGTGAGGCGCTGCTGACGCGTGCGCAGGCGGAGGGCAGCGCCTGACACCGCATCGTCCGCCCGACGATCCACAGGCAAGCGTCAAGACCGCGAAGGCAGCGGTCGGGTGATCAAGAAAATGGATACCGTGACAAAGGTGATCGAAATCACCAGCAACAGCCAGTGCGGGCCCAGCCGCCAATACATGAAGAGCCAGCTGGCGATCAGCATCACGATGGCCAGCACCTTGGCCTTGCGCGAGACGGCCTTCTCACGCTCCCAATCGATCAGCAACTGACCGAAGGTGGGATGGGCGTACAACCAGCGATGCAGCTTCTCGGACCCACGCGCCGCAAACCAGGCCGCCAGCAGCAGAAAAGGCACCGTGGGCAGACCCGGCAGAAAAACACCGATGAAGGCCAGGCCCACAAACAGGTAAGCAAGAATGAGTGCCGCAAACCGCGCCATTCAGGCGATCCCCAGAAGTCGAAGAAACCGAAGAAAGTCCACGCGCGCTCAATAGACAGGGAAACCTCGCGAAGCCGCGGAACGCAGGCGATGTACCAAACGCGTGCCGCAGTCGTTGAGTCTACGGCCCCGCAGCGTGCTCCGCTGGGTGGCAAGGCGCTTTCCGGCTAACTGGCCAGCAAGGCGCGCACTGCTTTCAGGCTGTCGGGTGCATGGTTGCGTTCCTTCTGCGCAAACGCCTCGATCGCCTTCTCGTGCGCGACCACGTAGCCGAAGAACGCCTGCTGGGACGCCGGTGCGTGCGCCTGGAGCCGCTGAAAGCGTTCCTGAAACGGGGCCGTGCCGTCGGCCAACAGCTTCATCGCCGCGCGCCACGGCATCACTCCCAAAGCCGCGCCCTCCAGGCGCCCCTTCATGGCCCACGTTCTCGGGTTCCGTACCGGCTGGCCGGTCTCCCGCATATGCGCCAGATACCGCTCCAGCGTGGCCTCTTCCAAGGCTTTCAGCGCAAGCCATTTCTCTCTGCGGGCCGGGTCCTTCGTCAGGCTGGCGGCAGTGGCAAACAGCGCAATGCCATAGACCTCGGATTCGTGGATGCGCTGCAGATCGGCCTTGTATTCCGGGTAGTCCATCGTCGTCACTCTACTAGTCGCGCCCGATCAAACCAGGC
>JALEHA010000079.1 GCA_022763315.1 Algiphilus sp.
AGGCGCTCTTCGGGGAGCGAGAACCCGATCGACCACTGCATATCGTCCAGCACGGCCAGCTTTGCCTCCTGCTGCACAGGAACGAAGCGTTCCAGCCAGACCACGCGGCTCACCTCGGGTAAGGCTGTCAGGCGCCTTGCCAACACGGCCGCCTGATCGTCATCGGTGAGTAGCAGTTGCGCGTGGAGCGGCGATGGCCCCGTGTGCAGCAGCGATTCAAAGGTCTGCAGCGCGACGCTGTTCTTTGGTTTGAGGTGCATGGGGTTGTAGTTGAAGCGCGCCTGGCTGGCGAGTAGCGCTGCAACCACCGCCAATGCCACCACCGTCCAGCGCACCGCGCCGCGATGCGTGACGCCGAGCATGGCAATGCGGGCGATGCGCTCTGGCACCGCCGTGCTGGACAGCTGGGGAGGTGACACCGCGGGCAGCAGCGCGATACAGGCCGGCAGCAGGGTAAGCGCACCGAACCAGCCGATCAGCATGCCGGCGCCGCCAATGATGCCAAGCTCCGCGACGCCGTCGTAGGAAGTGGGGGCAAAGGAGAAGAAGGCGGCGGCAGCGCTGACCGCGCACAAACCCAGGGCACCGCCAACACCGCGTAGGGCGCGCCCCAACGCCACTTCCGTTGGCGACTCCGGCAGACGCGCCCGCTCCTCGCGGAAGCGCGCGCCGACATGAACGGCGAAGTCGATGGCCAGACCAATGAACAGGGCCGCGAAACCCACCGAAATCAGATTGAGACGGCCCACCGCCAGCGTCGCGAAGCCCAGGGTGATGGCGAGTCCGGCGATCAGCGTGAGCATGCTCGCCAGCACCAATTGCCAGGCGCGCAGGCCGAGACCAAGCAGCAGCGCCACGGCGAACAGGGCAATGACTCCGGCCACACTTGCGCCCTGCAGCGCACTGTCGATTTCCTCGATCCACAACGGAATGCTGCCGGTGAGCTGGATCGTTGCCTGCGGCGCCCGCGCCCGCACTTCCGCGAGCGTTTGCCGCGCCTGCGCCAGAGCTTCCCGCTTGTCCATGCCAGCCGGTGGTCGCGCCACCACCAGCAGCGGCCGCGTGGCCACCTCGCCCTCGGTCAGCATCAGTGATTGCCAGGACAGCGCCGGCGCGCCGTCCTCGTCGATGCGCTGCAGGACCTCGGTCACCTGCGCCAGCAGCGGCTGCCACGCCGGCAACTGCTGCGCGTCGGCCTCGGCTACCCGCCTCAGGATCTGGAAAAAGCCGACCAGGGAAGGATCGTTGACCACTGCCCCAATGAGCGGCTGGGCACGCGCCAGTCGATCGGCAAGCTCTTGCAACGCGTCCAGATCGCGGAACAGCAAGCCGTGACGCGCGAAGAAATCGGCATGCCCCGCACTGTCCACCGACCAGCGCTCGCGCGCGGCCATGGCCTCGAAGAAGGCGATGCGCGCCTGGTCCGCCGCCTCCGGTGTGGCGCCGGTGACATGCGCGACAATCGTGTCTTCGCGGTGGGGGAAGCGCGCGCGCAGATCCAGAGCATTGGCGCGCCATTCCAGCGTCGGGTCGAGCAGCGCCACCGGATCCATCTCCACGCCCAAGTGACGCGTGCCCCCCCAGATACTCACCAGCGAGGCACCCAGGAAGAAGGCGATCACCCAGAGTGGATGGCGCGCGCACCAGCCGGCTATGCGTTCCGAAAAGCTCATGTGCGCGGACCGGCCGGCAGGATCGAAGGAGAGCCGCAGTACAGGCTACGGCCGGCGCCTAGGCCGAGGGCAGCGTGACGCCGCGCTGGCCCATGTACTTGCCGGCGCGGTCCTTGTACGAGGTGGCGCAGACCTCGTCGGATTCGAAGAACAGCATCTGCGCCACGCCTTCATTGGCGTAGATCTTGGCCGGCAGCGGGGTGGTGTTGGAGAACTCCAGCGTGACATGGCCTTCCCACTCCGGTTCCAGCGGCGTGACGTTGACGATGATGCCGCAGCGCGCGTAGGTGGACTTGCCCAGGCAGACGGTGAGCACACTGCGCGGAATGCGGAAGTACTCCACCGTGTGTGCCAACGCAAAGGAATTCGGCGGGATGATGCAGCACTCGCCGTGAAAATCCACGAAGCTGCGCTCGTCGAAGGACTTCGGATCCACGATCGAGGAATTGATATTGGTGAAGATTTTGAAGTGCTCGGCGCAGCGCACGTCATAGCCATAGCTGGAAGTGCCATAGGAGACGATCTTGCGGCCGTCGATCTCCCGCACCTGCGAGGCCTGATACGGCTCGATCATGCCGTGCTCCCGGCTCATGCGGTCGATCCAGAGGTCCGATTTGATAGTCACGGGGGCTGCCGGCAGGAATGGGTGCACCAATTATAGTGACGAGCGCGAGGCCACTGCTGGCACCCTGGTGACCGGCGTCAGCGCGCCCGCACTCGGGGCGTAAGGGGGACGCGTGGCATACTGCGCGGCCCGTTCAATGGCCCCCGAGCACGCATGGCGCCCGCTTCCCGCGAGATTCTTGTCACCAATGCCCTGCCCTACGCCAACGGCCCGATCCACGTCGGCCACCTGGTGGGCTACATCCAGGCGGACATCTGGGTGCGCTTCCAGCGTGCGCGCGGTCACAAGGTCCATTACGTGTGTGCCGATGACGCCCACGGGACGCCGATCATGCTCGCCGCGGAACAGGCCGGCCAGGCGCCGGAGGACTTCATCCGCGGGGTGCAGGCCGAGCACGAGGCCGATTTCGCCGCCTTCGGCGTCGCCTTCGACCACTACCACTCCACGCACTCCGAGGAGAATCGGGCGCTCGCCACGCGCATCTACACTGCGCTGCGCGATGCGGGACTGATCGAAACACGGACCATCGAGCAGGCTTTCGATCCCGAGAAGCAGATGTTCCTGCCGGACCGCTACGTGCGCGGCACCTGCCCGCGCTGCGGCGCAGAGGACCAGTACGGCGACAACTGCGAGAGCTGCGGCGCCACCTATACGCCGGAAGAACTCAAGCATCCGCGTTCCGCGGTCTCCGGCGCCACCCCGGAATGGAAGCCCTCCGAGCATTACTTCTTCCGTCTGGCGGACATGCAGCAAGCCATCGTCGACTGGATGGACGCGCCCGACACCCACATCCAGCCCGCCGTGCGCGCCAAGCTGGGCGAGTGGATGCGCGAAGCCCTGCGCGCCTGGGACATCTCCCGCGACGCACCCTATTTCGGCTTCGAGATTCCGGATGCCCCCGGCAAGTATTTCTACGTCTGGCTGGACGCCCCCATCGGTTATTTCGCCAGCCTGAAGGCGCTCTGCGCCCAGCGCGGCGACGATTTCGAGCGCTTCATCGCAGCCGGCTCCGATGTCGAGATGTGGCACTTCATCGGCAAGGACATCGTCAATTTCCACGGCCTGTTCTGGCCGGCGATGCTGCAGGGCGCCGGCATGCGCACGCCCACCGCGCTCAACGTCAACGGTTATCTCACCGTCAACGGCGCCAAGATGAGCAAGTCGCGCGGCACCTTCATCCGCGCCGCAACCTGGCGCGCGCACGTCAACCCGGAACTGCTGCGCTACTACTTCGCCGCCAAGCTGGCCAATGGCGTGGAAGACCTTGATCTGAATCTCGAGGACTTCGTCGCACGCATCAACAGCGACCTGGTGGGCAAGTACGTCAATATCGCAGCGCGCTGCGCCGGCTTCATCCACAAGCGCTTCGACGGCCGGTTGGCCGACACGGTGCACGACCCGGCGCTGCTTGACAGCCTGCGCGCGGAAGCCGACGCCATCGCGGCCGCCTATGAGGCACGCAACTACGCCAGCGCGGTGCGGCAGATCATGGCGCTGGCGGATGCCGTCAATGAATCCATCCAGGACATCGCGCCCTGGAAACTGGCCAAGCAGGAAGGGCAGGAGGCGCTGCTGCACGGCGCCTGCACGACCTTCCTCAATGCCTTCCGCATCCTGAGCCTGTATCTCTCTCCGATCCTTCCGGATTTGACGGCGCGGGCGCTGCAATTCCTGCAAGACGAGGCGGCGCAGTGGGATGCCCTGTCCCGCACGCTGACCCATCACCCCATCGCCCCCTACGCGCCGCTGCTCACGCGCGTGGATACCCAGACCATGACCGCCATGACCGACGACGCCCGCAGCGACCTCGAAGCCAAGACCGATGCCCCCGAAACCCGAGGCGCGCCGCAGGCCGATACCATTGATATCAAGGACTTCACCAAGGTCGATCTGCGCGTGGCCCGTATCGTCCGCGCCGAATCGGTCGAGGGCGCCGACAAGCTGCTGCGTCTGACCCTGGATGTCGGCATTCTCGGCGAGCGCCAGGTGCTCGCCGGCATCAAGGCCGCCTATGCGCCGGAAGACCTTGAGGGCCGCCTCACCGTGATCGTGGCCAATCTCGCGCCGCGCAAGATGCGCTTCGGCACCTCGGAAGGCATGGTGGCTGCGGCCAGCTTCGGCGATGGCAAGCCCTTCCTGCTCAGCCCCGACAGCGGCGCCGAGCCCGGCATGCGGCTCGCCTGAGAGGCATCTGCACCATCTGGACGACGTCGCAGCCCGCAACGGGTCATAAGCTCATTGCCAAGTCCGATACGTCATTGCACGTATCGTCGCCGCGTCCGATCATTACCAGTTGCTCGGCCCAGCACGCGGCCGGACCCGTATTTCGACCAGCCCTGACGTGACTGAATATCTGCTACTGCTGATCGGTGCCGTGCTCGTGCACAACTTCGTGCTCGTGCAGTTCCTTGGCCTGTGCCCTTTCATGGGGGTGTCGCGGAAGGTGGAATCCAGCCTGGGCATGGCGCTGGCGACCACCTTCGTGCTGACGCTGTCCTCGGTCGTCACCTATCTCGTTCAGACCTTCGTCCTGGAACCGGTCGGGCTGGAATATCTGCGCACCATCGCCTTCATTCTGGTGATTGCGGCCGTGGTGCAGTTCGTGGAAATGGTGGTGCAGAAGACCAGCCCCCTGCTCTACCAGGTCCTGGGCATCTACCTCCCACTGATCACTACCAACTGCGCCGTGCTCGGGGTCGCGCTGCTCAATCTGCGTGAAGCCCACGACTTCCTCGCCTCGGCGGTGTACGGGCTGGGCGCCGGGCTCGGCTTTTCGCTGGTGCTGATTCTCTTTGCCGGCATCCGCGAGCGTCTCGCCGCGGCGGATGTGCCCGTGGCCTTTCAGGGGGCACCGGTGGGATTGATCACCGCTGGGGTGATGGCCCTGGCTTTCATGGGGTTCGGGGGGTTGGCGTGATGGCAGGCGGTGTCTTGCTGCGAGCGGTCTCGCCTACGCGCCTTGCTGCAGCAGTGCGGGGACCGAGCCCCTGCGCTGCAATGAGGCACCCCAGCGCACCCTTAGTGGCACAGGTTCCGCGCTTTGCTGCAAATCGCTATCGATCTATTGCCCGAGCATGCGCGGGTTCCTTTGGTTCCGGCCAAAGGAACCAAAACCAAGGTGCCCACGGGTGGCCTGGCGCGGCTACGCCGCACCAGGTGCCCGGCTCGGACGCCGTGCTCGGGGTCGGGCTGAGGCGCCGTCCATGGCGCCGCAGCCCTTGCTCGACATCCTGTCTCGCACCCCCTGCGCGCAGCGTCCGAGCCAGCCACCCTCAAGGGCACATTTCTATAATGGCTCGCCGTTTTGCGGCCTCGCTCCACTTACGGGCAGCGATGTCACGCAGTGACGAGCCCGTAGCGCCCCCCTGCACCCGCGCCGGAGTAGCGCCTGCGCGCAGGGGATGGCTGGCCATGGACGGCCAGCCAAGGCCTGTCACGACACGGACGTCGTGTC
>JALEHA010000080.1 GCA_022763315.1 Algiphilus sp.
AAGGGAGGCGCGTTGTCAGCGGCGGTTTCGAGCGCACCGCCCGCTGGCTGATGCGCGGTCTGGTCAACGCCGGCTAGAGCGATTGCGCGTCCGGGTTGGCGGGCCGCTTGGCGACGCCGTCGGTCATCCAGCAATTGCTGCAGTTGGGCAGCTCATAGCGCGACAGGATGAAGACGTAGAGATGCGTGCGGCCGTCGGCCGCGGTGATCTCGACGCCCTGGTAGGTATGTGCCTCGTCCTGACGCAACTCGGCGAGATCGGCGCTGCGATGTCCGAGCAATTCGCCATAGCCGGCGCGGATCATGTCGGTGAAGCGCTGCACCGGCCCGGTCACGGAGCGGTTGCGCGGGGAAGCAAAAGCGAAGGCCTGTGCGATACCGGCGTCGCTGTCGGCCTGGAAGCCGGCGAGTTGGGCGCGCACGACGTCGCTGGGTGAGAGTTCCGGATCGGGGCCGGTGGCTGCGCTGAGCTGCGCCAGAGCCGAAGGTGCGGTGACGAGGCCAAGGATCAGCAGCGCGGGAGCAAGAGCACGAGACAGCATCGCAGACCTCCGAGTCCGGGAATGCGGTCGAGACTAATCCCTGGTCCGTCCGCTGTCACCGCCGTCTTGATTTGGACTTCAACAGGGTGCCGGTGCACTCAGGACTGCCGCATCGACAGGCCCAGATCTGCTTGCGTGCCTTGGTGTGCGGCACATCCAGAACGATGCCGTAATCGAAGCTGAGCTCTTCGCCCTTGGCGATGTCGCGCAGACTCTCGATGACGATGCGGTCCCGTTCCGGTTCGCCGCTGTCGTGCTCAATGGTGACGGCGCGGCAGTTCGGGCTGCAGCTGTGATTGATCCAGCGCGCCGAATTGCCCTGGTCATCGCCGTCGATCACGTAGTGGTCATTGAGCGTGAAAAGATAGGTGTGGCCCTCTTCGGAATTGCCGCCGAAGCGTGCGTCCGCCTCGTCGTGGGTGAGCAGACGCCCCTGGTAGGTGATGATCTCGGTTCCAGCCGGAATGTCGCGATTGGCGAAGACGCCCCGACCGTGAATCGGGGAGTGGCGGACGATGATGCGGGGCGATGGCATGGCGTTGGGGGGTCTGGGCGTCGTGGCAGGAGGGTGCAGCAGGGCGGAGCGGGGAGCAAGTGTCCGCTCGCCGAAGGACCTGCAGACAGAAACGATCAGGCATGTGCTGCGCCGGGCGGGTTGCTAGCATGGCCCCATGGCAGATCACAAGGATCCACCGCAGTCCGACGACGAAGGCAATGACGAGGGGCAGGAGCGCCACCCGGACAAGCCCAAGCAGGTCGAACTGGACGACATCAAGGAAGCCCATACCACGCATTGGGATATGGACGTCATGCCGCGCGCCGAGCTGGAAAAGCTCTACGCGGCGAATGTACGTCGAAAGCGCCGACGCGTGGCGTTGAAAGTCGCCGCCGTGGCCGGGGGCCTGCTCGCCCTGGTCTGCGCGACCGCGCTGCTGGCGCTGCAGCTGGACTGAACGCTGTCGCCGCCTTGCGCCTGTGGCGAGGCGCCCGACTCCTCCAAGCGAGCGATGTCCTGCCGACGCCGCGCCCTTAGGCTATGGGGTGAGCGCGCGCCCCACGCAAGGGCCGCGTGGCTCTCGTAATCTGAGTGGCGCTGTCGACGATCCATCGGCGGTGCTGTCCGGGGCGGGCGACCGGTCGGATCCATGGGCCGAATGATGCGCGGCTGCGGCAAGCGGAGCTGGCGGAGCGCATCATGCAGCCACGGACCATCATCACATTTCTGGAGAGGCAGGCATGAGCTTGGCGCGCATCGCCGGTACCGGCAGTTATCTGCCCGAACGGGTCGTTACCAACAGCGAGCTGGAGGGACGCATCGATACCTCCGATGAGTGGATCGTCTCGCGCACCGGCATCGAGGCGCGCCATGTAGCCGCCGACGGCGAATTGACCAGCGACCTGGCGCTGCAGGCCGCGCGCAAGGCGTTGGAGGCCGCCGGCCGCGGTCCGGGCGATGTCGATCTCATCATCGTGGCCACCACCACGCCCGACATGGTGTTTCCGTCCACGGCCTGCATCCTGCAGAGCAAGCTGGGTGTGCAACAGGGGGCCGCCTTTGACGTACAGGCGGTGTGCACCGGCTTCATTTATGCCCTTTCGGTGGCGGACCGCATGGTCGCCACGGGTGCCCATCGCTGCGCGCTGGTGATCGGGGCCGAAGTCTTTTCGCGCCTGCTCGACTGGAATGACCGACGCACCTGCGTGCTGTTCGGCGACGGCGCCGGCGCGGTGGTCGTGAGCCGCGACGAAGCGCACGGCATTCTCGGTACGCATCTGGGCGCTGACGGCAGTCTCGGTCATATCCTTCGGGTCACGGGCGGTATCGCGGAAGGGGCCGTGCGCGGCAACCCCTTCCTGGAAATGGACGGACAGGCGGTGTTCCGTACCGCCATCCGCACGCTGGGCGAGTCTGCCCAGACTGTGCTGCAGCAGACCGGCCTGCGTGCCCGCGACATCGACTGGTTCGTACCGCACCAGGCCAATGCCCGCATCATCAATGCGCTGGCCGATCGCGTTGGGGTACCGGCCGAGCGGGTCGTCACCACAGTGGCACGCCACGGCAACACCTCGGCTGCCTCCGTGCCGCTGGCACTGGATACCGCCGTGCGCGACGGCCGCATCCAGGCCGGGGAAACCCTGATGCTGCAGGGTGTCGGCGGCGGCATGACCTGGGGCAGCGTCCTCCTGCGCTACTAACCAAGCCCAAAGCGCGGGCCTGTAGCCGCCGCAGAGCGCGCAGTACACTGACAGCCGCTTCTAACGGCGGAGACGAGCCATCTTGTATCGATTGCGTGCGGCAGATCGCCTGCGCTATTTCCTCGAACGGCAGTTCATCAAGGGCGCGGGCTACCAGCTCATGGTGGTGGCCTGTACCGTGGCGCTGGTTTCGGTGGTCGGCGGCTTTCTGATCCTGCCGACGGGAGACGAGGCCTACGGTGATGCCGTCTGGTGGGCCTTCCTGCGACTGACCGATCCGGGCTATCTGGGCGACGACGAGGGCAACTGGCGACGCGTGGTGTCCACCTGGCTCACGGTCAGCGGCTACGTGCTCTTTATGGGCACCCTGATCGCAATTCTGACGCAGTGGCTCAACCGCACCATGCGCGCGCTGGAGCAGGGGCTGACGCCGATCACCGTGCGCGGGCACATTGTGGTGCTCGGCATGGGCAGCCGCACCGTGCCGATCGTCGGTGAACTGCTCAATGGTGGCGGACGCATCCGCGCCTTTCTGCGCCGTATGCGGCGGCGCAGCCTGCGCATTGCGGTGCTGTCGCAGCGTGTCGATGCCAGCGTGGCACACCAGTTCCGGCTGCACGGCGCGCGCGGCCGTCATCGTCAGGATGTAGTGCTGCGCAGCGGGAGCGCGCTGGAAACGGCGGATCTGCACCGGGTCAACGTGGCGGAATCGGGCGTGATCATCCTTCCCGGTGGTGTCTTTGGTGCGGGTGAGCAGGTCAGCGAGGACGTCAACACCATCAAGACCCTGATCGCGCTGCGCGAGGAGGCCCGACCGCGCAACGATCGTCCCTTGCCGCTGGTCATCGCCGAGCTGCAGGATCATCGCCAGGCCGATGTCGCGCGTGCAGCCTATCCCGGACCATTGGCGCTGATCACCGTGGATGCGCTGGTCAACCGCATACTGCTGCAGCAGTTGCGCTACCCCGGGATTGCACGGGTTTATGCCGAGCTGCTGTCGCTCGACGCCAGCGAGCGTTTCCATGTGCGCGAGGCCGGGGATATCGCCGGCCTGTCGCTACAGGCGGCGCGCCGTTGCTTCCCCAACGCCGTGCTGTGCGGTCTGATACGAACGACCGCTGGCACGCCGCGCGCACGGCTGAATCCGCCGGGTGACACGGTCATAGCGGCCGACGATCATCTCGTTTTCGTGGCCGAGGCCTATCGCGACACCACCCCTGATCGGGGGGCAGCGGCAGACGATGCCCGCCTCGCGGTGGACGACGCGGCCTCGCCTGCGCGCGTCAACGCTGCACCCGTCGAGGCGGCCGCATCCGGACGTTTGCTCATTCTGGGCTGGACGCCCCGGCATGCGGGTCTGCTGGCCGCCTTTGCGGAACAGGCCGCAGCCCCGCTGGAGGTGGACATCGTGTCGATCTATCCGGCGGAGCAGCGCGAGCGGCATTGTCGGCGCGCGCTGCAGGGCGCCTCCATGGTGCAGTGTCAGCAGCTCGAGGCCGATTTCGTGGCACGCGCTGAACTCGCCGAGTGCAGCCCGGAGCGCTATGACCAGGTCTGGATCGTGCGTTCCGAAGTGGTCGAGAACAGTCAGGAGGCCGATGCGCGCGCCGTGGTCGGCCATCTGGTGCTGAGTCAGCTACTGGCGCGCGCCAGACCGCGACCGCGGGTGCTGATGGAACTGGCCGAAGCCGGCAACCGCAGCCTCCTCGGCGAGCATGGCGACGATGTGCTGGTGCCGTCGCTGATGGTGAGCCACATGCTCGGTCAGGGGGCGTTGTGCCCGGAGTTGCTGGCGGTTTTCGACAGCCTCATCAAGGACAGCCACGGCCAGCCTATCCTCCTCCCGGCACGGCCCTGGCTGGAGGCCGCCGACAGTGGCGACTTCCATGCCCTTTGCGCGCACATGGCCGCGCATGGCTACTGTCTGCTGGGCTGGATGCCACCAGGGGCCTTCGGCGAACCGGTATTCGGCGGCGATGCGGCGACGCCCTGTGCGGCCGACAACGTGCTCATTGCCCTTGCGCCGGGCATTGGTTTCGATGCCGATGGCGGTGACGCGGTAGGCTCCCACTGATGAAAGGACAAGCAGAGCGCAGCATGCGCCGGGAGACGCAGCAATGAACAAGGCACAAGCCCGTGAGCAGGCGAGCGGTGAACCGCTGGACGGTCACCTTCCCCAACCCGAGCTCGGGCTGCCGCTGGTCATCACGGCCAGCGCGCCCAATACCGCGCTGGCATCGTGGCTGGAAGCCCATCGCAAGGAGGTGATGGCGGCGCGTCGCCAGCACGGCGCGCTGTGTTTTCGCGGCTTTGCCGTCGACGAAGCCCAGGCCTTCGAGGACGCCGCGCGGGTGATCGCCCCCGATCTGCAGTGCGAGTA
>JALEHA010000081.1 GCA_022763315.1 Algiphilus sp.
TACCCAGAACGGCCCGATGGACCGCGATACCGGGGTGGCGCGAGCCCGCGGCATCCTGGCGGCGCGGGCGGGGACGGGCGTACGTAGCGATTTCCCCCCACCGGCGGCACCCGCCACCGCTCCGCACGCGGGTCACCCTACCGCCCGCCTGTTCAGTGGCATGTTCAGCGGCGAGGGCGGCGCCGGCCTGGCGCTGGGGCTGCGCGCCGCTTATCACGATGTCCTCGACCCGGTGGGCGGTTACGACCAGGGCAGCGAGGTCGCCTTTGGCGAGGTCGACGCGCGCTGGGACACGCGCGGCGATCGCCTGCAGTTGCACCGGCTGACGCTGGTGCAGATTCTTTCGATGAGTCCGCGTGGCCCGCTTTTCCAGCCGGTGTCCTGGCGGGTGCAATTCGGCGGTCGCCGCCTGTCCGGGGTCAACAGCCGCTTCGGTGGTTATCTGGATGGTGGCCCCGGCCTGGCGTGGCGCTTCGGGCAGCTCACGACCTATGGCTTCGCGCGCATGGCCCTGGACGCTGCCCAGGATCTGGAGCAAGGCTACAGCCTGGGCGGTGGCGCGCGCCTCGGCGCCGCCTGGGAAACCAACGGACCGGCTTCCCTGCTGGTCGAGGCACGCAGCCGCAATGCCCTGCTCGGCGGCGATTTCGAGCGACACCAGCTCGACCTGGGGGCGCAGTGGCATTGGGACCGCACGGTGGGCCTGCGGCTGCATGCCTATGTGGCGCGGCAGAATGGCGAAGTGCGCCGCGGCCTGCGCCTCGGGATCACCCGCTATTTCGACCCGGGCTACGCTGCGTCGCCCGAAGGCTGAGCGGCTGCAAACACAGGTTCCGACCGGCCGGCGAGCGCGTCGCGGGCGGCGGCAAACAGCAGCGCATGGCGCGCAGCCAGCGCGGCGATATCGCGGTCGTAACCACCGCCGATGACACAGGCCAGCGGAACCTCGCGCTCACGCACCATCTCGATCACGGCAGCGTCGCGTCGATACAGGCCGGCATCACTGAGCAGGAAATGCCCCAGGCGGTCGTCACGATGCACATCGACGCCCGCGTCGTAGAGCACCAGCTCGGGCTGGAAACGATCGAGCAGGTGGGGCACGTGGGCATGCAGCGCCTGCAGATAGGCGCCGTCTCCGGTTTCGCGCGGCAACCCGATGTCGCAATCAGACGCTGCCTTGCGGCTTGGAAAGTTCTGGGCGCAATGCATCGAAACGGTGAATGCGTCGCGGTCGTCGTGCAGTAGACGTGCCGTCCCGTCGCCCTGATGCACGTCGCAATCAAGGATCAGCACGCGCCGCACGCCCAGTTCGCGCGCATGATGCACCGCCACCGCCAGATCGTTGAGCAGGCAATACCCACTGGCGAAATCGAAATGGGCATGGTGGGTGCCACCGGCGGCGTTGCAGGCAAGGCCATGCACCAGCGCCAGTTCCACCGTGCGGCAGGTGCCGCCGGTTTCCAGCGCACAGCGTGCGAACAGCTCCGGGGTGCAAAGGAAACCGGCGCGGCGCTGCGCCTTGGCGTCCAGCGTACCGGTGGCCAGCGCCTCCAGGTAGGCAGCCGCATGACTGCTTTCCAGTTGCCGTGACGTGGCGGAGCGCGGTGCGTGGAAGCACGCCCCGCCCGCGTTCTCAAGCTGCCGGCGCAGATGCGTGAACTTGGCCATCGGGAAGGGGTGCCCTGCCGGCAGCGGGCAGTCGTAGCCGGGATCGTGCACCACATGCAGCAAGGGGCTACCAGGGAATGGGCTGTCCATCCCAGGCGAAGAAGCCACCGCTGTCTTTTGCTCCCAATCCATCCAGTACCGTCAGCAGTTGCCGGCTCGCGCGCTCCACACTGAACAGCTTTTCCGGCTTGACGCGACCCTGGAAAGGCTCGGACAGCGCCGTATCCACCGTGCCCGGATGGAGTGTGACGCAGGTCAGCTCAGAGTGCCGGCGCGCCAACTCGATGGAGGCGGTGTGCACGAACTGGTTCTGCGCTGCCTTCGCCGCGCGATAGCTGTACCAGCCCCCAATACGGTTGTCGCCAATGGACCCCACGCGTGCGGAGATGGAGGCGAAATAAGCCGGTCCGCCGGACTGACGGAGCAGCGGCTCGACATGCTTCAGCACCAGCAGTGGCCCCAGCGCATTCACGCGGAAGCTGCGCTCGGCGGCCGCTACATCGATATCGGCGAGCCGCCGCTCGGGGCGCATGCCATCGTCGTGTAGTACGCCTGCGGTCACGATGACGGCGTGCAACACCCCACCGAAACGCAGGATTTCTGCGGTGGCATCGGCCACGGTCTGGTCATCCTCCACATCCATGCGCATGGCGCGCAAGCGGCAGTCATGCTCCGCAAGCGCGTGGAGTTCCGTGGCCGTGGACGGCTCGCGACAGGCGGCGAAGATCTGTCCGACGCGCATGTCCGCGCAGAAGTGGCGCACCATCCCGAGGCCAATGCCGCGATTGGCGCCAACGATCAGGACGTTGTAAGGATTGGGCAGCTTGGTCAACATGTGCCGATGAGGCGCTTCAGGCCTCGCGAAATCAAGGCTGCCCCGGGCGCGTCGAAGAATGGGCGCATGCGCGCCGGTGGCAGCCACTGCCGTAGAATCCACGCGCGCCTGACTCCCCCTTGCTCCATGGCCGATGACATCCCGCTCCAGTTCGTTCCGCCCAACGGCCGCCGCGCCGACCCCCGCCGCGGCAAGCACGAGGCGGACAAGCGCGCCAAGCGCCTGCGGCGTCTGACCGGTCAGGCCATCGGTGACTACGGCATGATCCGCGATGGCGATCGCGTGCTGGTCTGCCTCTCGGGCGGCAAGGACAGCTACACCATGCTGGACATGCTGTTGCAGCTGCAGGCGGCGGCGCCGGTGCGCTTCGAGCTGCACGCAGTCAACCTGGACCAGAAGCAGCCGGATTTCCCGGAGCACGTACTGCCCGATTACCTGCGCAGCATCGGAGTGCCTTTCACGATCCTCGAGCAGGACACCTATTCGGTGGTCAAGCGCAACATCCCCGAGGGCAAGACCATGTGCTCGCTCTGCTCGCGGCTGCGCCGTGGCGCGTTGTACACCTTCGCCGCCGAGCAGGGCTATACCAAAGTGGCGCTGGGTCACCACAAGGACGACATCGTCGCCACCTTCTTCCTCAATCTCTTCTTCGGCGGGCGCATGGCCGCGATGCCGCCCAAGCTGAAGAGTGACGATGGCCGCAACATTGTGATCCGGCCGCTTGCCTATTGCCGCGAAGCGGACATTGCCGCCTATGCCGAAGCGCAGGCCTTCCCGATCATTCCTTGCAACCTGTGCGGCTCGCAGGACCATCTGCAACGCAAGCAGGTCCAGCAGATGATGGCGCAATGGGAGCGCGAAGCCCCTGGCCGCGTCGAGCAGATCTTCCGCGCGATGTGCAATGTCGCCCCCTCGCAGCTGGCCGATCCCCGCCTGTTCGACTTCGCGGGATTGGATGGCCCCGAAGGCATGGCGCATGACTGGTTTGCCGACGAACGGGCGTCTTTGCAGCGCTAAGCGGCAGCGCGTTGCGGCGCAACATGGACCGCTGTCACAGCAACGTAACCTGCCTGCAATACAGCAGTTTTCGGGCACTGGACACGGTCTTGTGCACAAGCACAGTTGCCGCATGCGGTACAAGCGAGAAACGCCAGGAAGCGCAGTGAGTAATCTCCAAGCCATTGATGTTTCATTGATTATTTTCTGGCATTCAATTGGGACGCGACCTGGGATCTGCCCAGCGCCTTGCGGAAGACAACACGCCGCATGACTTCCGCACAAAGTTATCCACAAGCCTTGCGCACATGTATTTGCTCCCTGTAGCAATCAACAGGCCAATGCGCACGCACCTGGACTACCAGATCGACCCGGTGCAGATGGCCCGAATCCGCCGTGGCATGCGGGTACGCGTGCCGCTGGGAAGACGCGAAGTGCTGGGCATCGCGCTCGATGGAGCGCGCCCGGCGCAGGCACAGGACCGACATCGCTACAAACCCGTCCATGCCGTGCTCGATGACGCACCACTGCTCGGCGAGGAGCTGATGGACAGCCTGCAGTGGTCCGCCGACTACTATCACCACCCTATCGGCGAGGTGATCGCCGCCGCCCTTCCCGGCGCGCTGCGACAAGGCGCTCCGCGGCGGGAAGAAGCGCCGCAGTGGCTGTACCTCAGCGAGGAAGGCGCAGCCATGACGGAGGCGGCCATGCGCCGCGCCCCGGCCCAGGCTGCCTGTATCGCGCGACTGCGAGAAGGCCCGGCACCGTGGGCGGAAGTGGACCGACGCGCAGCGCGCGCGCTCATCGACAAGGGGCTGTGCCGTCCAGGCCCGGCACCAGACATCGACGCCCCCCGGCCGGACACTGGTTCGGCGATCGCGCTGACACCGGAGCAGCAGGCGGTATGCGACGCACTGCCCCGCGCCGGCTTTTCGGTCAGCCTGCTGCAAGGCGTCACCGGCAGCGGCAAGACGGAAATCTATCTCGCCCAGGCCGCCGCGGATCTGCGCGCCGGCAAGCAGGTGCTGCTGCTGGTGCCGGAGATCGGGCTCACGCCACAGTTGCTGGCGCGGGCGCGGGAGCGCCTCGGGGGGCGCGTGATCAGCTACCACTCGGGCATGACCGACGCCGCCAGACTCGCCGCCTGGCGACGCATCGATCGCGGCGAGGCACTGCTCGTGGTCGGCACCCGCTCCGCCGTCTGGCTGCCCTTCACGGCCTTGGGCCGCGTCTGGGTGGACGAGGAGCACGACGCCTCCTTCAAGCAGCAGGACGGCTTCCGCTATTCCGCCCGCGATGTGGCCGTGGTGCGCGCCCGCGCCTTCGACGCCCCGGTCGGCCTGGGCAGCGCCACCCCGGCGCTGGAGAGCCTGCACAACGCCCGCCAGCGGCGCTACCGGCATTTCCGCCTTGAGGCCCGCGCCCAGAACGCGCCCGGCGCCCAGGTCCATGTGGTGGATGCACGCGGGCAGCGACTGCGTGGTGGCCTGACAGCCGAACTGGCGCGCGCCATCCAGAGCCACGTTGCCGAGGGCGGGCAGGTGCTGCTGTTCATCAACCGCCGTGGCTACGCGCCCGCACTGCTCTGCCGTGACTGCGGCTGGTCGGCCACCTGCAGAGCCTGCGACGCGCGCATGACCTGGCACAAACAACACGGCAGCCTGCTGTGCCATCACTGCGGCGCACGCCAAGCCGTGCCGACGCAATGCCCGAGCTGTGGCGCCAGCGAGCTGCGCCCCGCCGGACACGGCACCGAGCGCATTGAAGAAGCTCTGCAGGCGATGCTGCCGCAGGCGCGCATCGCCCGCGCGGACTCGGATGTGATGCAGCGGGCCGGCGCGTGGCAGGCCCTGCGCGATCAGGTCCTGCGCGGCGACGTCGACATTCTGGTCGGCACCCAGATGCTGGCCAAGGGCCATGACTTTCCCGGCATCAGCCTGGTCGGCATCGTGTCTGTGGATCAGGCGCTGTTCTCGGCCGACATCCGCGCCACCGAACGCATGGGCCAGCTGGTGACCCAGGTCGCCGGCCGCGCCGGACGCGGCAGCCGCGCCGGCACCGTGCTGCTGCAGACCCATGTGCCGGACCATCCACTGCTCCGGCGACTGCTCGACCAGGGCTATGACGCCTTCGCCGACGCCCTGCTCGAAGAACGCGCCACCAATGCCCTGCCGCCGGCGTACCCGCTGGCGCTGCTGCGCGCCGAAAGCGCCGATGCGACGGCGGCCACGGCCTTTCTCGAAGCCGCCGCAGGGCTGCTGCGCGCCCAGGGCGCCGAGGCCATCGGCCCCCTACCGGCGCCCATGATGCGACGCGCCGGACGGACCCGGGCACAGCTCTGGGTCCAGAACCCGAGCCGCGCTGCCCTGCAGCAGGCCCTGGCAGCGAGCTGCGCCGCCATCGAGCGCCTGCCCGAGGCGCGACGCGTGCGCTGGGGCGTGGATGTCGACCCGGCCGACACGCTGTGACGGGCATCCTGACCGCCTGAGACCGGCGCAAGGTTTACACTTGCGCGCCATCGCAGACCACCGACGCGCGACCGCGAGCCGCAGGCGATCATGAAAGCTGACGTTCAAGCCCTCCTTCTCACTGCCTGCCGTAGCCTGTTCGAGGAAGCGGGCCAGCCCGACGCCGCGCCCGACACGGCGCACATCGAGAACACGCGCGACCCGGAGCACGGCGATCTCGCGTCCAACCTCGCCATGACGCTGGCCAAGCCGCTGAAGAGAGCGCCGCGCCAGATTGCGGAAGCGCTGGTGGCCCGGCTGCCAGCCCATCCGCATGTGGCCAAGGTGGAGATTGCCGGCCCTGGCTTCATCAATTTCTTTCTGTCGCCCAGCGCCTGGCAGGCCACTGCACACGCCATCCTTGCCACCGGCGCCGAATGGGGCTTTGACCGCAGCGGCAGCAAGGGCCGCATCCTGGTCGAGTTCGTCTCCGCCAACCCGACCGGACCGATGCACGTCGGTCACGGCCGCAACGCCGCCTATGGCGACGCACTGGCGCGCATTCTTGCCGCCGCGGGCTGGGCGGTCAGTCGCGAGTACTACGTCAACGACGCCGGTCGCCAGGTGGATGTGCTCACCATCAGCGCCTGGCTGCGCTATCTGGAAGCCTGCGGAGAATCAGTACGCCTGCCCGCGCGCGGCTACCCCGGGGACTACCTGGAAGCGACCGGCACTGCCCTGCACGCAGCACAGGGGGACGCGTATCACGTGGCTGCCGACACCGTCTTCGACGGCCTGCCCGAGGAGCCCACGGAAGGCGAAAAGGAAGCGCTTAAACGCGGTCAGGAGCAGTATCTGGACGCCTTGATCGCGCGCGCGCATGCCCTGCTCGGCGAGGCGCATTACGCCGCCGTACGCGACTTCGCGCTGGAGGCACAGCTGGGCACCATCCGCGACACGCTGGAGCGCTTCGGTGTGGCCTTCGATGCGTATGCCTCGGAACGCGCGGTGGTCGCCTCCGGGGCCCCCAGCAGGGCGCTCGCGCGTCTGCGCGAGCAGGGCCACGTCTACGA
>JALEHA010000082.1 GCA_022763315.1 Algiphilus sp.
ACGCAGAACACCGATGGTCTGCACGCCCGTGCCGGCAGCGAGGACGTGATCGAGCTGCACGGCAGTCTGTGGCGCATGCGCTGCCGCCAGCACGGTTCCATGGTGGACCTCAGCGACGGCCCCTACCGGCAGCGTCAGTGCCCAGAGTGCGGCCAGCCCATGCGCCCGGACATCACCTGGTTTGGCGACCCGGTGGACCGTGATGCCTTCGAGGCAGCCGGACGCGCCGTGCAGCAGGCGGCACTCTTTGTGGCCATCGGCACCTCGGCCATGGTGTGGCCGGCGGCGGGTTTCATCGAGCACGCCCTGCACGCGGGCGCCACCATGGTGGAGATGAATACCGAGGCCACCGAGGCCTCTCGCTGCTTCGCGCACTGCCTGCGCGCCCCTGCGAGTCAAGCCATTCCGGCGGCCTTCCCCTTGCCCGAGGGCGCTGATTGACAGCAGCCGGCCGGCGCGTGAGGCTGCGGGCATGTCCGACACCAAACGATTGCTGATCGTGGCCCACGCGCCCTCGCCGAATACGCAGCGCATGCTGGAGGCGGTGCAGCAGGGCGCCGCCCACGAGGACATCGAGCACGTGATCGCCCGCCATGTCCCTCCGCTGGAGGCCACACCGGACGACGTGCTGGGCGCCGACGGCATTCTGCTCGGCACCACCGAAAACCTGGGCTACATGAGCGGCGCGCTGAAGGATTTCTTCGACCGCATCTACTACCCCTGCCTGGAAGCGACCCAAGGCCGCCCCTATGCCCTCTATGTGCGCGCCGGCAATGACGGCACCGGGACCTGCCGTGCGGTGGAGACCATCGTCACCGGCTTGCGCTGGAAGGCGGTACAGGATCCGTTGGTATGCCGCGGCAGCTTTCAGGAAGCCTTCCTTGACCAGTGCCGGGAGCTGGGGCTGTACATGGCCGCCGGCCTGGATGGCGACATCTTCTGACCACCATGATCCCTCCGCATGTCGCCCTGCAGCTGCTTTCCTCACTGATCGCCGGCGCGCCTGCCGTCGAGGACGCGCCGGGGCCCGAGATCGAGGAGCACGTCTTTGTCGTATCCGGCATGAATTGCCCGGTCTGCCCTCACATGGCGCGCCACGCCCTGGGCCGTGTGCAGGGCGTCGAGGGCGTCACAAGCAGTCCGAATACGCCCCGGGTGGTGGTCCGGGTGCGAGGTGGCGGCTCTGACAGCACCGCCCTCATGCAGGCCCTCAATCGCGCGGGCTTTCGCGCACGGGAAGCGCTCAGCGCCAGCGACGGGGAACCGTGACCCTCGCTCAGTTGAGGGCGTAGGCGGCGCGCACCAGTCGCTGCAGCTTGCGTGGCGCCTCGGGCCCATCCAGCCGCATGTGGCGAAGGGCCTTCGCCACCTCAGGTTGGTCGACGGCCGCCGGGCGCGCCAAGGCGCGCAGCAACTGCCAACGACCCGGCCATGTGCCGGCCGCTGCCTTCAGACGCTTGAGCCGACCGGCCAGCGCCAGTTCATCGGCATTCAGATCGCATCCGAAGGGCAGTCGCGGCAGATGGTCGGCAGCGTGCAGCGGCGCCAGCACGCCAGCGATCGCATCGGGCGTGTTGTGGCGGGCCTGCTCCGGCAGCACGTAATCCGACGGCAGCTTACCGGCCGACTTGGCCGCCTCGATCAGCTTCGGTTGGCATCGACTGTCGGCAATGGCCAGCATGGCCTCGATGCATTCGCGGTCGGTCTTGCCACGCAGATCCGCGACGCCGTATTCCGTCACGATGATGTCGCGCATATGCCGCGGTACCGTGGTGTGCGGGTATTCCCAGACAATGTTGGACTCGGGTTGCGTCCCCCCACCGCGGCTGGCGCGCAGACACAGCACGGAACGGCCTTCGGGCAACTGATGCGCGATGCTGACGAAATCGAACTGGCCGCCGACGCCGGAAACGACCTTGCCGTCGGCCAGCTGATCGGAGACCGCGGCACCGAGCAGCGTGGCCTTCATGGTCAGATTGATGAAGCGCGGATGGCGGCGTTGCAGCCGCTCCAGACGGTAATCGGTGTAGACGCGATTGACCTCGGCCACGGAAGTCATGTTGATGCGCGCGCGGTCGGCTTCCGGCAACTGGTGCAGCCGCTGGTAGAAATCGCCGGGGCCAATGAAGAAGGCGCCGTGCATGGCGATGCCGCCACGCAGCCCCTCCCCCTGCGCCTTCGCATCCAGGCTGGCGCGGACCGCGGGGTCGGACAGATCGTTGGCGCATTCGCTGCCATCCGGCAGGCGCAGGTGCTGGCCGTCGCGCCGCAGCTCGGGATGCGCCAGACCATGGCGCTGCATGGCGGCGAGCAGGCCGCGGCTCAGTCGGGGCAGACCGTCTTCGGCATATAGACGCTCGAACAGGCCGCGACCATCGTCGGCCAACAGCCCCGCCGCGGCCCAGCGCTGGATGTCGATGTCGTCGAAGACCTCGCGCCGTACGATGCCGTCCTCGAACAGCGAAAACAGCGGGTTCGAAATGAGCTCGCTGGCCACATACAGCCCCTCCTCGAAGCGACCACAGCCGCCCACTGCCTGCGCCAGCGTGTCCCCATTCAGGTCTGCGATGGCCTTGGCAAAGGCCGCAGGCTGCCGGTCACGCAGACGCAGGGCATGGCAGCAGGCATCGCCGAGGCTGCCGATGCCCACCTGCAGGGTGCCGCCGTCGCGCACCAGACTGGCGGCGCGCAGGCCCACGGCCCAGGCGCTATCGTCCACCGGCTCGTGCGGCACCGCAAAGGGGTGATGTCCAGGGCCGCCATCGTCGATGAGAACATCGAAGAGGCTGTCGTCCACCTGGGCGTCATTGCCCATCCACGGCAGGCCACGGTTGACCTGGCCAACCGCCATCCAGGGCCAGTCCACCGATTGCAGCATGGGCAGCAACTGCAGCGAGACATCGGGATTGCCGGCGAGGCTGTAGCACGGCGTGCCATCGTCTTCGCGCACCGCCACGGCCTGCACCAGCAGATTGACACCGCGTGTCACCATGTCGCGCGCGACATGGGTGTAGTTGCTGCTGATGTAGTCCTGCTGGGCACGCGGATGCTTCAGGCGTGCGCCCGAAGGCACATAGAACTCGATGACCCGTACATTGTCCGGCAACTGCCCGGCCTCGAAATCACTGAGCCAGCGCATCGCGGGATAGTCACCCCAGACGCGATCAATGACTGGCGCCAGGAAGCGCGACTCCAGCGCGCTGCTGCCGCGTGGCGGATTGAGCGACAGCGCGGTGATGATGTCCAGCGACAGCGCAGCGTCTTTCTGGGCGCGCGCATAGAGCGCATCGAGCAGGGCGTTGGGCTTGCCGATACCCAGCGGCGTACCGAGCACGATGCGCCGTCCCAGGCGGGCCAGAATGGCATCGGCGGCGGCGTCCACATCATCGAAATGGGGAACGGACATGGGGGATCACTTGGACATGACGTGTCTCAGTGTAGCGAGCCCCGGAGCCCTCTAGAATGCGGCGCTCAAGAAAAAGGAAAGCGATATGGCGCAGTACACCCGGAACCCGCCGCTGGAGGCCGCCGACCTCGACCGCGACCCGATGCGGCAGCTCGAACAATGGATCGAGGCCGCGCGCGCAGCCGGCATGATCGAGCCGACCGCCATGACGCTGGCGACGGCCTCGGCGGAGGGTGTGCCGTCGGCGCGCATCGTGCTCTACAAGGGGCAGCATGACGGGGGCCCGGTGTTCTACAGCAACTACCAGTCGCACAAGGGCCGCGAACTGCAGGAGAACCCGCACGCCGCGCTGGTGTTCTGGTGGGACCGGCTGGAACGGCAGGTCCGCATCGAGGGTCGCGTTGAACGGCTGCCGCGCGCGATGAGCGACGACTACTTCAAGAGTCGCCCCTTCGAATCCCAGGTCTCTGCGGCGGTGTCGCGCCAGTCCCAGCCAGTGGCATCGCGCGACGCGCTCGACGAGCGCATGCGCGCGGCCGAAGAAAGAGCGCGGGCCGAAGGCATCGAATGTCCGGCGCACTGGGGCGGCTACTGTCTGCGGCCGACGGTCGTGGAATTCTGGCAGGGGCGGCATGGCCGTGCCCATGATCGACTGTGCTACCGATGGATGGGCGAGGACTGGCAGATCGAACGTCTGGAGCCCTGAACACCGTGGCCCTAGACCGGTTGCGACGGTGACGCGCCATGCGCGTCGCCACGCTCATGCTTGAGCCAGTCGCGCAGGCGGTCGGCGGGCAACGCCTGGCTGTAGAGGAAACCCTGATGCAGAGAGCAGCCCAATTCGCGCAGCAGATCGCGCTGACCGGGTGTTTCCACACCTTCAACGATGACCTCCAGATGCAGCACGCGCGCCAGCGCCGCGGTGGCGGCGACGATTTCGCGTGAGCGACTGTCGGTTTCGACGTTCCGCACGAAGGTGCGATCGATCTTGAGACCGTCGATGGGCAGTTCGACCAGATGCGACATCGAGGAGAAACCAGTACCGAAGTCGTCGAGCATGACGCGCACGCCGCGTTCGCGCATGTTCTGCAGGCGGGGCACCAGCTTCTCGAAACCGCGTAGCGCCGCGCGCTCGGTAATCTCCAGCGTCAGTGCGCCGAAGGGCACATCGGATGCGCTAAAGATCTGCGCCAGCCGCGCCAGGTGCTCATCACGCAGTTCCGAGGCGGACAAATTGAAGGCCATGTTGACGGCATAGCCCTCCTGGTGCAGCGCGTGTACCAGCGTGCAGGCATTGCGGAAGCAGCGCTCCGATGCCGGCAACAGCAGCTCCGGAGTGCGCAGCAGCTCTTCCATCAACTCATGCGCCAGCGGTTGAACCTCGCCGCGTTCGTCGCGCATGCGCATGAGCGCTTCGATGTGACAGGTGCGCGGCGGATCGCTGCTGACGTCCACCACCGGCATATACCAAAGCACCAGATCTTCGCTTTCAAGCTTGTTGCGAATGGCCTGATTGCGCACCAGGCGATCCCGTAGCGCGCCGGCCCCCGCCTCGCTGGCGCGCTCGATGGCGCCGGCGCCGCGCGCGGTCGCCGCATCGAGCGCGGCGGTCGCCTGACCGAGGGCGCGGTCGACGTTGTCGCCGTGGACCGGGAACAGGGCAATGGAGGCCGCCAGTTCGGGCCGCGCCAGACGCTCGAAGGATTCCCGATCGTCGAACTGAGTGCGCATCAGTTCGTCGACGATCTCCGACAGCGCCGCTTCGGCGCCCTTGGCGCCGCTCGGCACCAGCAGCATCAGCACATCCTCGCTGTACAGGGCGATGCAATCCGCCCATTGCGCGGCGGCATCGTGCACGGCGCGGGAATAGCGATACAGCACAGCGTTGGCGTGCGCCTCGCCATACACCGCACGGATGCCGCCCAAATTGATGATGCGCAGCATGATGATGGCGCCACTGACGTTGTTGCGTACCCACAAGCCCAGCTGCTGCCGGCCGGCGCGACGGTTGGGCAGGCCGGTGGACTCGTCGGTGTAGAGCAATTCCGACAGCTGGTGATCGCGCTCGGCGATGCCGTCGAGCGCGCGCCCGATGACGTGCAACTCCCGGCGCGCATGCGCCGATAGCACGCGCTGGTCCGGCAGCCCTGAAGCAATGCGGTCGGCGCGTCCTGCCAACTGGGCAAGCGGGCGCGCCACCTGCCGTTGGAAGGCGCGGTAGGCATAGAGCTGCAGCGTCAGAAAGGCCGCCAGAAAAAGCACCACGATGGCAAACAACCGAAAGCGCGCCGCATCGAGTGCGCTACGCCACTGCGGCAGTTGCGCGCCCGTGGCCGCGAGGAATGCCTCGGTACGCTGGCGCAGGCCAAGCGTGGGCTGGTCGCGCCGTATGGCGCCGGACCACTGCGCCAGAAGGTGCTCGGCGTCGCGCGCCTGACTGCGCAGGGCCGCATCGGGCGCGGGATCCGCCACGACCGGCGCTCGCGCCGCCATGCGCTCGGGCACATAGCCGGTCAGCACCTCGCGCTGCGTGGTCAGGCGCTCAAAGGCGGCTCGGTCGTCCAGGTAATGGTCAAGGTGCCAGACGTGCCAAAGTGCAAAGAGGAGCAGCAGCAAGGCATTGAGGCTCAGCAGGATGGCAACGTCCGAGCGCAGCGAGGAACGCCCACTGCGGCGCCGTTCACGCCATGGTTCCGAGGTCATCGCGGCTCGCTCATCATCGGGCGTTGAGAACCTTGTTCCATTCGTCGGTGCAGCCTTGCGCTTGCCATTCATCCAGCCTACAGGCTCAATCGATAATATTGGCACGAGCCTCTGAGCGAACGAAGTCCATGCGCACCCGAATTATCGCCTTTCTGGCCGCGTTCATCGGCAGCACGCTGATTGCGGCCTGCGCGACCAGCCCGACCGGACGTACCCAGCTCATCCTGGTTTCCAGCGAGGAAATGCAAAAAATGGGGGCGCAGGCCTTCGCACAGATGAAGGAAGAGACGCCGGTCGCGCGCAACACACCCGCAGCGCGCTATGTGGAATGCGTATCGCGCGCCTTGACGCAGGTGATCGCGCCCGAGCAGTCGTGGGAGGTACGCACCTTCGAGTCGGACGCCATCAACGCCTTCGCGCTGCCGGGCGGCAAGATCGGCGTCTATACCGGGCTTATTGAGGTAGCCGACGACCAGCATCAGTTGGCCGCGGTGGTGGGACATGAGATCGCGCACGTGTTGGCCAACCATTCCGCCGCCCGTGTCTCCAATCAGCTTGCCGCCCAGCTCGGCGCCTCGGTCCTGTCCAGTGCCACGGGCGTCAGCCCGCAGGTGATCGGCATGGGCGCGCAGGTCCTTCTGCTGATGCCCTATGGCCGGGGGGATGAGAGCGAAGCCGATGTACTTGGCCTGCGCTACATGGCAGAGGCGGGCTTCGACCCTTCCGCGGCGCCAGCGCTCTGGGTCAATATGGCCAGAGCCAAAAAGGGCAATGCGCCGCCGGAGTTCCTGTCCACGCACCCGTCCGATCAATCGCGTATCGACAATCTGCGCAGTCGGCTCGATGAAGTGATGCCGGTCTATCGGCAAGCACGGGCGGCTGGACGGACACCCAACTGCCGCAAGCCCTAGCGGGCGCTGCCTTCCCGCGCGGCGAGTGAAGGGCTGCGCGATTCAGCGCATCGCGCGCGCCGTCATCGGGCTGGCTTGGTGCGCTGCGAAATGACAGGCGGAATAGCCGCCGTGCGGCTGGCGATGCCAATCCGGCACGCTGCGCGCGCAGATGTCATCCACCATGGGGCATCGGGTGCGAAAAACGCAGCCTGACGGCCGGTTTTTCGGATCGGGCAATTCGCCTTCCAGCAGGATGGGCGATCTCTCGCCTGCCTCAAGACGGGGGACGCAGGAAAGCAGGGCGCGCGTGTAGGGATGCGCGGGCCGCGCCAGCACATCGTCGGCTCGCCCCTGCTCCATGAAGCTGCCGAGGTACATGACATACACCCGATCGCACAGTGCACGCACCACAGCGAGATCGTGCGTGATCAGCAGCAATGCCATGCCAGTCTGCTGCTGGATCTCACGCAACAGATTGATGATCTGCGCCTGCACCGATACATCCAGCGCGGAGAGCGGTTCGTCGCAGATCAACAGGTCGGGCGCAACAATGATGGCGCGGGCGATCGCGACCCGCTGCGCCTGACCGCCGGAGAGACGGTGCGCGTGCCGATCGCCATGCTCGACGCTCAATCCGACCGCACGCAGACTTTCGTCGATTTTCGCCGCGCGCTCGGCGGCATCCCATTCCGGTCGCAGCGCGCGCAACGGCTCCTCTAACAGGCTGCGGACGCGCATACGGGGATCGAGGCTGGCCGCAGGATCCTGAAATACCATCTGTACGCAACGTCGCGCCTGCCGCCAGTCGCGGGCACTCTGCATGGTCTGGCCCTGAATGGCCAGATACCCTTGCCGGGGCTGCTGCAGCCCGGCCAACACCCGTGCCAGCGATGACTTGCCGCAGCCGGATTCGCCGACCAAGCCCACGGTCTCGCCCGCGGCGATATCGAAGCTGAGGCCATCGACGGCCACATGACCGTGGCCGCGGCGCAGTTCGCGCCGCGAGCCGTAGTGCACGCTGAGTTTGCGCGCGCGCAGCACCGGGGTGCGCTCGCGCGCCGCAGCGGATGCTAGTCGAGCAGACTGCGGAGCATCCACGCCGTTTTCTCGTGCAACTGCATGCGCTGGGTCAAGAGGTCCGCAGAGGATTCGTCCGCTGCCTCATCGGCCACCTTGAACACCTCACGCGCGACCTTGGCGACGGTTTCGTGGTCCTTGACAAGCTGGCGCACCATTTCGGTGGCTTCGACCTGCTGGGTTTCTTCCTTCACCGTCGCCAGCGCGGAAAACTCCTGGTAGCTGCCCGGGGCGCGTTCGCCAAGGGTCCGGATGCGCTCCGCCACTTCATCCACCGCGGTTGCAGCCTCGGTGTAGTGCTCTTCAAACATCTGATGGAGCGTCGTGAACATGGGCCCCGTGACATTCCAATGGAAGTTGTGCGTCTTCAAGTAAAGCGTGTACTCATCGGCGAGCAGACGGCACAGCCCGCTGGCGATGGTTTCGCGCTTCTCTTCGCTGATGCCGATGTCGATATCCATTGCTTGTTCTCCTTGCGATTGAGTGTCCGCACCATACGATGGCGCCGTCGGCGGTGCTAATGAGTTCTTGGCGCACCCCCCATAGGCGGTGTCAATTCCCGCGCAGTTTCGCCACCCGGTAGTGATCGAGGATCTCCGCCAGAGGTCGCGTCGGGCGCCAATCGAACTGTTCCTCGAATAATGCGCCATCGAGGATGACTGGATACTTAAGGTAGTTGATCAGGTAGGGCGGGAAGAAGGCGCCCCAATGGAGCGCATGGCTGACCAAGCGTGGCAATGCCTGGGGAATCGGCGCGATGGGCAGCCGCTGGCAACCTGCCCGGCGGAGCGCCTCCTGATAGGGAACGTAGTCCTTGGGCGCGACGTTGTAGACCCCGCGCGCCTTCTTCTCGAAGGCCGCGACGACGGCGTCGGCCATGTCGTCCACGTGCAGAAACTGCATCATCGGCGAGTAGCCGAACAGCGCGGGCGCCAGACGGCGCGACAACAGCAACGACATGCTGTTGCGCACCCCGGGGCCGAGGACGTTGCACGGCCTCAGGATGGTGAGCTGGAGTTCCGGATGCTTCCACAGCCAGATCTGCGCGAGACTCTCCAACTCGACGGCGTCGACCAGATCCGCGGTCACCTCGCTGGCCTTGAGCGGGGCATCCTCGGTAAGCAGCGCCGGGTTGTAGGGGCTCGCGCCGTACACGAAATAGGTGGAGTGGATCAGCACCTGCTCGACGCCGTACTTGCGCGACAGCTCGAGCAGCCGACGCGAGCCCAGCACATTGGCGTTGTAGCGACGCAGTCGGGTGGATTCGTGGGCAAAGATGCGCCCCAGATGAAGCACGGCGTCAATCTTGTGGCGGCGAAAAACCTCCTCGAAGCCGCCCTTCTGCATATCCACCCGATAACTGGGGATATCGGCATCCGTCTCCACCCGCCGCCGGAAATCCACCGCGATGACCTGATACTTCCAATACAGCCGGCTGATCACCCGCTGTGCCAATGACCCGGCGGCACCGGTCACCAGAACGGTTCGTGCATTCGGCTCATGGTGCGCCATGACAGTCGCCTCCGCTGCAGGAAGGAGCGGGCATCCGATGCTGCCGCGCGCGGACGGGAAACGGGTGTGCCGTGCACGGGCGCCCTGGGAGGGCGCGCCAACGAGAACTTCTCATCACCCGCTGCGCCGGGGCGCAGGAGCGCGTCTCATACTGGGATATTGCCGCGCAGAGAATCGATTGCTCGCAGTACGTCGTGGCGGCTGATGTTGCCCACCAAGCGGTTGTCGGAAACCACGGGGTAGCGTTTGAAGGGCGACTCCATAAACATGCGCGCCACCTCCAGGATGCTGGTATCGGCATCGATGGTGACGACACGTGGCGACATGAAGTCGCGCACCTTGCCGCCGAGGTCGCCGTGATAGCCCGCATTCAGCGCGACACGCATGCAGTCCTTCTCCGACAGCATGCCGACCAGATTACCCAGGCGATCCACCACGGGCGCCCCGGAAATGCCCTGTTCCAGCAGCTGGTTGATGGCGTTGAGCACGTCCATCTCCGGGGTGAATGTGAGCAGGTGCGCGCTCATGTAGTCCTGAGCACGGATCTTATCGAGCGATGTGCGCACTATGCGTCCTTCTCTGTCCGTTGGATTACCTGGGAGTATGGCGAAATGTCGCCGCCGTGTCAGTGTTTCCCGCCGGCGTCCTTCGCATCGGGATCACAGCGGTCGGCCGACGACGCGCCGCAGAAGTCGCAGCGTTCACCCGTTACATTGGACAGACCACCGCAACTGCCCTTCAGCGGCTTGTTCTGGGCCAGGCCCAGTGCCAAGCCACCGAAGGTGATGGCCAGCACCAGGAAGGTGATCCCAAATAGCGCAATATCATTCATAGCGAACCTCCACTGCTGCGACCGTTGGCGGCGCCATCCGTTCCCGAGGGCCTAGCCGCCGAAGTCGTCGAGCAGAATATCGTCGCGTTCAACGCCAAGGTCAATCAACATCTTGATGACTGCAGCGTTCATCATGGGCGGACCGCACAAATAGTATTCGCAGTCTTCCGGAGCCTTGTGATCCTTGAGGTAGTTCTCATAGAGCACCTCGTGGATGAATCCGGTGGGGCCTTCCCAGTTGTCCTCCGGCAGCGGCTCGGACAGGGCGACATGCCAACTGAAATTGGCGTTCTCCTCATCGAGCATGTCGAAGTCCTCGACATAGAACATCTCGTTCTTGGAGCGGGCGCCGTACCAGAAGCTCATCTTGCGGTCGGTCTTGATGCGACGCAGCTGATCGAAGATGTGGCTGCGCATCGGCGCCATGCCGGCGCCGCCGCCGACGAAGATCATCTCCTTGTCGGTTTCGCGGGCGAAGAATTCGCCAAAGGGCCCTGAAATGGTGACCTTATCGCCTTCCTCGAGACTGAAGATGTAGCTCGACATCTCGCCCGGCGGGACATCGGGATTGCGCGGTGGCGGCAGCGCGATGCGCACATTGAGCATGATGAGGCCGCGCTCTTCCGGATAATTCGCCATCGAATAGGCGCGCATGACCGGCTCGTTCACCTTCGAGACGTACTGCCAGACGTCGAACTTGTCCCAGTCCGCGCGGAAGCGATCCTGCACCTTGAAGTCCTTGAAGTGCACTTCATGGGGCGGTGCCTCGATCTGGATGTAGCCACCGGCGCGGAAATCCACGTGCTCACCCTCAGGCAGCTCGAGCACCAGCTCCTTGATGAAAGTGGCCACGTTCTTGTTGGAACGCACGGTGCACTCCCACTTGCGCACGCCGAAGACTTCTTCGGGCACCTGGATCTTCATGTCCTGCTTGACGGTCACCTGGCAGGACAGCCGATCGCCTTCGCGGGCTTCGCGCTTGGTGATGTGACCTTCCTCGGTGGGGAGGATGGAACCGCCACCTTCAAAGATCTTGACGCGACACTGCGCGCAGGTACCGCCACCACCGCAGGCCGAGGGCACGAACAGCCCGTTGTCGGCAAGCGTGCCCAGCAGTTTTGAGCCGGTCGGCACCTGAATCTGTTTTTCGCCGTTGATGTCAATCGTGACGTTGCCCTGCGGCACAAGCTTCGAGCGCGCGAGCAGGATGACGCTCACCAGCACGAGCACGATGCCGGTGAAGAAACCGACTCCGAGAAAGACTTCCATCATCGCGGATAACTCCTAAATCTGGATGCCGGAAAAGGCCATGAATCCGAGCGACAACAGGCCGACGGTCATGAAGGTGATACCGAGCCCCTGAAGCCCATCCGGCACATCGGAATACTTCAGTTTCTCTCGCACGCCCGCCAGGGCGACGATGGCCAGCGCCCAGCCGGCGCCGGAGGAAAGGCCGTAGACGGCCGACTCGGCAAGGGTGTAGTCGCGTTCCACCATGAACAGGGTGCCGCCAAGAATCGCGCAGTTCACGGTGATCAGCGGCAGGAAGATGCCAAGCGCGTTGTACAACGCCGGCACGTACTTATCGAGGAACATCTCCAGCAGCTGCACCATGGCGGCAATGATGCCGATATAGGAGATCAGCCCGAGGAAGGACAGATCCACCTGCGGCAACCCCATCCAGGACAGCGCGCCTTCCTTGAGCAGGTACTGGTAGACCAGATTGTTGGCCGGCACGGTGATGCCCTGCACCGCCACTACGGCGATACCAAGGCCAAGAGCGGTCTCGATTTTCTTGGAGATCGCCAGGAAGGTGCACATGCCCAGGAAGAAGGCCAGGGCAAGGTTCTCGACAAAGATGGACCGGATGGCCAGATTCACTAATTCCATGGGAGCCCCCGCTTACAGTACTTCGGTGCGGTGCACCTGATGGATCTGATAGTCCGGCTTCTCGACCTGCTCGGGCTTCCAGGTGCGCACCGCCCAGATGAAGAGACCGATCAGGAAGAAGGCCGACGGCGGCAACAGCAGCATGCCGTTGGAGACATACCAGCCGCCCTCACTGGCCAACGGGAAGATCTGCACGCCCATGAGCGAGCCGGAACCGAAGAGTTCGCGGATGACGCCCAGGCCCACCAGGATCACGCTGTAACCCAGGGAGTTGCCGAGCGCATCGAAGAAGGAAGGGATCGGCGGATTCTTCATCGCGTAGGCCTCGGCGCGGCCGAGGATGATGCAGTTGGTGATGATGAGACCGACGAAGACCGACAGCTGCCGCGCGATGTCGTAGAGGAAGGCGCGCAGCACCTGATCCGCGACCACCACGAGCGAAGCGATGATCGTCATCTGCACGATGATGCGGATATTGCTCGGCGTGATATTGCGCAGGAAGCTGATGAAGAAGCTCGACAGACAACACACGGCCGTGAAGGCCGCCGCCATCGTCAACGCGGTTTCCAGCTTGGCCGTGACCGCCAGCGCCGAACAAATCCCGAGCACCTGCAGGATGATCGGGTTGTTATCGAACACCGGTTCCTTGACCAGCCCCTTCAAGTTGTCTGCCATGATTCAGCCTCGTGCGTGGCGCTCGATGAATGATTTGTAGCCCATATCCGAGAACCAGAACTGCATCAGATTCGTGACGCCGTTCGAGGTCAGGGTCGCACCCGAAAGGGCGTCGACCTTGTGTTCGGACCCAGGCTTCTGTGGCTCTACACCGCCCTTCACCAGCCGGAAGGAAGGCTCGCCATCTTCGTTGTAGATTTCCTTGCCGTCCCATTGCTGCTGCCACTTGGGATTGGAGATCTCGCCGCCCAAGCCAGGCGTCTCACCGTGGTCATAAAAGGTGATGCCGTCAATGGTGTTGCCGTCGGCCTGCACCGCAACATAGGCGTACATGGTTGACCACAGCCCGTAGCCGGCGACGGGGAAGACGTAGTTCAGCACTTCGCCCTGCGGATCGCGTACCACGTAGACGATGGCCTTCTTCGGAATCGAACCGATGCCGGCGATATCCTGCTCGCTCGACAGCGTCACATTGCTGCCGGACTGCTTGGCAGCCTTGAACATGTCGTAGGCCGCCGGATCGACCCCGCTGACCTCTTCACCCGTATCCAGATCGATGACCTTGGTCTCGATGCGCTTGTTGAAGGTCTCATTGACGTCCATGCCCTTGCGGTACAGGCCGACGACATTGAGCACATTGGCGCGCTGGTCGAGCAGCTGATTCTTCTCCTGCTGCGAGCGCAACGACACCGCCGCTCCGGACACCACGATCGAGCAGGCGATGCACAGCACCACCGCCATGGTGAAGATGTAACTGCGGGATTCCTTGTTTAGCGCCATATCAAGCTGCCGTCAGAGTTCTTGCCTCTCGCCTGCGCATGTTGGCGCGCATGACGAAATAGTCGATCAGCGGGGCGAAGATGTTGGCGAACAGAATCGCCAGCATCACACCCTCCGGGAAGGCCGGGTTCACCACGCGGATGAGCACCGTCATGAAGCCGCAGAGCGCACCGAAAATCCAGCGCCCCGCATTGGTATGCGAGGAGGAAACCGGGTCAGTGGCCATGAACACCGCCCCGAAGGCAAAGCCACCCATCGTGAAATGCCAGTACCACGGCACGTCGAAGTAGGGCTCGCCTTCCCCGCCGATCAGGTTGAACAGCAGCACGGTACCGATCATGCCCGCAAACATGCCGAGCGTGATCCGGTAATTGGCAATGCCGGTGTACATCAGGAAAGCACCGCCGATCAGGATGGCGATGGTGGATACCTCACCCACCGAACCCGGCACCGAACCGATGAAGGTCTGCATCCAGGTAATGCCCCCGTCGGTGATGCTGCTCACCCCGCCCTCGGCCGCCATCGACAGTGCGGACGCCTGGGTGTAGCCGTCCGCCGCCACCCAGACCTGGTCACCCGACTGCTGGGCCGGATAGGCGAAGTACAGGAAGGCGCGGCCCACCAACGCGGGGTTGAGGAAGTTCTTCCCAGTGCCGCCGAAGATTTCCTTGCCGATCACCACACCGAAGCTGATACCCAGCGCCACCTGCCACAGCGGCGTGGTCGGCGCGAGAATCAGCGAAAACAGGATTGACGTCACGAAGAAGCCTTCGTTCACCTCGTGGTTGCGCACGCCGGCAAACAGCACTTCCCACAAGCCGCCAACCAGGAAGGTGACGAAATAGATCGGTATCCAGTAGGTCAGGCCATGGACCACGTTGGCCAGATGGTTGGATGCGTCATAGCCGAAGGGCGCAATGAACATGGCGCGCCAGCTGTCGATGCCTTCCGCACCCATCGACGCCAGAGCAACATTCGCCTGGAAGCCGACGTTCCACGCGCCCATCAGAATGGCCGGGAAGGTCGCCAGCCAGACGTAGATCATCGTCCGTTTGAGGTCGATGCCGTCGCGCACATGGGGTGCGCCGCGGGTCACGTCTCCGGGCGAATAGAAGATGGTATCCACCATCTCGTAGAGAACGTAATACTTTTCGAACTTTCCGCCCTTCGCGAAGAGCGGATGCATGCGGTCGAGAAAACCACGAAGTCCTTTTGCCATAGTGTCTAGCCTTCCCGTTCAATGAGGTCGAGGCTGGCACGCAGATGCGGACCGAAGTCGTACTTGCCCACGCATACAAATGACATGAGCGAGACGTCCTCTTCGATCAACTCCAGAGCGCCCAACCCTTGCGCCACATCAGTGTCGCGCACAACCAGCGCGCGCAGCAGCGGCGTCGCGAGGATGTCGAGCGGCATCACCTTCTCATAGTTACCAATCGGTACAAGAGCACGGGGAGAGCCGTTCGTGGTGGTATTGAGGTCGAAGTCTCCGGCACGTGGCACGAAGCCCGACACATAGGCGCGGGTCACCGAGAATCGCTCGCCGAAGGGGTTCAGCCAGCCGAAGAGACGGCGCTGATTGGCTTCCGGCAACACGCTGACTTGCGTATTGTAGCGCCCGAGGTAGGCCGCCCAGCCTGCGGCTCTCCGCCCATTCCAGACAGAACCCGAGATGGCGCGGGCATTGACGTCCTTAAGTTCACCGCTGAGCAGGTTATCGATGCTCGCAGCCATGCGCGTACGCAACAGGCGCGGCTTGTTGACCACCGAGCCAGCCAACGCGATGACGCGCTCGGTGCGGATGCGACCCGTCGTGAGCAGCGCGCCGAAGGCAATGACGTCCTGAGGCCCGATATGCCAGTTGATGCGGCTGGCCGACACCGGATGCAGATAATGCATATGGGTACTGGGCAGGCCTGCAGGGTGCGGCCCCTCGAACTCCGCCACACGGAATCGATCCGACTCCGGCACGGGAATGCTTGCCCCGGGCGCGGTACAGACATAGACCGGGCCGTCGGTCAGCCGCGCCAAGGCCTGAAGCCCCAGCGTGAACAGCTCGGGCTCCTCGGCGATGACCACGGCCGGATCCGCCGATAGTGGGTTGGTGTCAATGGCGTTGACGAAGATCGCCGAGGCCTCCGCGTCGACTGCCGGCACACGTCCAAAGGGACGCGTGCGCAGCGCCGTCCACTGCCCCGATTGGATAAGGATGTCACGCAGCTTCTGCGGATCCGCCGACTTCAGTTCCGCTGCGCTGAAATGATCAAAGTTCTCCGCATCATCGCCATCGATATCGATCACGACCGACTGCAACGCACGCCGGGCGCCGCGGTTGATTGCGCGCACAGTGCCCGCAGCCGGTGCAGTGACGACGACGCCCGGATTGCGTTTGTCTTCGAAGATCGGCTGTCCAAGCCGGACGCGATCACCTTCTTCCACGGACATGCTGGGCTTGAGGCCGACGTAGTCCGGGCCAATCACCGCGACCGACGAGATGCGCGGTCCGTTTTCGATGCGTTGCTCGGGCTTGCCAACCAGCCGCAGATCCAGGCCCCTCTTCAATTTGATGCGTTGCTTTTCCACGGTGTGGGCACCCGCCTGCTTAGTTCGGACTAAAAATCGGGCGGTAGTTTACCGGTTGCCGCCGACAACCATCCAGCGCGTTGCGACATTCTCAGTCGAAGCGTGCCCTCGGTCGCGGCATGGCGGCGGCCAGCTTGCGCGCCAGCGCAACGGTTTGGGCGGCTTCAGGGGCATCGTCGATGCGCGCGATGTGAAACAGAGCGTCGCCCTCGTAGACCAGCGGAAGGCTGGTGCAGCCGATGACAATGCCATCGACGTGGGCATAGACGGCGGTATCCGTCCCGCCCACGGGGTCGCCGACCCACCCCACACGATCGCCTTCGCGCACCGCCTGACCCAGTTCCGTCTGCGCGCGCAGCACCCCGGAAATCGGCGATCGCACCCAGCTGCTGCTATGCGCCGTCACCGGCTGGATGGGTGGCGCGTGCCGCGACAGCGCTGGCAGCATGCCCAGCGCACGCAGCACGTTCATCACGCCGCGCACGCCAAGCCGGATGGCCACCTCATTGAATCGCAGCGCCTCGCCTGCCTCATAGAGAAGCACCGGCATGCCCAGCCCGGTGACGTACTCACGCAGAGTGCCGGCAACCGGCGGCGAATCCAGCATGACCGGCGCACCAAACGCGTTGGCGAGGCGATGGGTCTCCTCATTACGCAGGTCGGCGCGGATCTGCGGCAGATTCGGGCGCTGCAGCGCACCGGTATGCAGGTCGATGCCGGCATCGGCGCGGTGCACCACCTCGCTCAGGAAGCGATGCCCCAGGCGCGCCGCCAAGGACCCCTGCTCCGAGCCCGGGAAACTGCGGTTCAGATCGCGACGATCGGGCAGGTAGCGCGAACGATGCAGAAAACCCAGCACATTGAGCACCGGCACCGCAAGCAGCGTTCCTCGCATCTGACGCAGGGCAGGCAGTTCCAGCACGCGACGGACGATTTCGATGCCATTGATCTCATCGCCATGCAATGCCGCAGAAACGAAGAGCACCGGCCCCTTCTTACGACCGTGCACCACGTAGACCGGCAGCGTCACCGGCGCGCTGGTGTAGAGCGCACCGATCTGCAGCGACACCTGATGACGGGTGCCCGGCGCGATGCGCTGGCCGTCGATCTCGAAGTCGACCGCTCTAGAGCCTGCCATGCGGCGCGGCGCCCTCAGCCCCGCCCGCGCGTGCGCGTGCGGCCCGGTTTGGCGTGCGCCTCCAGATGGGCGATGACCTGCCCGGCAATATCACGGCCGGTGGTGCGCTCGATTCCCTCCAGACCCGGTGAGGAATTCACTTCCAGCACCACCGGCCCGTGATTGGAACGAATGATGTCCACACCCGCCACGTTCAGCCCCATCGAGGCCGCCGCGCGCACGGCGGTGGAACGCTCCTCCGGCGTAATACGTACCGGTCGCGCCTGCCCGCCGCGGTGGACATTGGAGCGGAATTCACCATCCTTCGCCTGGCGCTGCATGGTGGCCACCACCTTGCCGCCGATGACGAAGCAACGCACATCCGTACCCCGCGCCTCGCCGATGAATTCCTGGGTCAGAAAATGCGCGTCCAGCCCACGGAAGGCGTCGATCACACTTTCCGCGGCCTGCTTGGTCTCTGCCAGCACGACGCCCTTGCCCTGCGTGCCCTCGATCAACTTGATGACCATGGGCGCGCCGCCGACGAGATTCATCAGGTCCTGGGTATCGTCCGGTGAATGCGCGAAACCCGTGACGGGAAGACCGATGCCTTTGCGCGCCAGAAGCTGCAGGCTGCGCAGCTTGTCGCGGGAACGGGAAATCGCCACCGACTCGTTCTGACAATACACGCCCATCATCTCGAACTGACGCACAACAGCCGTGCCGTAGAAGGTGATGGACGAGCCGATGCGCGGGATGATGGCGTCGAAGCCTTCCAGCCGCTTGCCGCGATAGTGAATCTCAGGCTTGTGCGTCACGATGTTCATGTAGCAACGCAGCGCATCGATCACCTGCACCTCGTGTCCACGGGATTCGGCCGCCTCCACCAGCCGCTTGGTGGAGTACAACTGCCGATTGCGCGAAAGAATGCCTATCTTCATGAGTCAGAGAGCAAATAGCTGGCTTGTGGATCGACACAGAAATGTCCCGCCATCGAACTGCGTCCCACCAGAAGGCGGTAGCGCAGTCCACGTCGTCCGGTCAGGGAAACCTCCACCGCCGCGCGATAGCCTCCGACCTCAAGGGTCGTGAGAATGACGGGGCGCAGCTCGCGATGCCCCCCGGCGTCGGTCACCCAGCGCTCGTCATGCAGCGGCGCGTGGCTTTCGTGGCCCTGCCCCACCGCGCGAAAATAGACCTGATCGTCGCGAAGGCGGATATGTGTGGCGGCGAGCGCCGATGTGCGCGCGCCAGTATCCATTTTGGCACGCACGGGCTTGTGGAGTATGTCCGGCAGGCGCGCCCACTCACGCCAACCGACGCGCAAGATGCTATCGACAGGCGCCACCGGTGCCTTAAAATCCTGGTCCATTCTGTTTCGGCCCCCGGGTCGACGGAGACACAGCATGTCGACTACAGCACCGTCCTTCAAGGACTTCGACGAGTTTTACGCCTACTACCTCACCGAACACAGCAATCGCACCAACCGGCGCATCCACTTTGCGGGTAGCACCATTGGGCTGATCATGGCCGTCACCGGCGTGGTAACGCTGCAGCTCTGGCTGATTCCCGCGGCCTTCATCGTGGGCTATGGCTTCGCTTGGTTCGGTCATTTCTTCATCGAGAAGAACAAGCCAGCCACCTTCACCTACCCCTGGCAGTCCTACAAAGGCGACTGGCGCATGTGGTGGGAAATGCTGACGGGAAAAATCCCCTTCTAGGAGCGAGTCGCTCCGAGTACGCGCTATGGAATACGACGTCATCGTCATTGGAGGAGGCCACGCCGGGCGAGCCGCATGCCGGCGAGCGTCCGAGGCAGGACGCCGAGGGCCGGGGCACTTGGCGAGCGCAGGACGCGCGAGCTTAGTGACCGACGGTGCCGGCCGCACAGGGCACCACTGAGGTTGCGATGAGCACCATGGTCTACGATGTCATTGTCATTGGCGGTGGGCACGCCGGCACCGAAGCCGCCCTCGCCGCCGCCCGCAGCGGCGCGTCCACCCTTTTGCTGACCCAGAACATCGACACCCTCGGCCAGATGTCCTGCAACCCCGCCATCGGCGGCATCGGCAAGGGGCACCTGGTTCGCGAGATCGACGCGCTGGGCGGCGCCATGGCGCGCGCCGCCGATGCAGCCGGCATTCACTTCCGCACGCTCAATGCCTCCAAGGGCGCCGCGGTGCGCGCCACGCGCGCGCAGGCGGATCGCGTGCGCTACCGCACCGCGATCCGCCGCCAGCTGGAGCAGCAGGAGCGGCTCGACCTCTTCCAGCAGGAAGTGACCGACATCCACCTGCAAGGCGAGCGCGTCACCGGCGTCAGCACCGCGGGCAATCTCCGCTTTTCGGCGCGCGCGGTGGTGCTCACCGCCGGCACCTTTCTGGCCGGCCGGATGCACGTCGGCCTGGATCAGCAGACTGGCGGGCGCGCCGGCGACGCCGCCTCAACGCGCCTGGCCGAGCGCCTGCGCGAGGCCATGCCGCGTGTGGGACGCCTCAAGACCGGCACGCCGCCCCGTATCGATGGGCGCAGCATCGACTGGTCGGTGACCCAGATCCAGCCCGGCGACACGCCGCGGCCGGTATTTTCCTTCCTGGGCTCGCGTGCCGACCATCCGCCGCAAGTGGCGTGTCACATCACACGCACCTGTGTGCGCACCCACGAGATCATTGCCGCCAATCTCGATCAGTCGCCCATGTTCGCCGGCGCCATCGAGGGCGTCGGTCCGCGCTACTGTCCGAGCATCGAGGACAAGATTCATCGCTTCGCCGACAAGGACAGCCACCAGATCTTCCTCGAGCCGGAGGGTCTGGACAGCAGCGAGATCTACCCCAATGGCATCTCCACCAGCCTGCCCTTCGCGGTACAGCTGGACTTCGTTCGCAGTATTCCCGGCCTGGAGCAGGCGCGCATCACGCGCCCCGGCTATGCCATCGAGTACGACTATTTCGACCCGCGCGACCTCTCGCGCAGCCTCGCGACCCGGGCTATCGAGGGTCTGTTTTTCGCCGGCCAGATCAACGGCACGACCGGGTACGAGGAAGCCGCGGCACAGGGCCTGCTGGCCGGCATCAACGCGGCGCGCCTGACGCGCAATGAGGCCCCCTGGATTCCGCAGCGTTTCGAGGCCTATCTGGGGGTACTGGTGGACGACCTCACGACCCGCGGCACCACCGAGCCCTACCGCATGTTCACCTCGCGCGCCGAGCATCGCCTGCTGCTGCGCGAGGACAACGCGGACAGCCGCTTGACGCCGGTCGGCCATGCGCTGGGTCTGGTCGATGCGCTGCGCTGGCACGCCTTTGAAACCAAGCGTGAGGCCATTGCCCGCGAACGTGACCGGCTGGAGCACTGCTGGCTCAAGCCGCAGGATCTGGCGCAGCCGGCGTTCACCGAAGTGCTGGGTCCGGCGCCGAGTTCCGGGCGCGTCTCGGCCGCCGACCTACTGCGCCGCCCGGAAATCGATTACGCCACCCTGCAGTCCCTGGGACTGGCGGATATGGACACGGATGCGGCCGTCGCCCAGCAGGTCTCCATCGAGGCGCGCTATGCCGGCTACATTGCCCGCGCCGAAGCCGAGATCGCGCGCGTGGAACGCGCCGAAACGACCCGCCTGCCCGCGGATATCGACTATGAAGCCGTGTCGGGCCTTTCCAATGAAGTGCGCCAGAAGTTGACCGAGCACCGCCCCGAGACCATCGCCCAGGCTGGACGCATTCCGGGCATCACGCCGGCGGCAACCTCCGTGCTTCTGGTGCATTTGAAGAAGCAGGGCCAGCTCGCAAAGAGCGCCTGAGCCCGGATCAGAAGGGCCAGATGCGCGGCACCAGCGTGACGGTCAGCACACCGATCAAGACATTCAACGGCAGACCGACACGGGTAAAATCGAGGAAGCGGTAGCTGCCCGGCCCCGACACCATCAAATTGGTCTGATACCCCAGCGGCGAGGCAAAGCTGGCCGATGCCGCCAGCATGACGGTCACGACAAAGGGTTCCAGTGCAAGGCCCAGACCCGTGGCTGCGGCCACTGCGATCGGAAACATCAGCAGCGCGGCCGCATTGTTGGTGATCAACTCGGTCATCAAGGATGTGATGGCGTAGGTCAGCGCCAGCAACGCCCAGGGGCGATCCCCCGCCATGGCCAGCGCCGAGCTGGCAATGACCGCGGAGGCGCCGGTAGCGGACAGCGCCTCCCCGAGTGCAAAGGAGCCGGCAATCACCAGCAGCACCTGCAGATCCACGCTCTTGCGCGCCCCGGCCACGCTGACGCAGCCGGTGGCGATCATCGCACCCGCGCCCAGCAAGGCCGCCGTCAGCATGTCGAGCATGCCGGTGGTAGCACTGGCCACGATAGCCGCCAGTACGCACCAGGCGGACAGCGCGCGCTCGTAGCGCGGCGGATCTTCCTGATGCTGGCTGATAAGCAGGAAGTCCGGTGAATAGCGATGCCGGTCCACCCAAGCGGGACGCGCCTCGAGCAGGAGCGTATCCGCCGGTCGCAAGCGCACTTCGCCCAGGCCACCGCGCAGGCGTTTGCCCTCGCGCGCCATGGCCACTACCGAGGCGCCATAGTAGGTATGGAAGCGCGAATCGCGCAGCGTCTGTCCGATCAGCGGACAGCGCGCGGACAGCACGACTTCGACCAGCTTGCGCTCCGGGAACTGCTGCGCGATGGCGGCGTCGGCTTCGCGCACCGGCCGCAGGCCCTTGATGCGTTGCAGGTCCAGCACCGAAGACACGTCGCCGGCGAAGACCAGCCGGTCCTCCGCCTGCAGCCGTTCCTCGGTGCTCACCGCTGGCAGCACGCTGCCATCGCGCACGATTTCCACCAGGAAGACCTTGCCCAGATGGCGCAGGCCGGCCTGACCGATGGTTTGCCCTACCAGGGGACCGTCGCCGGTCACATCCATTTCCACGGTGTATTCGCGCGGATTATCGAACAGCCCTTCCGAGCTGCCGCGTTCGGGCAGCAGTCGCCGGCCGATCGTCATCATGTAGAGAATGCACAGCACTGCGGCGGGCACGCCCACCCAGGCCAGTTCGAAGAAGCCGAGTCCGCGCCCACCCTCGGCCACCCACTTGCCGTTGACCACCAGATTGGTGCTGGTGCCCACCAGCGTGCACATGCCGCCGACGATGGCGGCATAGCTCAAGGGCATCAGCAGCCGCGACGCGGAAACACCGTTGCGCCGCGCCCATCCCGAGACCACGGGCAGGAAGGTCGCCACCACTGGAGTGTTGTTGATGAAGGCACTCAGCCCGGCCGTGGGCAGCATGATCTTGAGCTGGGCACGTCCTATACCGCCTCCATTGCCCAACCAGCCACGTGAAGCGAGATCAATGGCGCCGGTTTCGCGCAGCCCTGCGGCGACCACATACATCGCCGCCACGGTGATCATGCCGGGATTCGAAAAACCGGCCAGGGCCTGCTCTGGACTGAGCACACCCGCCGTAAGCAGGGCAACCATGCCGCCGAGCACGGCCAGTTCCGCGCGCAGCCGCTCCGAAGCCAGCAGCAGCAGCACCGCCACGATCACTCCCACCACGAACCAGCCTTGCCAGCCCATACCCCGTACGACCTCGTCCCTGATCAAGCCGCGAGGCTAGCAGGCGCAGCGCGCGACTCACAAGTAAAAGGCATAGCAAAATCCTCAGTTATTCGCAAAAGGCATATATCGCGCGAACACCCGATAGACACCTCCTTCCGCCCGCCGCTGCAGCCATCGCCCAAGGCCTGGACAGAGAGATACCAATGCACGGAAAGTCCCGTGGGGATTGCCTTTCCGGCGCTTATCCACAGTTCTCTCCATGGCTTATGCCTGGCCTTTGTGCATAAGACGCACGGGCGACGGCGAGGCGCGGTCGTTTTTTGACCGCTACCGCCCAGGCCCCGTGCCATCGACACTTGACGCGGTTATCCCCAAAGGACTCCCAGGCTTGTGCGCGCGTGATGTGTACAACCGGCCCGGGTATCCCCACCCTGGGAACCCGCGGAGGCCACGCTTTGACCACTGCACGCAAAGCCCACGGCACGGGGATCTGCGGCGCTTTTTCACAGCTCCGCCCCAGCCTTATGCGCGCGGCCTGTGCATGACGCCCGGTCACCTGTGACCCGGAGCATGGCTACCGCCGCGCGCAAAAGCTCCACAAGCAGCCGCAACGTCCAGTGGAGCCATCAGCCACTGGCCTTTACTCGCGGTAACCGAGCTGCTCGAGCAGACCATCGAGTTCGTCGAGCGAAAAGAAGCGCAGGCGCAGTTCGCCGCGACCGCTGCCATCCGCCTGCAAGGTGACCGGACACGCCAAGTGCTCACCGAGCTGCCGTTCCAGGCGTTCCCATTCCGGCTCGCGGCGCACCGGGCTGGCACCTCCGTTGCGGCCACGGGCGATGGCACGCTCAAGCCGGCGCACGCTCCATTGGCCGGAGACACAATCCTTGGCGAGGCGGCGCTGCATCGCCGCATCCACCCCTGCCAGCGCGCGCGCATGCCCCATGCTGAGTTGCCCAGCATCCACCATGGCGCCCACCTCGTCGCACAGCGTCAGCAGGCGCAGAAAATTCGAGACGTACACGCGCGACTTGCCTACACGCTGACCGATCTTCTCGTGGGTCAGGTCGAGCAGCGTCGCTAGCCGCTTCAGGCCGTGCGCCGTCTCCATCGGCGACAGTGATTCGCGCTGCAGGTTTTCCACCAGCCCGAGCACCTGGGCGGCCACCGGGTCGAGGTCATCGCGCACGATGGCGGGCACGGTGGCGAGTCCGGCACGCTGCGCGGCACGCCAACGGCGCTCGCCGGCGAGCAGCTCGAACTGGTCGCCATCGCTGCGCAGAACAATGGGTTGGATCACGCCGGAACTGCGCAGGGACTCCGCGAGTTCGTCCAGCGCGTGCTCGTCAAAGTGCCGGCGTGCCTGGTTGCTGCCCGGATGGATCTTCTCGATCGGAATGTCGCGCGTCGTTGTCATAGACGAGTCAAATGGACGATAGCAAGGGGAATGGCGTGTGAAATAATGCGCGTCGATCTTGGACGGGCTCAACGCGGATGGAACAGCCAGCCGAACAGCATTACCGCGCAATCATTGAAGCGATCGGCGAGGACGTCGAGCGCGACGGCCTGCGCGACACGCCCCGGCGGGCGGCGAAGGCCATGGCTTTCCTCACGCGCGGCTATCACCAGAACGTGGACGAGGTCGTCAACGGCGCGGTCTTCGACTCGCCGAATAATGAAGTCGTGATCGTACGCGACATCGAGCTCTATTCCCTGTGCGAACACCACCTGCTGCCCTTCACCGGCCGGGCGCACGTGGCCTATCTGCCTAGCGGCAAGGTGCTCGGACTTTCCAAGATTCCGCGCATCGTCGACATGTTCGCGCGGCGGCTGCAGATTCAGGAAACCCTGACCCAGCAGATCGGCGAGACCATCCAGCAGGTGACCGATGCCCGCGGCGTCGGTGTCGTCATCGAGGCGAAGCATTTGTGCGCCATGATGCGCGGTGTCGAGAAACAGAATTCGTCGATGACCACCTCCTGGATGCATGGGCGGTTCCGCGACGATCCCAGAACCCGAAGCGAGTTTCTGACCCTCATCGGCCGAGGTAGCTGACCCGGCGCCTTACTCGCACGTGAGTTGCGGCCTGCGGGCGGTACAATAGCGGTTTCCCGCGTCTGGGAATTCCCCTCGGCTCGTAGTGTCCACATTCAAACAAGCGGGAGGCACGTCATGACCGGCCACCGAGAAAGCATTACTCACGATCTCCATCACCGTCTGGATGTTGTGCGCTCCCTCGAAGAGCGCGTACGGGAAGAGACAGCAGCGCATATCGCGCGCCGCAACCTCTGGATGCCGGACGATCTCAACTCGGCCGATCTCGCTCTGGGCGAAGAACACGACCAAAGCCTGCGCGAACTGCGTGAACGCGCCCGTGGCCTGCCGGTCTCCGTGCGCGCCGCGGTGGCGCTCAACCTGCTGACCGAGGAAGGGCTGCCCCATTTCCATCGCCTGATTGCCACCCACTTTCCTGAAGGCACCGCCTGGCGCGAATGGAACAATATGTGGACGGCGGAGGAAGACCGCCATGGCTGCGCCCTGCGTGACTACGTGCGCGACGCCCGCCTCTTCCACATGCGCATTTTCGAGCAGGAACAATACGAATACATCGCCGCCGGCTTCGACCCGCATTGGGAGCAGGACCCTTACCGTCTGCTCGCCTACACCAGCCTGCAGGAGCGCGCCACGCAGTACGCCCACGCCAACACCGGCCGGCTGGCGCGCGACCACGAACCGATGCTGCAGCGGGTGCTGGCCCACCTTGCCGGTGACGAGTCGCGGCACTACCAGTTCTACCGCGCGGTCTTCGCCGACCTCCTGCGCGAAGACCCCAACCGCGCGCTGGTCTCGCTGCTCAAGGTCACGGTGAGCTTCGCCATGCCCGGTCACGCCATCGGCGACTTCGAAGCCCTCAGCGACCTGGTCGCCCGCGAAGACATCTTTGGCACCGCGCAGTACCGCGACATCGTCGTCGAGCTGCTGGACTACTGGAAGATCGGCGACATGACCGGCTTGTCTGCGGAAGGGGCCAAAGCGCAGGAGCGGCTGATGAAGATGCCTTCCCGGCTCGAACGGATGCTCCAGACGCAGCAGGCCAAGCGCGAGGCGCGCACCTTCCAGTTCGACTTCATCGGCGAACAGCGCATCCGCATCTGATCGCTCCGCGCGGACCCACGCTGCCCGCGCATCGCGCGCGGGCTCCGGCAGGATTTGAGGATCGCGCTACACTGCCGCCCGAATTCTTGGGGGAATCTCGACATGGTGGCGCACACCCGAGCCGTGGTGATCACAGGCGCCGGCAGCGGTCTCGGCCGTGCGCTGGCGGAACAGTACGCCCGTCGCGGCTGGTCGGTGGCGGCGGTGGATATCGACCGCGACGCTGCTGAAGCCACCGCCCAAGCGGTGTTGGATGCGCGCGGCGACGCCATCGCTGCCGAGGCCGATGTGCGCGATCTCCACGCCCTCGAAATGGTGGCCTCCACTGTCGCCGACCGCTTCGGCCACATTGATGCCTGGATCAACAACGCCGGCGTTGCCGCTTCGGGCACGGTCGACGCGACCGATCTCGACCAGTGGCAAGCGGTACTCGACATCGATCTTCTCGGCGTCGTGCGCGGCAGCAAGGCCGCCATTCCCTGGCTGCGCCGATCGGGTGGCGGTCACATCGTCAATGTGGCCAGCTTCGCCGGCATCGCCAATCCGCCCGGTATGGGCAGCTATAACGTCGCCAAGGCCGGGGTCATCTCGCTCTCCGAAACGCTGCGCGCGGAGCTGGCGGATGACCACATTCACGTGGTAGTCGCCTGCCCCAGCTTCTTCAAGACCAATCTCGTCGCGAGCAGCCGCCGTGTCGCCGGTGAGGCAGCGCCAGAACAGCCGACGACGATGGAGAAGATCACCGAAAAGTTGATGGAGCGCTCCAAGTTCTCGGCGGAGGACGTGGCCGCGGCGATCTACCGCGCTGCCGAGCGCGAAGAATTCATGGTCATCATGCGACCGGATCGGTCGCGTTGGCTGGCCAAACGCGCCTCGCCGGAATTCTTCTTCCGCATGGTGCGCAAGGCCACGCGCGGCTTCATCCAGCCACGTCAGGCCGGATAGCAAAGCCCGCTTCCGAGATATCCAAGGCGTCGGCCGCCTGCCAGTGCACGTCATCCACACGGGCAGCCGGCGGCCCCCGATGCAGCGCCTGATGCAGGGCGTCCAGCGCCTCAGGCGCACCCTGTGCCGCACCCACCACCGTCCCGTCGCGGCCATTGGCCACCCAGCCTTGCAGCCCTAGTCGTTCCGCCTCCCCGGCCGTGAAAGCGCGAAAGGAGACACCCTGCACACGACCGCGCACCTTGAAGCGATACACTGCGGGGGTTTCGTCCATTCTTCCTCCCATTCCTCTGGCATGTCCGTCATCCGCCGATTCCGCAGCCTGCTGCAACCGCCCCTGAAGCGCCTGGGCGACAGCGACGAAGACGCGCACTTCACCTTGCGGCTCCCCGCGCGCAATGCGCAAGAGGGTGACTGGCTGAGCTTCGACTGCGCCATCACCACGCGTGAGGATGCCTACGGCGAACACGTCCGCCTGCGCACCCATCTGCGTGCGGATTTTTCACGCTTTCTTCCGCAACACACACCGGCCACACCGGCCGACCGGCGTCTGTCGGACGCACGGGAGACACCGACACCCAGCGCGGCGAGCAGAGCACTCGCCCAGATCACCACGCGCGCCGGAAAACTGATGGACCGCGCCCTACGCATCGCACCGGTCCAGCGTGCACTGGCACCACTGGCGGATCAGCGCGTGGAAAGCTGGATGGACATCCACGGCACCACAGCGCCGCGCGACCAGGACAGCCGCGACATGCTGCCCGAAGGCTTGGCCAAGCTCGGCGTGGTGCCCGCTGCGGATGGGCCACCGATCCAGAGCTGGGCCGCACCCACGCCGCACGGCATGGCGCAGATCACCACCATGCATCTGGATGAGCGCAATCTGGTGCAGACCAAGAACACGCGCGACCGAGCCGGCAATCCGCTCCGTCTGGCCGCCACCTTTGCACAGGTCGTGGAGAAAGTGCCCGACCCGCAGCGCGACTAGCGCGTGTCGACCCAACCCGGCGCAACCGCCGCGCCGCCGCTTGATGCCCGCGCCCGGCGCCAGCGCATCTACGCCCAGGCCTTGCCGATCATTGGCGGTATGGCCTCACAGAATCTGCTGAACCTGGTCGATGCCTGGATGATCGGCGCACTCGGCGCCGCGGCGCTGGCCGGCGTCGGGCTGGCCAGCTTCCTGGTCTTCGTGGCGGTTGCCTTCATCTCCGGACTCGCGCCTTCCGTACAGAGCATCGCCGCGCAGCGCTATGGCGCCGGCCGCTTCGGGGAGGCGGCACGCGCCCTCAACGGCGGCCTGCTGCTGTCCCTGGCCATCGGCCTCCCAGTCTCGGTCCTGCTGATCGCTTTTGCGCCAAGCATCATGGCCGCCCTCAATCCCGACCCAGCGGTGCAGGAAGCCGGCGCCGGCTATCTGATGATCCGGCTGGTGGCAGTGGCCTTCGTCGGCATGAATTTCGCCTTCCGCGGCTACTGGAGCGCCATCGACCGCGCCCGCTACTACTTCGTCACCATCGTCAGCGTGCATGTTCTGAACGTCGCCATCAGCTATCCGCTGATCTTCGGCCTGCTCGGTCTGCCGGCACTGGGCGTGCACGGTGCCGCCATCGGCACCGCCGCCAGCCTGATGGTCGGCACGCTGATCCATATTGGCCTGGGACTGCGTTTTGCCGCCGAGGACGGCCTGCTGCGCAAGGCGCCGCAGCGCGACGAGATCGCCCGCCTGTTGCGACTCGGCATTCCCAACGCCATACAGCAGTTCCTCTTCGCCGCCGGCTTCACCGCTCTGTTCTGGATCGTCGGTCAGATCGGAACGCAGGAACTCGCCGTCGCCCATGTGCTGGTCACCTTCACGTTGGTGGCAGTCCTGCCAGGCCTCGGTTTCGGCATCGCCGCCGCCTCATTGGCGGCGCAGGCCATCGGCCGCGGCGCCTTCGACGAGGCCGCGCACTGGCCGTGGGCTGTGTATAAGGTGTCGCTGCCGATCTTCATCGCTATTGCCGCTGCGGCCCTGCTGGCCACCGATCCGCTGCTGGCCCTGTTCCTGCGCGATGACGCGCTGGTCGCAATCGGCAGCACACCGCTGCGCCTGTTCGGGGCAGGCGTGCTGATCGACGCCGTCGG
>JALEHA010000083.1 GCA_022763315.1 Algiphilus sp.
CCGTCACCCTGCTGTGCGAGCACAACAACGAGGGCGCCCTCGGACTGGTCGTCAATCGACCCACCGACCTCAAGGTCACTGACATGCTGGCGCATCTCGGCCTCGATGCCTCCGAGCTGGGCGACCGCGATTCGCCCGTGTTCTGGGGCGGCCCCGTCCAACCGGAGCGGGGTTTCGTTGTGCACGTCGAGCGCGGCGACTGGGAATCGACCATGGCCATCGACGACGCCCTGTTCGTCACCACCTCGCGCGACATTCTCGATGCCATCGCCACTGGCGAGGGCCCACGTCAGTACCTCGTGCTGCTCGGTTACGCCGGCTGGGACGCCGGCCAGCTGGAAAGCGAAATCCTGCACAACGCCTGGCTCAACACGCCGGTCGATCAGCAGATCCTGTTCCGCACCCCCACCACCGAGCGCTGGCGTGAAGCTACCCGACTGCTCGGCGTCGACAGCACGCAGCTGTCGGCCACGGCAGGACACGCCTAGACCGTGGCCCCTTGAGCACGCTGCTGGGCTTCGATTTCGGCACCGAAAAGGTGGGCGTGGCGGTGGGTCAGCGCGTGACCCGCTCGGCGCGACCGCTGACGCGCATCGGCCCGCGCGACTGGGAAGCCCTCGACGCGCTGATTGCCGAGTGGCAACCGGAAGCCCTCGTGGTGGGCCTGCCGCTGGCAGAGGACGGCGCCGAGCAGCCGCTGACGCGGCGCGTGCAGCGCTACGCACGGGCGCTGGCGCAGCGCAGCCGCCTGCCCGTATACACTTGCGATGAGCGCTACTCATCCCTCGCGGCCGACAGCGCGCTGAGTGGATGCCCCAAACCCAACGATAACGACGCCGAGGCGGCGCGCATCATCCTCGAACAATGGCTGAGTCAGGAAGCAACGACCGCGACCCAGACACCACCGCACGGCTGATCGCCGGCATGGCGCAGGCCATTGCCGCCGAGCTGCCCGCGCCGCCCACCACCAGCGTGCTCGTCGGCATCGAGCGTGGCGGTGTCGCCGTCGCCGAGGCGCTGCGCGCACAGCTGCCGGCGCATGTCGGTTTCGGCACCGTCGATGTCAGCTTCCATCGCGACGACTACGCCCGCCGCGGCCTGCGCACGGCGCGCCCCTCGGACCTGCCGCATTCGCTGGAGGACACCGTGGTGGTGCTGGTCGACGACGTATTGCAAACCGGACGCACCGCGCGCGCCGCCATGGAGGTGCTGTTCGAACGTGGCCGACCGGCGCGGGTGCTGCTCGCCGCACTGGCCACCCGACCCGGCCGGCAGCTGCCGATCCAGCCCGATGTCGTGGGCGTGGCCTTGACCGTGCGCGGCGATACACATGTTGCCGTGGAGGAAGACCCGCTGCGCATCCGCATTGAGGAAGGGTGCCGATGAAGACCTCGGCGGAACTGCAGCTCGACGACGACGGCCGCCTGCGCCACCTGCTCACCACGGAGGGCATGTCGCGCGAATTGCTCACCGAGATTCTGGACACCGCCGCCCAGTTCGCGCCGGTGGCGGGTGCGCCGGTCAAGAAGGTGCCGCTGCTGCGAGGGCGCACCGTACTCAATCTCTTCTTCGAAGCATCAACGCGCACGCGCACCACCTTCGAGCTGGCGGCCACGCGGCTCTCCGCCGACGTCCTCAATATTGACGCGCAGACCTCGAGCACCTCCAAGGGCGAGACCCTCTTCGACATGCAGCGCACATTGGAAGCGATGCAGGTCGACATGTTCGTCATCCGCCATGGTTCCAGCGGCGCGGCGCATTTCTTCGCGCAACACGCGGCGCCGGGGGTCTCCGTGCTCAACGCCGGCGATGGGCGTCACGCCCACCCGACGCAGGCGCTGCTCGACATGTACACCCTGCGCTGCCATCGGCCGGATATTTCGCAGCTCTGCGTGGCCATCGTCGGTGATCTGATGCACTCGCGCGTGGCGCGCTCCGACATCCATGCCCTGCGCGCCCTGGGCGCACGCGAGATCCGCGTCATCGCCCCGCGTACGCTGATGCCTTCGGGCATCGAAACGCTGGGCGTCATCCCCTACACCGACATGGACCGCGGTCTGGACGGTGTCGATGTGGTCATGTTGCTGCGCCTGCAGCGCGAACGCATGCGCGGCTCCCTGCTCGCCTCGCCGGGGGAATTCCATCGCGCCTTCGGGTTGACCGAGCGCCGTCTGGCGCAGCTCGGCAGCGAGGCGCTGGTCATGCATCCGGGGCCGATCAATCGTGGTGTCGAGCTGGCCGGCGACATCGCCTACAGCCCGCAATCGCTGATCCTGCAGCAGGTCGAGCACGGCATCGCCATCCGCATGGCGGTCATGGCCATGATCATCGGCCGGGGGCCCACGGCATGAGCGCCAGCATCCGCATCATCCATGCCCGCGCCATCGACGCCCACGGCGAATACGAACGTCTGAGCCTGGGCATCCGCGAGGGCCGCATCGTGCATGCCGACGCCACGCCTCCGGATGGGCTGTGGGATATCGACATCGACGCCGAGGGACTGCTGCTGGCGCCCGCATGGATCGAGCTGGCCGCACGACTGCGCGAACCGGGCGCCACGCACAAGGCCGACATCGCCTCGGAACTGCGCGCCGCCGCCCGCTGCGGCGTGGCCGCGGTGGCCCTGCCGCCGGATACCCGGCCAGTAGTGGATCGCCCGGCCGTGGTGGACTGGATCCGCACCCGGGTCCACGGCACCGGCTCGCCGGTGCAGGTGCACATCCTGGGCGCCGCCACCGTCAATCTCGCCGGCACCGAGATCAGCGAGATGGGCGCCCTGGCCAATGCCGGTTGCATTGGCATCGCGCAATGCGGCGATGCGCTGCGCGACACCGCGGTGATGCGGCGCGTGCTGGAGTACGCCGCCAGTTTTGATCTGCCGCTGCACGTACAACCGGTGGATGCAGCGCTGGCCGGTGAAGGCTGCGCGCACGAAGGCGCCATGGCTACGCGCATGGGCCTGCCACCGGTACCGGTGGCGGCAGAAACCTGCGCCGTGGGGCAATGGCTGTCCCTGGTGGAGGCCACCGGCGCGCGCGTGCATTTCGGACGGCTGTCGAGTGGGCGCGGCGCCGAGATGGTGGCCCAGGCGCGCGCCGCCGGACTGCCGGTGAGTGCCGACGTCGCGCTGCATCAGTTGCTGCTGACCGATGCCGCGCTGCGCGGCTTCGATACGGCCGCCCATGTGCAGCCGCCGCTGCGCAGCGAGGCCGACCGCGCCACCCTGTGCGCCCAGCTTGCCCAGGGGGGCATCTCCGCACTCTGCTGCGACCACCAGCCGCACGAGTTCGACGCCAAGAATGCCCCCTTCGATCTTTCCGAGCCCGGCGCTTCGGGATTGGACACGGCCTGGAGCATGGCGCTCAGCCTGCTCGATGCCGAGATCATCGACGGCCCACAACTGATCCGCGCCTGCCACACCCAGCCGCTCGAGATTCTCGGTCAGCCGGCGCAGGGCCTGGCTGTAGGTGCGCGTGCCGACCTGGTCCTGCTCGACCGGGCGCAACGCGCCGCGGTAGACCCTCGATTGTTCACCAGCCGGGGGCGCAATACGCCGCTGGCCGGCAAGACCACGGGCGGCAGTGTCGCGCTCAGCTGCATCGCCGGCGTGATCGAGCATGAGTCGCTGGACGCCCACCGCCTGCACCGTTAGGCTCGGGATTGGATCGGGGTTGTACTAGGGGAGAAAAATCAATGGCGCGTGTACTGGTAGTCGACGACTCGCCGACGGACCTTGCTGCGATCCGCAAGATGCTCGAGTCCGACGGACACGAGGTGGTGGAACTCACCGAGGGCGGCAGCGCGCTCGAAACCGTGCGCAGCACGCAGCCCGACTGCGTGCTGATGGATGTGGTCATGCCGGGCATGAACGGCTTTCAGGCCACGCGCGCCATCTCCAAGGACAGTGCGACGCAGCATATTCCGATCATCGTGATCAGCAGCAAGAGCCAGGACACCGACCGGCTCTGGGCACTGCGCCAGGGGGCCCGCGAGTACATCGTCAAGCCGATCAAGCAGGCGGATCTGCTCGCCAAGATCCGCACTGCGCTGGAAGGCTGAACCGCCCGTGGCCACCTCGACTGCGCAACGCGCCCTGCCCCGGCTTCAGGTTGGGCTGATTGTCATCGCCGCCGTGCTCATCGCCGGCGCCATCGCCAACTTCC
>JALEHA010000084.1 GCA_022763315.1 Algiphilus sp.
AGCGGATCTTGGCCATGGGGTAGTGCCTCCCGTGCGGTCAGGCGGCGAAGGCCACGCTGGCTTCGCCGATACCGTCGAGTGTCAGATGAAAGTGATCGCCGGGCCGTGCGGGGAGCAGCGGCGCCAGCGAGCCGGAAAGAATGGTTTCGCCCGCAAGCAACGGGATGCCGTATTCGCCCAGGGTGTTGGCCAGCCAGGCGATGGCGGTGGCGGGGTGCCCCTGCACCGCGCTGCCCTGGCCATCGGCGGCGTGTTCGCCGTTCTTGGTGATGCGCATCTGCACCGCCGCCAGATCCAGCGCATTCGGATCGGCCTTGGCCGCACCCAGCAGGAAGACGCCGCAGGAGGCGTTGTCGGCAATGGTGTCCTGAATCGCAATCCGCCAATCGGTGATGCGCGAGTCCACGATCTCGAAACAGGGGCAGACGTACTCGGTCGCCGCCAGCACATCGGCTTCGGTCACGCCGGGGCCTTGCAGTTCCTTCTTCAAGACGAAGGCGATCTCACCCTCGGCACGCGGCTGGATCAGTTGATACTGCGCCAGGCTGACCGTCGCGCCGTCCTCCACCTGCATGGCGTCGGTCAGAAAGCCGAAGTCGGGTTGATGCACGCCCAGCATCTCCTGCACGGCGGCGCTGGTGACGCCGATTTTCTTGCCAACCACCTTCTCGCCTTCGGTGGTACGCCGCGCCAGAAAGTGGCGTGAGATCTGATAGGCATCGTCGATGGTCATGCCGCTGTGCAGCGTGCTTGGTGGCTCGATCGTCTCGCGCTTGCGCAGCGCGTTGAACAGATCGTCGCCGATGCCGTTGCAGGTGATGTCACTCAGACTCATGCCGCAAATACCTCGTGGTTGAGAAAATCCACGCAGGCCCGGTTGAAGTAGTCGCGGTGTTCGACCATCACCCAGTGCCCGCACTGGCTGAGTAGTGTCACACGGGCATCGGGGCAACCGGCGGCGATTTTCTGCGCGCCGCTGAGCGGGTTGAACTGGTCATTCACGCCCCAGAAGCACAGCACGGGGCAGGTGATCTCGCCAAGCCGGGCTTCCATGTTGGGTACCCGCATGGTCGAGAGCACGGTGCGCGGCTGCTCCGCACAGACCGCCACACGTTCGGCCACCACCTCATCGTTGACGTCACTGGCGTCATAGAGCTGAAAGCCCAGCAGCTTCTTCATGGCGTTGAAGTCGAGTGGGCCTTCGGCAAAGAGCGCCATCATGCGCTTGATGCCCTCCATCTCGAAATAGGCCTCGCGCTCCTCGACGCCGCCCGGCGCCATGAGGATGAGGCTCTTGACCCGCTCCGGCTGCGCCAGTGCGAACCCGAGCGCGATGGCACCGCCCAGGGAGTTGCCTAGCAGCGTGACCGGCTGGGTGATCTGCAGCCCGTCGAGCAGGCCCTGAAGCGTCTCGACGAAGAAATCGTTGGTGTAATGCTGGTCTTCCGGTTTGTCGGAAAGACCGTAGCCCGGAAGATCCGGAACGAGCACCCGATAGCCCGCCTCGGCCAGCACGCCATAGTTGTGCTTGAAGTTGCTGTAGCCGCTCGCGCCGGGGCCGCTGCCATGCAGAAAGACCACGACAGGGCGGCCTGCTTCGCCGTGCATGTGGTAGTGCAGGCGCAGACCGCTCGCTGTCGTGCAGTACTCACCCTCGGGGATAGGCGTCCCGCTCATATGCTCGCAACCTCTGAATGGTGCGGGACATGCTCGCGATCTCTGCCCGGCAGTGCGTCGTCCTTTTGGATGACGGCGGGCGCCGGGCGACTGCCTAGCATGCTTACTGGAGAGACAGGGGGAGACAAGTGAGTCAGCAGCGTGTGGTTTTGGTAACAGGTGGCGCTCGCGGCGTCGGCCGCGGCATTGCAGAGGCCTTTCTGGCGGCCGGTGACCGGGTGCTCATCTGTGGTCGCAATGCGCCAGAACACTTGCCTGCACACGACGATCGCACCGCGGAGTTCATCGAGGCCAACGTGCGCGACAGCGATGCGCTTGCGGCCATGATGGAAGACATCCGCAGCCGCATCGGGCGTCTGGATGTGCTCGTCAACAACGCTGGCGGCGCCCCCTACGCCGATGCCGCAGAAGCCTCCCCACGCTTTCACAAGGCGATCATCGAGCTGAATCTGCTGGCGCCATTCGAACTCGCGCAGCACGCCAATCGGCTCATGCAGCAACAGGCCACCGGCGGCGTCATTGTCTTTGTCGGCAGCATTAGCGCGGTGCGTGCATCACCCGGCACCGCAGCCTACGGTGCGGCCAAGGCGGGCATCGTCAACCTCACCCAATCGTTGGCGGTGGAGTGGGGGCCCAAAGTGCGCGTGGTCTGCGTCAGCCCGGGCCTGGTTGAAACCGAGCAGTCCGAATTGCACTACGGCGACGCCGACGGCGTGGCGCGCGTCGGTGCGACGGTTCCCCTCGGGCGATTGGCACAGCCGCGCGAAATCGGCGAAGCCTGTCTCTGGATGAGCGGAAGCGGCGCGAGCTATGTCTCGGGCAGCAACCTGATTGTGCACGGTGGCGGCGAACGGCCGTCCTTTCTAGCGGAGGCCAACGTCAACCAGACGTAGCCTGGAGGGGGTCCCATGCGGCATGGTCTGTCCTTTCTGTATGCGGCGCTGAGTCTCGGCGTGATCGGCGGAGGCCTTGCCGGATGTAGCAGCGAAGAGGCGGCGGAGCGCACGCAAGTGCCACCGGAGATCGTGGAGGACAGCCGATGCCGGGATTTCAATCCGCTCGGCAATCCCTATTTTGGCGATCTGCACGTGCACACGACCTACTCGCTGGATGCGAATACCCAGGGCACCCGGCTCAAGCCTGAAGCGGCCTACCGTTTCGCCAAGGGCGAACGGCTCGAGATTCAGCCCTATGACGCAGCCGGCAATGCCTTGCGATCGCGGCAGCTGGAGCGTCCACTGGATTTCGCTGCGGTGACGGATCACGTTGAGTTGTTTGGTGAGGTCGAAATCTGCACCGATCCCGAGGCAGTGGGCCACAACGCGCTGGAATGCCTGTATTACCGCGCGAATCCGCAAAACGCCTTCATTGTCTTCAACCTCTACGCGTTGGGGCTTCCCGATCTTTCGCGGCTGCCGATCAGCAACATTCCACCCTTCTTTCAGCTGCCGCTGATCGGCGCTGACGGGCGCATACCGCGCATGCCCTTCTGCGGCCTGCAGGGAAGGCGCTGCCTCGAGGCCGCCAAGACCCCCTGGGCCGATACCCAAGTCGCGGCGGAGATGCACTACGACCGCTCATCAGAGTGCCGCTTCACCACCTTTGTCGGCTATGAATGGACTGGCAGCCCGCTCTCAAACAATCTGCATCGCAACGTGATCTTCGCCACGGATCAAGTGCCAGAGGTTCCACCGGCCTATCAGGAATTTCCGGAGCCGGAGCAGTTGTGGGAGGCCCTGGCGGAGCGCTGCAGGCCGGAGGATGGCTGTGACTATCTGACCATCCCGCACAATTCCAACCTGAGCGCCGGTCTCATGTTCCTGACCGAGGACAAGAGCCGAAACCCCTATACCGCCGAGCTTGCCGCCCTGCGTCGGCAGAATGAGCCGCTGGTCGAGATCTATCAGCACAAGGGTTCCTCCGAATGCCTCAACACCACCGGGGCCGGCATGCAGGACGAGCTCTGTGGCTTCGAGATCATTCCCTACAACAACACCACCGGGGACCGTTTCAACGGTTTCAATACCGGCCCGCCGCTGCCGCAGGACTATCTGCGCGAGGCGCTCAAGGAGGGCCTGTTGCAGGAAGAAGCGATTGGAGAGAATCCCTTCCAGTACGGCTTCATCGGGAGTAGCGATACCCATATCGTCACCCCGGGTGAAGTGCGCGAGCGCAACTTCCCCGGTCACGGAGGCGCTGGCAAACCGGCCATTGACGAAGTGCCGCCGGGCCTCACCGATCTCGTCGAATACAGCCCAGGCGGGCTGGCCGTGGTGTGGGCGCCGGAGAACACGCGTCCCGCGTTGTTCGATGCCCTCAAGCGGCGTGAGGTCTACGCCACAAGCGGCAACCGTCCCATTGTCCGCTTCTTCGGTGGCTGGGGGCTTCCGGAAGGGATGTGCAATGCCGCCGATTTTGCGGAGCAGGGCTATGCGGCGGGCGTGCCCATGGGCAGCATCCTTCAGCCGCCGGAGGCGGCCAGCGTGGCGCCGCGTTTTGCAGTGGCCGCGATGCGAGATGCGCACCCGCACGCCGAACCGCTGCAACGCATCCAGATCATCAAGGGCTGGGTTGACGGCGGCGAGAAGCGCGAACAGGTCTACGACGTGGCCGGGGATCCCAGCAACGGCGCCAGCGTCGATCTGAATACCTGCGCCACCAGTGGCAGTGGCTTCAGCCAGCTCTGCCGCGTCTGGACCGACCCGGATTTCGACCCGGCGCAGCGCGCCTTCTATTACGCGCGTGTGGTGGAAAACCCCAGCTGCCGCTGGTCGCATCGCCAGTGTCTGGCGGCCGAGGTCGACTGCAATGATCCGGACGGCCCTCCCGAAGGCTTTGAGGGCTGTTGCGATGCGCGCTTCCCGTCGACCATCCAGGAACGCGCCTGGACCTCGCCGATCTGGTATCAACCTGCGGTGTCTCCGGCGTCGTGACACGCCTTCTCCGCCATCCGCTGCTGCACTTCTTCGCGATTGGCGCCACCATGCTGGTTGCGGCACAGGCCCTGCAGCCGATGCTGCGCGCCTTGGAAACACCCACGCTGCGGGTGACTACCGCCGATCGCCAGCAACTCCGCCAGCAGTGGCTGCGCGAGACTGGCGTGATGCCCACCGACGGCGAGATGCGCGCCCTGCTGCAATGGCATGTCGACGAGGCGATCCTGTTCGAGGAGGCGCTGCGCCTCGGGCTCGCCGAGCGCGATCCAGTGGTGCGCGACCGTTTGCTTCGCAATATGCGTTTCGTGCAGATTGGCGGTCCCGACGACGACGAGGCGCTGCTCCGGCAGGCGCGGGCCCTGGGCATGCTGGAAAGGGACCCGGTAGTGCGGCGCCGTCTGGTGCAGCGCATGCGGCACCGCCTGGAGTCGCAGGCAATGGTGGACGACGCGATGCTGTGGACCGCCGCCTCCGCCCTTCAGGCGATGGAGGCGCCCGCGGCGTTCAGCTTCGTCCACGTCTTCTTCAGCAGTGATCTGCGGGAGAACCCGTTGGACGATGCCCGCGCCGCGATATCGCGCCTGGGCAGCGGCCAGGATGCCCCGGTCGATGGGGACGGCTTCCTGCTCGGGGCCGAGTTCGCCAGCAAGCGCGCCACGGATCTGGCACAGCTATTCGGCCCGACCTTTGCGACGGCGGTGGCGTCGGCGCCGGTGGGGGTCTGGTCGGGTCCGGTGCCCTCTCCCTTCGGTGTGCACCTCATCCGCGTCTCAGCCGCCACTGAACCGCCGGGGGTGCGCGCTCCTACGCTGCGCCAGGTGGTGCTTCACGCCCGGCAAGACGCGGAAAAGGAGGCCTTGCGCATCGGTATGGAGCGATTGCGTTCACGCTATCGCATCATCGATGCGGGCGACGCTCTCGAAACGGCGATGCGGCCATGACGCCCCGGATTCTCCGCTACTGCATGCTTGTCGCGGCGCTGATGCTTCCCTTGGCTGGCGCTCAGGCGCATCCATTGGCGCCGGCCCTGCTGGAGCTGCGCGCCGTCGGCGACGGCCACTTCGACGTGCGCTGGCAGCTGTCCCTGCTGCAGCCCAGTCGCGCCCATCCGGAACCCGTATTGCCCGCCTCCTGCCAGCCCGTGAGTGCGCAGCGCAGCCAGTTACTTGAAGCGCAACAGGCGGTGGAACTGCGCTGGCAGATCCGTTGCGACGCGCCCCTGATCGGGCAGCGTCTGGCGGTGCGCGGCCTCGCCGATAGCGGAGTCAACGCGCTGGTGGTCCTGCACGATCGGGAAGGCCGCACCACCCAGGCGCTGCTGGACGCGACATCGCCCTCCATGCAGGTGCCCGCGGCGCCCAGCGTGTGGGCGGTCATGGGGCAATACGGCGGGCTGGGATTCACGCACCTGCTTTTTGGTCCGGACCACCTCGCTTTCGTGGTCGGATTATTCTTTCTCGTCAATGGCTTCGCCTTCGGTCTGCGGCCGTTGCTGATCATGACGGCGGCCTTCACGGTGGGGCATAGCGTGACGCTGGCACTCTCGGTACTCGGTATCGTCCGCTTATCACCGGCGCTGGCGGAGGCCGGCATCGCCCTCAGCATCGTTTGGGTGGGGTGGCGCGTATTGCGCCAGAGGGGGCAGGCCTCGGCTGCGCTGGTGCATGGTCGGCGGGCCGCGCTGGCTACCTTCGCCTTTGGTTTGCTGCACGGTCTTGGCTTTGCCGGCGCATTGCGCGCGCTCGGCCTGCCTGAGACAGCGATGATTCCTGCCCTGGCTGCCTTCAATATAGGGATTGAACTCGGTCAGCTGGCCGCCATTGGGCTGTTGGCGCTGCTCTTGCATGCGCTTCCGCGCGCACTGTTTCAGGATCCGCGTCGGCCCGTTACGGTCACAGCGGCCTATGCGGTAGGAAGCTTGGGCGCTTTCTGGAGCATTGATCGACTGCTTCAGCTGGCGCCAGCGGTGCCGCTCATTGGATAAAGGGATGTGGAGAACGCAATGAAGAAGATCATCGCAGGCGCTTGCCTATTCGTCGCCAGCCTGAATGCCGCGGCTCAGACGCAGGCCACTACCGCCGAGGAGGTCATGACCTGCATGTCGCAGGTGGTACCGGGAGGCATGGTCATCGGCCAGACCCTGCGCTTCGAAACCGAGCGTGCCGGCGATCCTCAGCCGCAGGTGCTGCTGGCCAGCCTGTTCCTGCGCGTGCATCGTCAAGACGATGGCGACTATCGCTCGCATGCCGTGATGCACGTGGGCGCGCCGGAGTATCTGGCCGGTTCGGCCTATCTGCTGCGCGAGTCCGATGGCATCTATGGCGAAGACGGCATGTATGTCTACCTGCCTTCCATTGATCGTGTGCGTCAGGTCACGGGCGGTTTTGGCGATACGGCACTGCTCGACACCAAGTTCAGTTACAACGATTTCCGCCACTGGCAAGGACTGTTCGGCAATGCCGATGTGGCCTTTGTCGGCACCGTGGAGCGACAGGGTCGTGCCACCCACGAGCTGGAGGTGCGCGCCGACAAGCCGCAAAAGGTCACGCATGATCGCGTCCGCGTGGCCGTCGACGCCGAGCACTGCTTGGTCATGGAAGCCGAGTTCTACAACAACGACGTGCTCAGCAAGCGTCTCACGGTGGAAGCGGATCATCTGCGCCAGTTCGGGCACTTCTGGTACCCGGTGCGCTTGACGATGCGCGATTTCGTCCGTAGCGGACAGACCGTGCTCCACGTGGAGCGCGTCCGCGCCGTACCCAATCCGCGCGACGGCTTGTTCGATCCGGCGCGCTTTCACCGCGCCGAGTGACGACGGCGGCGCTCTTGCAGACCGTGGGGAGATCAAGACAATGACGGAGTTTCCGGAAGGCGCCGCTTGGGTGCTGGGCGGCAGTGGCGGCATCGGCAGCGTGATTGCGCGCTGTCTTGCCGAAGGCGGCAGCGACGTAGCCATCGGCTATCGCAGCAAGGGCGACAAGGCGGAAGCGACGGCTGCCGCCATCCGCGAAACCGGCCGCAAGGTCAGCACCCACGCGCTGGATGTCACCGACGCGAATTCGATCGACGCCGCTCTGCAGGCAGTACTTGCCGAACATGGACGGCTGCATACTGTGGTCTTCGCCGCCGGACCGGTCGTGGAGCAGCTGCTGCTGGCAGATACTCCGGTGGAGGCATGGCGCCAGGCGGTGGACACCGAACAGCATGGATTGTTTCAGATCATCAAGGCATGCCTGCCGGCATTGCGCGAGAGCCAGGGTAGTGTGGTGCACGTCGGTTCGGCCGGTGATCGCTGGTGGCCGCCGATGGACGGCCTGTCCGTGATTCCGAAGGCGGCGAATGAGGCGCTTATTCGCGGCATCGCCAAAGAAGAGGGCGGTAACGGCGTGCGCGCGAACTCGGTGCTGGTCGGCGTCATCGAAGCCGGCATGTTCCTTGAACTGCTGGAGCGCGGTGTCTTTGACGAACACTGGATTCGTGAGACCAAGAAGCTGCTTGCGCTCAAGCGTTGGGGCAAGCCGGAGGATATCGGCGAGGCCGTGCGCTTTCTCGCCTCGCAGCGCGCGAACTACATCACGGGCGAGCAGATCAACGTCTCGGGCGGCTTTGGGGTCTAGCGCTGACGATTCATCTCGCGCTCAGCGTCGCAGTGCAGCATGATGCACGTGTGCGTTCGAGGGTGCCGTTGCATCACTCGCTGCGCACATCCATCTGATTCCCGAAAGGAGGGAGCAATGACGACTACAAGCGAAACCCGTACCGGACTGAGCGCTCTGCGCGCACTGGTTCTCGCCATGTTCATGGGTGTGGGTTCCATCGCACTGCTGAGCGGCTGTGAGTCGGAAGGCCCGGCCGAAGAAATGGGCGAATCCATTGACGAAGCCGCCGAGGAGGCGGGTGACGCGATGGAAGACGCCGGCGACGAGATGGAAGAGACCGCCGACGACATGGAAGATAGCAGCGACTACTAAGTCGCCGTCCTCAGACCCCGGCCGTCTCTGGCGGTCGGGGCTTTTCTTTGCGCGCGCTTTGCGGCCGCGCCAATAGCTGATGCCTACAACCATCCCACCACTATTTCGCCCCCGCTGGATCGCCGCCGGCGCCGCCTTGTTGCTGGTGCTTGGCATGACCGCCCTTTGGCGCTGGAGCCCGCTCAGCGAATGGGCTACGTCAGGCAATCTGGAGGCGCACGTCGAAACGCTGGCGCGCAGCCCGTGGGCGGTCCTGAGCCTCGGGGCCGTCTATATCCTCGCCACCCCGGTCATGTTTCCGCTGACGGCGCTCAATCTGGCGCTGATTGTCGCCATCGGACCGGTGGCAGGCATGGCCTATGCGCTCTACGGAAGCCTGCTGGCTGGTCTCTGCGCTTACTGGACGGGGCTCCGCCTCGGGCAGCCAGCCCTGGACCGCTGGGGCAATGCCAAAGTGGACAAGGCGCTGCGCATCGTGCGTGAAAGTGGCGTACCGGGGCTGGTCTTGTTGCGCATCATGCCGGTTGCGCCGTATGCGGTGGTGAACCTTGTGCTCGGCGCGGGCGGCGTGCGCGGGCTGCCTTTCGTGGTGGGTACCGTACTTGGGATTCTTCCCGCCTTGCTTCTCATGGGCGTAGTCGGGTTCCAGCTGCGCTCGGTGTTGCAGGAGCCGTCTGCGGAGGGCATGGCGGTCTTGGCGGCAATTGCGCTGGCCTGCGTGGCTTTGGCGTTCTGGGTCAAGCACCGAGTCAGCGCGCGCCTTGAGCAGGCCTGATTCGCCCGGGCCGAGGCCCGGGGCGGCAGCACAGGGAGAGCCGCTGATTCGCGTACTCACGCTCAACATGCACAAGGGCTTCTCCGCCTGGAACAAGCGCTTCGTATTGCATGACCTGCGCGCCGCCATTCGGCATGCCGATGCCGATGTGGTGTTGCTGCAAGAGGTGCTTGGCGCCCATCAGGAGCATTCCACGCGTTGGGAACACTGGCCCGAGCAGGGGCAGTACGAGTTTCTGGCGGACACGGTGTGGTCAGCCTTTGCCTACGGCAAGAACGCGGTCTATCCGGAGGGTCACCACGGCAACGCGGTGCTTTCCAAGTTTCCGATCCTCCATTCCCGCAACCACGATGTCTCCACCGTCGACGCCGAGAAGCGTGGATTGCTGCATTGCCAGCTCGATGTTCCGGGTTGGGCGTTGCCATTGCACGTGGTATGCGTGCACCTGGGGCTCAGCGAGGCGCAACGCCGGGACCAGATCACAGGTCTGTGCGAGATGGTGGAGACCGACATCGACGATCGCGCGCCCTTGCTGGTCGGCGGTGATTTCAATGATTGGCGCGGCCGCGCCCACGCCCCGCTCGCCGATCGCCTCGGCCTGCGCGAAGTCTTCGTAGAGCGCCACGGCAAGGCGGCGCGCACCTTTCCCGTCTGGTGGCCGTTGCTGCGCCTTGACCGTGTCTATGTGCGCAATCTGAGCCATACCCGCGCCGAGGTGCTTCATGGGCGGCCTTGGCGCACACTCTCCGATCACGCCCCCTTGACGCTGGATCTCACCACAACCCCATGACCGAGCGCAGCTGGCGGGAAGACAACGCGATTCGCCTTTTGGAGAATGGAGAGGAGTTCTTCCCCGCCGTCTTCGACGACATCCGCGCTGCGCAGCAGGAGGTCATCATCGAGACCTTCATCTGGTGGGAGGATGCGATCGGTCGTGCTTTGCGTCAGGTTCTTGAGGAAGCTGCCGCGCGCGGTGTCAAGGTGGATATCACTGTGGATGGGCACGGCTCCGCCTTGCTCAGCAAGGGCTTTATCCAGCCGTTGACCGATGCCGGTGGGCGCGTGCACGTGTTTGGACCCATGGCCCCCAAGTTCGGTAAACACCCCAATCTGTTGCACCGCCTGCACCGAAAGATCGTGGTCATCGATGGTGCGATCGCCTACATCGGTGGCATCAACTTTTCCGATGCGCACATGCGCTATTACGGGCCGGAGTCCAAGCAGGATTACGCTGCGCGCGTGCAGGGTCCGGTGGTCGAGGATATCCGCCGCTTCTGCTATCAGGCCATCGGCGAGAGTGCGCGCCCGCGTCGGCGGCGATTGACCGACATGTTCCGTCGCGTGCCGAGCGAATGGCTCAACCCGAGGGCTGCGGCGCAGGTGCTGTTCATCACGCGTGACAACACCCGCCACCGCCATGACATTGAGACGATGTACCTGATGGCGTTGCGCGCGGCTGAACGCGATGTCGTCATCATGAACAGCTACTTCTACCCCAGCTACCGCTTTCTGCGCGCCATGCGCCAGGCGGTCCAGCGCGGCGTGCGCCTGCGCCTGATTCTGCAGGGCAACCCCGACAAGCAATACGTCAAGTTCGCCAGCCGCACGCTGTACGACTATCTGATCGGCATCGGCGTTGAAGTCTGGGAATACCAGGAACGCCCGTCGCACGCCAAAGTGGCGGTGGTGGACGACCACTGGGCGACGGTCGGTTCCAGTAATCTGGATCCCTTCAGCCTGGCGCTGAATCTGGAAGCCAATATCGTAGTGCGTGACCGCGCCTTCAATCGCACGCTCCGCGCCAGCCTTGACCATGTGCAGACCCAGCATTCGCGACGCGTGACGCGCGCCGACGTAATGCACCGACACCCGTTGTGGCACCTCTGGCGAACCATCTCCTTTCACTTGCTGCGCTACCTGCCCAAGCTGATTCGCCTGATCCCCGTGAAGTCCATGCGTGTCGCCACCATCGCGCGCGCGCAGGAGGACCTCGGCCCTGGCGACCGCAAGATCGGGCACGCCGAGCAGAAGCTCAACCGGCTGCCATAGCGCAGCAACCAGCTCATCCATCTGCGCGAGGCCGCGCGCCCCGGGCTGCGTCAGCCTTTGTGTGCGAACCACCGATTCATCACCACGCACACGAGGAGACCAAGCCATGGGGCTGAACCTGGAAGCCATCGAGTTGATCCGCCAGCTCAAGTACCGCTACTTCCGCGCGATCGATACCGCCGACATGGAGACGTTGAAGGAGGTCTTCGCCGAAGACGCCACCGTCTGCTACGTTGGCGGTACCTACCGCTTTGAAGCGGAAGGCCGGGACAAGATCCTGGAAGCCCTGAGCTATGCCTTCCACGCCGAGGCCATTGCCTTCCACCACGGCAATCACCCGGAAATCGAAGTGCATTCCGATGTGGAAGCCAGCGGGCGCTGGTATCTGCGCGACTGGTTCCTTGACCTGCGTCGCAAGAAGACCACGGACGGAGCCTCGTTCTACAAGGACCGCTACGTATTCAAGGACGGCGCCTGGCGCATCCAGCACAGTGGCTACGAGCGGGTGTGGGAAATCGTCGAACCCGTTACCCATACGCCGAATATCACGGCGCATTACCTCGCCAAGCACGGCAAGGTGCTGCCGGAGGGAATGGAGTAGCGTGAATTTGCCCTGACGCGGCAGCGCGATCGCCTTCTATGCTGCCTAGAGATATGGAAGGAGACAGGGCAATGCAGACGGCATTTCGTCAGGAACCCCATCGCGCCCGGTGTCGGGGCGTGATGGGCGTCCTCGCACTCGGTATCCTGCTCGGGGCATGTTCGAGCGAATCGGGCCCGGTGGGCCTCGATGCAACCCAGGCTGGTGGCGCGCGCATGGCGCAGCGCCCGCCGGACCTTCCGGGCGATCGCCCGGAGCGCCCGCAGTTCCCGGTTGGCGTGGGTTGCGGCTGGCAGGCGGCGTCCGACATCAATGTGACGAACATCGCCTTCCCGGACGATTCCGCCAAATACTGGGTAGCGGTCGTTCCCCATATCCCGGGAACCCGACTGCGGATCGATGGCCGCTTTGGGCACATGCGTTACTTCTCCTTCAACGTCTACGACCCGCTGATCCGCCCCGTCGACGCGATTGCCGACGAGGCGCTCGTGCCGGATGAAGCGGGTCAAGCCAACCCTTTCGTTGACGAGCGTGCACCGCTGGGAGGCAGTTACACCGCCTATGTCGACTTCGGGCAGAAGCCCGAAACACCCGCCATCAACACTCTGTATTCCGGTGCTATCCCGACGGGCGACAACGCCGTGCCAAACCCTGCCGGAACGGTGATCATGTATCGCAGCTATGTACCAGAAGCAGGCTTCGATTTTCAGGGCGGTGTGGGTCTGCCGGTGCTGACGCTGGAGACCGCTGACGGTAGCCAGGAGATCCTTCCCTACGCCGACTGCACGGAGCCGCTGATCCCCACCGGGGGCGGTGTGGTGCCTGACCCGGGCCTCAATGATCTGTTGCTGACGATCGATCTGCCCGATGCCTTGCTTGGCCTGGTCACGATACCGACTGCAACCATGCCGCCCTCGACGCAGGTTTTCTATGGCTTGCCAACGACCCTACTGCAGATTCTGGGCAACGCCTTGGGCGTGCCTTTGGGAGAAGAGGCCAGCGGCCTGCCCTTGACCGGCGGCGGGGGCTTCCTCAGCAATCTCCATAACGACTACACCACCATCGGATTCGCACGCCGTTTTGGTTCGGCCTATGTAGTGCGGGCGCGCGCACCCAGTTGGCGCGGCGCTGCCGGCGTGCCCTGGGGAGGGGAGCAACTGCGCTACTGGTCCATTTGTCAGAACGAATTCCTCACCCAGCGTTTTGTCGACTGCGCCCGCGACGAGGAAGTGGCGCTTGATGAGAGCGGCTTCTTCACGGTGATGGTCACCGACCCCGCAGATCGCCCGACTTGGGCCAACGCGGACAATGGCATTACGTGGCTGCCCTGGGGGCCTTTCCCTGATGGGCTGATCATCTATCGCCATATGCTGCCGGATCCCGGCTTCGATCAGGCGATTCAGAATGTGCCGCAAGGCACCGAACCGGCGGGCATCATGGGGGATTACCTGCCTATCGGTGCCTATTGCCATGACGAGCAGCTGTCGCAGGCGCCGCAATCCGCCGCGGCGTTGTTCGATGATTGCTTGGATGCCACATCGGGGCAGGGCGCGCAGTCGGGGATGGTATTCGGCATGCAACGCGCTGGGTCGACGCCAGTACGCTAGCCTTTGTGGATCAAAGCGGAGTAAGGTAGCTGGTGAGGGATGGAGTGAGGCCAGCGAGGGGGAGGCGTTTTATCGCCTTGGGCGATTGCGAGGGGCGCCTGCCATTGGTGGGCGCCCCTTTCTTTTGCGGATTCAGCGACGCGCATAGCGATCCATCAACGGCCGGATACTGAGGCCATGGATCATGATGGACAGCGTCACCACGACCAGCGTGATGTGGAGCAGTTCCAGGGCGATGTCCTGCGGAAGGCCGTGCTCGATGGCGTACATCAGGTAGTACAGCGAGCCGATGCCGCGGATTCCGAACCATCCGGTCAGAAGGCGAATGCGCATCGGGCTGCGCGAACGCGACATAAGGGCGAGCACGCTGGCGGGGCGCACCACAATAAAGAGAAAGGCGGCCGTGGCGATGGCTCTCAGGCTCCATGAATCGACGAACAGCGTGCAGCCCACGAGCAGGATCAGCACGACCTCGGACAACCGTTCGAGCTGTTCCTTGAAGGCAAGCGAGCTTTCGCTGATGCGGCGAGGAGGGGTCCGCGCGGGGGCTTCATCGTCCGTTCCATTCTGCAACTGCAAGCGGTCGGGGCAGCGGCCGGTAAGGCGCAGTTCGGTCTGACGGAGGGCAACGGCGGCAAAGAAGACGGCGAGAAAACCCCAGGCGTGCACCATCAAGCTGGCGCCGTACACCATCGCGATCAGGCCCAGACCGAGGAAATCGTCGAGCCGGTGATGCTGTTCGTCGACGCCACGCAGTCGCCACGCCACGTGCGCCAAGGCGGCGCCGCTGGCGATACCGATGGCGCCGGCCGCCGCGGTCGCCCACAGCAGGTCGCGCAGGATCCATTCGCTGCCGTAGTGGCCAAGATCGTGCAGACCCAGCAGACCGAGGCCCAGCATCACGAAAGGGAAGGCGGTGCCATCATTCATCCCCGCCTCGCAGGTGACGTTAAAACGCAGGCGGTCGCGATCTCCGGGGTGGCGCACCTGGATGTCCGTCGCCAGTACCGGATCGGTTGGCGCGAGGATGGCGCCCAGCAGCACCGCCGCGCCCAATGGCAGACCGAGCAGGTGGTAGCCGAAGACCGTAATCAGCGCGACGGTCAGTGACATCGACGCGAAGGCCAGCAATACCGGTGTCTGCCAGCGGCGCACACTGACCGGAACGGGCATTTTCATGCCCGCCGTGAATAGCGACAGCAGAACGGCAATTTCCGTCGCAATCTCGAGAAAGCCGGATTGTTGCAGCGGATTGAAATGCAGCAGGTTGAGCGCGGTCGGTCCCACGACGATGCCGACGGCCAGGTAGATCATGGCGGTGGTCACCGGCAGTCGGCGGATGGCGGTGGATGTCAGCCCCATCACCAGCAGCAGCAGGCCGACGCAGACGAAGGCAATGGCACTGCTCATGACGGCGTCGCAGTCGTGCCCCGTTTCCCGCAGGTACGGTGTATTGACGTTTGCTCGCCCGTGATCGCTTTGCTGCGCAACGCGTGCTCCTCAGTGCCAGTCTCTGTCGCGACGGCACGGTAGGAATACCCCGCTGCACAGCGGATGAACGGAACGCTTGCAGCGGACGCTGCGGCTTAGCGGGGGCCCGGTCGCACGGGGTGCGTGGCGCTGTTCGCACCGGCTTTCGATGCCGCTGGTGGCGCGTCGTCGAAGTTACTGTTCAGTCCTTCGAGAAAGGCGTTGGCGAGCACGCCCCAGAGCGCAGTGAGCCAATCACGTTGGAGGGCGTCGAGCTTGCCCTCGATGGGGATGCGTGTGGCAATGCGGTCGCTGGAGCGGTTCTCCAGCAACTCGGCGATCAGTGCCGCCGTGGCTTCCGTCATGAGACGTAGCGGGTGGTCCTTATCCTGACGCACATCCACGTCGATGGAGAGGATTTCTACATCTTTCAGCAGCGGCTTGGCATAGCCGTCCACTGTGCCGTTGCGGGCGTGCAGCTCCATGACGAAATCCATGCGGCCGGCGTTGATGTCGAAGGGGGCGTAGCTCTTGGCGAGCAAGCGGAAGTCGGCCAGATCCAGTTGCTGCATGCGGAACTGCAGCGCGAAAGCCGGTGGCTGCACGCGTGGCGCCAGGTCCGCCTTGAGCTCGGCAGGGGCGCTGTCCATGGCTTGGGCGGTCATTTCAAGCCGAGCGGGGAGGGGGGCTGCGGGGCTCGGGGACCGGGAAAGCGCGGTCACTGCACCGTCCAGCCGGGCAAGGTACACGTGGGCGCCAGCGAAGTTGTAGAAATGCACGGCGCCCTCCTGGACCGCGATCCGATCAATGGGCAGCGGGGCGAGCCGATCAAATAAGCGCAGCCAGTTGGCACCGCGGCCAGCCTGGTCGCGATCGCCCGCGCCATCGATGAAGTTCACCTGGGGGCGGCGGAGGGCGACCACCGTCACCCAGTCTGTGGCGGCGTCGGGCCCAGGCCGCAGGGAGAACTGCAGACGGTCGGCGGCGAACAGGGGGCGGTCAGGCGCGTCGCGGCGTTTGCGGATGTGTACATCCTCGATGCTGTACGCGCCGCGCCACAGGTGAAGATCAACGTCTCCGACACGCCCGGTGTAGTGGTCCAAGGCGGCCAGGCGGTCGTTGATCTGCCGCTCCAGCAGCGCCGGCGCCGCAGCGCGTACGAGCATGGCGAGCACTACGATGCCTGCGGCAATCCTGTATCGTCTTTTCACGCCGCTCAAAGGGTTACGCAAGAATCATGGTGGCTTCAAGACAGCTTGCCAGTGTGGCAGGCATGGTGCTGTTGATGCTGGCGTCCGCGCTGTCAACGGGATGTGCGACGCGCGATGCCAAGCCGCAGGATACCGAGCGCGAAATGGACATCGAGCCCACAGTGGTGGGCTATGACGACTATCGCGATCCGTTGATTCATCTCAACCGCGCGGTGTTCCGCTTGAACGATGTCACCTATCGCTACGCACTGATTCCCCTCAGCGAAGCCTACAACTGGGGCGTGCCGGATCCGGTGAAGTCCAGCATTGGCAACTTCTTCTACAACATCAAGATGCCGATCTACTTCGTCAACCACCTCTTCCAGCTGCAGCCGGAAGGCATGGGCCGCAATCTGCTGCGCTTCGTCATCAACAGTACGGTGGGGCTGGCAGGGCTGTTTGACCCGGCGGCCGCGTGGTTTGAACTGGAGCGCGCACCGACGACCTTCGGCGATACGCTGGAGGGCTATGGCGTCGGCTATGGCATTTACATCGTGCTGCCGTTGCTCGGTCCCTCCGACGCCCGGGCGGGCACCTCGCTGGTCGTTGATTATTTCCTCAACCCGGTGCCCTATCTGCTCGACCAGCCGGAATCCACCGCGGTCATGGCGGTGGATAGTGGTCAGCGCTTCGCCAGCGAAGCGCCGCGCTATCTGATTCTGCGCGAGAAGAGCGAAGATCCCTACCTTTTCTTCCGTAACCTGCATCTCCAGGGCCAGTTGCGCAATGCCGAATACTGATCGCGGCATCGCCGCGTTGATCGTGGCGCGGCCACGCAGCGTGCTGTTGGCCTTCCTCGCGCTGGTGGTCGCGCTCGGTTGGCAGGCTCGCCATTTCGAGATCGACGCCTCGGCCGACACCCTGCTGAGCGACGACAACGAGCACTACATTCGCAGTCAGGTCATCCAACGGCGCTTTGCCCCCCAGGAATTCCTGCTGGTCGCCTACAAGCCGCGAAGCCACCCCGTGCTGTCGCAGGAGACTTTTGCCGATCTCTCGGCGCTTTCCAAAGCGCTGTCGGAGATCGACCGTGTGGCTTCGGTGCGGTCACTGGTCAACGTACCGCTGTTCATGGCCGCCGGCTCCGGGCTGAGCCCCGATACCGACCCGAATGCACTCACCATTGAGCAGCGTGGCTTTTCGGTCGACGCGGTGCGAAGTGCCCTCGAAGACCATCCCATCTACGAAGGCTTGCTGATCAATCGCGATCACACCGCAACCGCCCTCCAGGTGCTGTTCGCGCCCAATGCCGAACTCGAGCGGCTGCGCGCGCAGATGGTGGAGATTCAGCGCCAGCGTCTGGACGGCGACCTGAGTGACGAGCAGCACGCCGAGCTCGCCCGCCTGGAGCGCGCGGCAGCGCCGCTGGAGAAGCGGCTGGACGAAACGCGCCATGAAGAAATCGAGCGCATCCGGGCGATCGTGGCGCCTTTCGAGGACGATGCCGAGCTCTTTCTCGGGGGCGCGCATGTGCTGGGTTTTCAGCTCATCGACATCATCACGACCGATCTGGTGCTTTTCGGCGCCGCCATCGCGGCCATGATCTGCCTGCTGCTTCTGCTGCTATTCCGAAGCTGGCGCTGGGTGCTGGTGCCGTTGCTGTGCTGTGCCGCGGGGGTGGCGCTCAGCACTGGCCTGTTCGGCCTGCTGAGCCTGAAGGGCACCGTGATTTCCGCCAACTTTGTCGCGTTGCAACTGATCCTGACACTGGCCATCGTCATTCATCTCATCGTGCAGTATCGCGAAGAGGTCTCGGCCGATGCGCAGGCGAGTCAGGCGATCCTGGTGCAGCGGACACTGGCCGCGAAGGCGCTGCCTTGTCTCTACGCGGGTCTCACCACCTCGGTTGGATTTGCTTCGTTGTTACTGAGCGGCATTCAGCCAGTCGTGGCCTTTGGCTGGATGATGATCGTTGCCGTTTTCGTGGCCATCGCCACCAGTCTGATCCTGTTTCCAGCCCTGATGACACTCTTCGGCAAGGAATGGACGCGAAGCGGCGACGGTGTGGCACGGCCAGTGGTGAACGGGCTGGCGGCGCTGGCGCAGCGCATGCCCGCAATGGTCGGTGGGGTGAGCCTGCTCATTGCCGGCGCGGCCGGGGCGGGCCTAGCATTCCTCAGCGTGGAAAACAGCTTCATCAACTACTTCGCCGAATCCACCAAAGTGCACCGCGAACTGTCCTTCATCGACCAGGAACTGGGCGGTACGACAGCCCTGGATGTGAGTTACACCATTCCGGCTGCGGAACGGCACGAAGATCTCATCATGAAAGCCGAGACCGTGCAGCGCCTGCAGCGCATGCAACGGGCATTGGAACAGCAGAAGGGCATGGGAACCGTGCTTTCGGTCGTCAACTTCACCGAACTGGCCCGACGGGTCAACGACGATCGGCCACTCACCGAGTACGAACTCACAGCGCTCTACTGGATGCTGGAAGACGCACTGCGCGACGATCTGTTGGGCGCCTTCTTTGCGCCGGAACACGAACAGGTACGGCTATCGGCGCGTGTGCAGGACACCACACCGGGTCTCGAGCGCGGCGCTTTGCTGGACGACATCCGAGCTGACTTCGAGGCCCTGGGTGTCTCCGGCGCGCAGTATCAGCTGACTGGATTGTTCGTTCTCTACCAGGACCTGCTGGACCGGCTGTTCCGCTCCCAGATTCTGACCCTGGGCGTGGTTTACGTCGCGCTCTTTTTTGCGTTCTGCGCGATCTTCCGTTCGTTCTCGCTGGCGCTGATCGCGCTGGCGCCCAACGTGCTGTCCACCATCAGCATTCTGGGCTTCATGGGATGGGCGGGCATTCCGTTGGACTTCATGACCATCACCATCGCCGCCATCGCCATGGGCATAGCAGTGGACGACACCATTCACTATATCCATCGCTACCGCGCGGAGCGCCGGCAGCAGACGCCGCGCGAGGCCATGCAAGGCACGCATCGCAGCGTCGGGCAAGCGCTGCTCTACACCTCAGTGGTCGTGGCCGCAGGCTTTTCTCTGCTGATGTTTTCGGACTTCGTGCCGAGTGTCATCTTCGGACTTCTGACCGCTCTGGCGATGGTGGTGGCGCTGGTTGCCAATCTCACCTTGCTGGGCGTGCTGCTGACCAAGACAGGCGTACGCTGAAGTCTGGCATCGCGCCCGATGGCTGCGCGGGTGCAGCGCTTGTCGTCGAGATGGCCGCCCGGCTGTGCCACACTGCGATGCGTCGAGAGCATCCGAGGGTTGTGATGAGCGACCACGACTACGATGTGCTGATTGTCGGTGCGGGCCTGTCGGGTATTGGTGCGGCCTGCCACCTCCAGCGGGAGCAGCCGCAACGCCGGCTGGCGATACTCGAGCGGCGCCAACGCCTCGGCGGTACCTGGGATCTGTTTCGCTATCCGGGCATCCGTTCGGATTCGGATATCGCCACCTTCAGCTTCGGCTTCAAGCCCCTGCGCTCAGAGCATTTCCTCGCCGACGGGCCAACCATTCGGGGGTATCTGGAAGACACCGTGCGCGAGTACGGGCTCGGTGAACGCATCCACTACGGGCTGAACATCGTCGAAGCGAACTGGTCCAGCGCGGAGCAGCGCTGGACCCTCACCGCCATCGACGAGGCGAGTGGTGCGCATCGCCGCTATGTCTGCCGTTTTCTGATCTGCGGCACCGGCTACTACAACTACGACCACGGCTATCGACCGCACTTTCCGGGGGAGCAAGCCTTCGAAGGTCAGTGGATCCATCCGCAGGCATGGCCGCAGCAACTCGACTACTCGGGCAAGCGGGTGCTGGTCATCGGCAGCGGCGCCACCGCCGTCACGCTGGTGCCGGCGATGGCGCAGTCCGCCGCCCACGTCACGATGCTGCAGCGTTCGCCAAGCTACATCTTTTCACTGCCCAACACCGACCACATGGCGAGGCTGCTGGGCCGCGTGCTGCCCCGTGGGTGGGTGGATGGCATCGTGCGTGGACGGAATATCGCCATCCAACGCTGTCTGTACATGGCCTGCCGCGCCTGGCCGAAGACCATGCGCAGACTGCTGCTTGCCCGGGTGCGGCACCAGCTCGGACCGGCCGCGGACATGCGCCATTTCACGCCGGATTACCTGCCCTGGGATGAGCGTCTGTGCTTCGTGCCGGACGGCGACCTACTGCGTGCCTTGCGGGCGGGCCAGGCGTCGGTGGTGACCGATACCATCGAAACCTTTACCGCTGATGGCGTGCAACTCGCCTCCGGTACGCATCTGCAGGCCGATATCGTGGTCACGGCCACTGGCCTGGACGTGCAGTTACTGGGTGGAATGACCGTCAAGGTCGACGGTGTGACGCCTTCGCTGCATCACAAGATGAGCTACAAGGGGCTGCTCATTGAGGATGTTCCCAATCTGGCCTGGATCATCGGCTATACCAATGCCTCATGGACCTTGAAAGCCGATCTTTCCGCGCGCTATCTGTGCCGGTTGCTGGCGTACATGGAGCACCACGGTCTGGGCGCGGTGACGCCGAAGGATCAGGGCGACCATGTCACGGAGCACAGCATTCTGGACAGTTTGCAGTCGGGCTATGTCCGACGGGGTGGTCATCGGCTGCCGCGCCAAGGGCGTGCGCTGCCCTGGCGGGTGTTGATGCACTACGGTCTGGACCGCCGGCTGTTGCTGAAGGAGCCGATTGAGGATGGCTTCCTGCGTTTCGAGGAGGCCAAGACGGGCGCCGGCTTGGCGGCGAGGGAGGGGCGGTCCACCGTCGCCGGGTGAAGGCGCTTGCCGCCGGTGCGCGCGGCGCATCGGTGGCAAGCAGCCAGAGGTCAGCGGCGTCGCGCTAGGAAAGGTACCGCGGATCGAGGCCCTCGCCGTGTTCGTGAATCCAGGCCAGGGCTTCCTGTACATCGATGTGCTGCGGGTCGTAAAAGTCCAGCATCAGATCGATCTTGCCATCGCGGAACCCCCAATGGCCTTCGGCCTGGAAGGCCAGCACCCAGTCGTCACCGCGCTTGTATTCGCTGAGAATGTGGCAGCGGAGGTAACCCGGTTCATCAACGCGGATCGCGAGTGGTGACCAGCGGCGGTCGTCCATGCGGCGATCGAAGTGTCTGACCGACTGCGCCAGGCCGGCCACCACCGCATCGCGGCCACGCACGTGGGTGGAGAAGGGGACTCCCATGACCCGGTATTCCACGTCCTCGGTGAGAAAGGGCTTCAGGCGCTCCCAGTTGTCATCCTTGACGGTTGCCTCGAAGGCATCAATCCACGCTCGCCACTGCTCCAGTACCTCAGACATAGCCGACTCCTTGCTTGTTAGGGGCCGCCAATGTCGAGCACCGCCCCGTCGCGCGCAATTCCCGCAAGGGAATAGGCAGCGTCGGGCCCAGAGTGCATGATGGAGGAATGGAATCCCCACTCTCCGAACGGCTCCGTTCACTGCGTCGGCGCACTGGCCTGTCGCAGTTGGCCCTTGCCACCCAGGCCGGCACGACGCAGCGCCATATCAGCTTCATCGAGTGCGGGCGGTCCACGCCGGGACGCGCCCTGCTGGCGCGGTTGGCCGACGCCCTGTCGCTGAGCATGGAAGCCCGCAATCAACTGTTCTGCGCTGCGGGCTATCTCCCGCCCGTTCCGGCGGCGCTCAGCGCGCCGAAGTACGAGCCGTTGCGCCAAGCGGCATGGCACCTGATGGAGCAGCATGGCTTCTACCCGGCGCTGCTGCTCGATGGACACTGCAACATTCTCGGCACCAACACCGCCTTCGAGCGGCTCTTGCTGCAGGTCGATCCCGAGGCGCGTCTGTGGACCAAGACCTGCCCGCTGCAGCCCAATCTGCTGCATCTGACCTTTCATCCGGAGGGACTCGTGCGGCATATGGTCGACGCCGAGGCCTGGTTGCCGATGGTCTGGCATCACGCCATCCAGCAGTTGCCCGACGACGAGGAGACGGCCGCCCTGTTACGCGCATTGGCTGCCTACCCGGCGGTTCAGGCGATTCAGCACGACCCGGTGCAGGCCGGTGCCGAGGCCATGGTGGTGGAGCGCTACCGCGTCGGGATGCAGACCTACTCGCTGCTCAGCATGGTGGTGCGCGTGGGCACGCCCCAGGATCGTACGGCTGCCGCCTTGCAGCTCAGTCTGCTGTTCCCGGCGGATCAGGCAACCGACGACTTCCTGCTGCAGTTGGAGCGCGGCACGCACAGTGAGGAGGCCGCCCTGGTGCAGGTCGTCGGTGATCGGCGCGCGGCCAACGCAGCACGACGCTAGCTCTGCGTCAGCAGAGGCCTGGCGCTGCCAGCCACGCCACCACCGTGACGGGCACGATGGCCAGAAGGTTGAGCCCGAGCCCGGCCCGCGCCATTTGCCCTATGCGGATGCGCCCGGTGCCGAAGACAATGGCATTGGGTGGCGTCGCCACCGGCATGATGAAGGCATAGCTGGCGGACATCGCCACCGCGATCACCAGCATTTCCGGCGGCGCTCCCATGCCGATGGCCACCGCCGCCACGAGCGGTACGAAGGTGGTCGCGACGGCGGTATTGCTGGTCAGCTCGGTGGCGAGTTTCACCAGGATCACCACCACCAAGACCAGGGTAATGGACGGCAAGGCGCCGAACTGCCCAATGCCGGTGGCGATGAAGCGGTCCACGCCATGCGCGTTGATCGCGCCGGCGAGACTCAGTCCGCCGCCGAACATCAGCAACACGCCCCAGGGCAGGCGCAATGCGGTCGCCCAATCCATCACCGCCACACCGCGCCGTACCGGCAGCAGGAACAGCGTGAGCGCGCCCATGATGGCGATGGCCGGATCGCTGATCAGCGCCAGACCGGGCAGGCCCGCAAGCTGTGGGCGCAGCAGCCACGCCAGTGCGGTGCAGGCGAATACGATGCTCACCAGCGTCTCGCCCCGGCTCAGGGGTCCAAGCCGCGCGATGGCGTCGTCAAAGGCGCTTTTGCCCGCACCCAGGCTCTGCAGCCGCAAGGGGAAAGCCCACCAGGTGAGATAAGCCCAGGTCAGCGGAAGGAAAACGAGCAGCAGGGGTATGCCGAAGCGCATCCAATCCAGCATCCCGACGGTGCAGCCGAGCTCGCGTTCCAGATAGGCCGCGGCGATCAGGTTCGGCGGCGAACCAATCAGGGTCGCGACGCCGCCGATCGAGGCGGCGTAGGCGATGGCCAGCAGCAGGCAGGTGGCGAAGCTGGCGACGGCGGGCTCCTCTGCGGTGCCATCCTCCGAGGTGGACAGCATTGCGACGACGCTGATCGCGACTGGCAGCAGGATGATGGTCGCTGCCGTATTGGAGATCCACATGCTCATTCCCGCCGCCGCGAGCATGAAGCCGGCCACCAGACGTCGCGGGCCGGTGCCCACCGCGCGCACGATGTGCAGCGCCACGCGCCGATGCAGCCCCCAGCGCTCCATTGCCAGCCCGAGCAGAAAACCGCCCATGAACAGGAAAATGATGTCGCTGGCGTAGGGCGCGGCGGCCGCGCCCGAGCTGGTGATGCCAAGCAAAGGGAACAGGCCCAGCGGCAGTAGCGCCGTTGCCGGCAGCGGTAGGGTTTCACACAACCACCATGTGGCCATCAGCACGCCGACCGCTGCCGTTGCACGCCCGGCATGGTCGAGCCCGCCTTCCGCGGCATCGGGGATCAGGCCGTAGACCAGCAAGGCCAGGACCGGGCCCAGCGCCAAGCCGATCCGATTGCGGAGTAGACCGTCGGCCGCCGGATCGTCGCTGGCATGCGTCACCGCCGCGCTCCATGAGCGGCGTACCCGCGGTGGGCGGGGCGGCGTACAGCAGGACCGAGGGCGGGCATCGGGCGGTTACAGTTTCACGATCAGCTTGCCGCGATTGTCGCCGGTGAAGAAGAGATTGAGGCCTTCGATGGCCGATTCCAGGCCTTCGAGCACGTGGGTGCGGAAGCGAATCTTGCCGCTCTGGACGTAGGGTGTGAGCTTTTCCAGCAGCGCTGGCGCTTCATGAAAGTGGTCCGGCATGGCATAGCCGCGGATGGTGATGCGCTTCTTGATCAGCGGGATCCAGTTGGGCCCCGGTGACGGCTCACGCGCCGTGTAGTCGGCGATCATGCCGCACACGACGATGCGTCCGTGCGCGTTCATGCGATCAAAGACGTGGTGCTGAATCGGGCCGCCCGTGTTCTCGAAGTAGATGTCCACGCCGTCGGGCGCGAGTTCCGCAAGCTTGGCGGGAATGTCGTCAGCCTTGTAGTTGATGGCGCCGTCGAAACCGAGCTCATTGCAGATCCAGTCGCACTTTTCCTGATCCCCAGCGACGCCGATCACGCGCAGTCCATCCGCCTTGGCGAGCTGACCCACGATCGAGCCCACCGAGCCCGCTGCCCCGCTGACGACGATCGTTTCCCCCGCTTTGGGGTCGCCGAAACCATACAGCCCCTTGGTCGCGGTCATCCCAGGCAGGGCGAAGACGGCCAGTGCGGTCTCGGGGTCGAGGTTGGCGGGCAGCTTGGAAAGGCCCTTGCCGTTGCTGAGGTGATACTCGGTCCAGCCCATCATGCCGCGCACGGCGTCCCCCACCGCGAAGTCAGGATGATTGCTTTCCACCACGCGACCGATGCCGGCGGAGCGCATGACCTCGCCGAGCTTGACCGGCGGGATGTAGCTTTCCTCATCCGGCTGCATCCACCCGATCATGGCCGGATCCAGCGACATGTGCGTCTGCTGGACCAGAAGCTCGCCGGGGCCCGGGCTCGGAATCTCCTTCGATTCCACACGGAAGAGATCCGCGGTGATCGGCCCGGGCCCCGGTCGTGCGGCGAGATGGATGCTCGTATACGTACTCATGATGGTCTCCTCAGTGGATTCGATGGGGGGTTGATGGACGGGGCCATCTGCCGCACGAAAGTGCATGGATTGATGCCGACCGCTATCCGCTACAAGAACAGTAAAGGGGCGCGCGTGCGCCATCAATGCGCTCGTCCTATCTGATGGTGCTGACGCATCGATGACAGCGCATGTGTGCGCTTGACTTCCATATTCCAAGAATCCATCATTCATTAGAACTTTGGATTAGGCGATGGCTCACCAATACGACGCAAGCCAGCTCAGAGAAGCCGCAGCGATTTTTCACGCGCTGTCGGACCCCGCACGCCTCAACACGCTGACGCTGCTCGCGGCCCAGCCGCAATCGGTCAGTCATCTGGCCGAGGCCATGGGCGAGCGCATCGGCACCGTGTCGGCGCGACTCAAGGTCCTGCTGCAGGCGCGTCTGGTGACTCGAAGCCGCCAAGGCCAGTCGGCCATCTATTCACTGTCCGACGAACATGTGTTTCAGCTCATTGCCAACGCGCTGGAGCATGCCGACGAACATCCACACCGATGAGCATCCCGAAGGAGAAATCGCAATGAGCCACTGCAACGCCAGCCAGCACGGCAACCACCCGCATCAGCACGGCCCGGACTGTGGCCATACCGCCATCAAGCACGAAGGCCACGTCGACTACCTGCACGACGGCCATCTGCATCACCCGCATCAGGATCACGTGGATGAGCACGCGCTTGCGGTCAGCGACCGCAACCCTGACGCCTGCACACCCACGCATCAGTGCGATGCCCACGGCAGCGACCACGTTCACGGTCCGGGCTGCGGTCACGAAGCGGTGCCGCACGGAGACCATACGGATTACCTGGTCGACGGTCATCTGCATCACCCGCACGGCGATCACTGCGACAACCACGGCCCGGTGGAAGTCGTCAACGCCTGAGCCGCCTCGGCTTGGCCGATGGATTGTGGTCGGGACGCATGGGCTCGGCGCGCTCGGTAACGCTGGGGTCTCATCCAGACGGAGTGCGCCGGCCCTGACCGCCGGCGCGTACTGTCGCCACACGAACCCGTCCACCGCGAGCCGAGGATGACAACGCAAGCCAACGTGCTGACCGCGCGGAGCGAGAAAGTCTTCACGATCACCTTCAATCGCGAAGACAAGATGAACGCGATGTCGGCAAGCTTTCTAGCCGACCTGAAGGCAGCCTTGGACTCCGTGAAGGAAGATGACGCAGTGTCGGTCGTCGTATTGAAGGCCACCGGCAAGGCCTTCACCACCGGCTATGACTTGGACGGGGGCGACTGGGTGCTTTCGCAGAACCCCATTGCGACGGCAGGCACGCTCGATCTGGACCGCGACCGCCAGGACATCGAGAGCCTGCTGGAGTACTGGTGGACGATGTGGAGATTTCCGAAACCCATCGTTGCTCAGGTCCAGGGGCTCTGCCTTTCCGGCGGCGGCGAGTTGATCGCCATGTGTGATCTGGTGGTGGCTGCGGACATCGCCAAGTTTGGTCACCCGGCCGCGCGCGACCTCGGCATACCGCCGACAGTGTTCCTGTGGCCACTCCTCATCGGCATGCGCAATGCGCGGGAGCTGCTCTACACCGCACGGTTGTTCAGCGCGCAGGAAGCCCAAGCGATGGGCCTGATCAATCGCGTCGTCCCGCTTGAAGCGCTGGACACCACGGTGGCTGAATTGGCGGCGGACATTGCCAAGACGCCTGTCGACAATCTCGCCATTCTCAAGCAGGCGACCAGCAACTTCTACGAGAACATGGGGCTCTTCGCCTCCGGCGCGCAAGCGGCCGAACTCGACGCACTCTTCCACCAGAGCGAGAGCTTTGTGCGCTTTTTCACCAAGGTGGCGGAAGAGGGTGTGCAGGCCGCGCTGGCCGACCGGAAGGCGCGCTTCGGCTAGGTCACGCGGCAGCGACCCAACCAGCCGGTCGAGGAAGCACAGCCCGTGACGTCCGCATCATGCGCTCCGCTTCAGTGTGCAGCGTGGCGAGGCTGGCTTCCCCCTCGTCACGCAGGCCATCTTTCAGCGGTTACCTCAGTCCCGCAGACCATGCTGGAGATAGCGCCCGACCGCCTTGGTCACCGCTTCCCACTCTTTCCCGGCAATGCCGGCCGTGGCGTCGACCGGATCGTTGCCAAAGCGCACGCTGACCAGGTTGAGCGAAGGCGCGACGCCGACACGTTGGCCGCCGTAGCCAGCCGCGGTGTAGTTGCCCGAGTCTTCCCCGTCCCAATGCGGCCACATATAGCCGCGCGGCCCGCCGCCATTCGCCTTGTCGTAGTTGTGCGAGGCCCTCACCCACGCCTCTGGCACGATCTGCTTGCCATCGAAGGTGCGCCCGCCGTTGCGGAAGATTTCTCCAAAGCGGAGCATGTCGCGCGGTGTGGCCAGCAGACCCATGGAGGCGAAGGTGTTGCCGAGACGGTCGACCGTCACCAGGGCATCGTCCTGCATGCCGGCGGGTTGCCAGATCTTCTGCGAAAGAATCTGGGCGTAGGGCTTCTGATAGACGTTTTCGAGCAGCCAGGCCAGCATTTGCGCATCGCCGCTGTTGTAGCGGTAGAAGGCGCCGGGTGACGAGACGCGCGTCAACTGCAGCAAATATTCATCGCGGGTCATTCCGATCAATCCATTGGTATGGAAGTCGACACCCATCAGGACAAGCTGCTCGGGCTGATGGATCGGAACATCCACCCAGTACGTCCCGGATTCCATCTGCAGCAGGTCTTCCACACTGACGCCTTCCCAAAC
>JALEHA010000085.1 GCA_022763315.1 Algiphilus sp.
CGCCGTCTTGGTGTCCGCCATGATGGCCTGCTCCTTCGTTCGCAACTGCTAACGTGCGGCGGGATGCCGCTCCCTGGACAATGCTGCTTGACTTTTTCCCAGCGCTATGAATCCACTGCGCTGAAAGGACTCTGACGCAAGATGCAGCCAAAAGCAAACCTTTATGCGGTTTTTCGCCCCTTGATGGCGCTTGTCGTCACGGCGCTGACCGCCAGCTGTTCCTCCGGCCATTCGGATGGTCGCCCACTGCAAGGCGCTCCCGTCCTGGAGTGGAGGCTGATCGCGACCCATGCGCACGACCCCGAACGCTTCACGCAGGGACTGCAGCTGCGCGACGGGATCTGGCTGGAATCCTCCGGTGGGTACGGCGAATCCTTTGTCGTGCTCGAGCGCGCGCAACGAGCGCACGCGCGCCTCGACCTGCCAGCCAATCAGTTCGCCGAGGGTGCCACCTTCGTCGACGATGCCATCTGGCTGCTGACCTGGCGGGCCGGCCAGGCACGGATCCTGGACCAGGACCTGCAGGTGCAGCGCGTGGTGCGCTACGCCGGAGAGGGTTGGGGACTGACCTATGACGGCGACACTCTGATCATGAGCGACGGCTCGAACTACTTGACGCGACGTGATCCAGACAGCTTCGCCGCCCTGTCCGGCATCGCCGTGCGCGACGGTGACCGTCCCGTCACGCGTCTCAATGAGCTCGAGTACGCCCACGGCTTGGTGTGGGCGAATGTTTTCGGTACGCAACGGATCGCCGCCATTGCCGCGCACGACGGGCAGGTCTGCGCCTGGTTACAGCTGGATTCCCTGGCCGAGCGCATCGAGCGACCACCCGGTTGGGACGCAGCCAACAATGTGCTCAATGGCATCGCAGTGGATCACGACACCGGGCATCTGCACGTCACCGGCAAGCGCTGGCCCAAGCGCTTCGAGATTCGCATCGATGAACTCGAGGCAACGGACCGCTGCGCGGCGCACTGAGCCGATGGAACGATAGATTACCAATCGACCGCTATTGCGAAGCCTTCTTTGCGAGTGGTACAAGTAGGACGAACAGACAACAAGCCCTTTCGGCTTAGGAATTGACGGTAATGGAATTTACCCACGAGCACGAGTCGCTGTACAAGACGACGCGCAAGTTCATTGAAGAGGAGATCAACCCCAACGTGCCGCAGTGGGAGGCCGACGGCATCTGGCCGGCGCATGACATCCTCAAGCGCATGGGCGATCTGGGCCTGCTCGGCATCAACAAGCCGGAGGCCAATGGCGGTCTGGGGCTGGATTACTCCTACGAGATCCGCTTTGCCGAGGCGCTCAGCAACTGCAGTTGCGGCAGCCTGCCAATGGCCATCGGCGTGGTGACGGATATGGCGACGCCAGCGCTGGCCCGCTTCGGCTCCAAAGCGCTGCGGGACGAATACCTGACCCCGGTGATCGCCGGTGACCAGGTCTGCTCGATTGCCGTGTCGGAGGCGGGGGCCGGCTCGGATGTCGCCTCGATCAAGACCACGGCGCGCAAAGACGGCGATGACTACGTCATCAACGGATCCAAGATGTGGATCACCAACGGCACGCAGGCGGATTGGGCCTGCCTGCTTGCCAACACCAGCGACGGGAAGCCGCATCAGAACAAGTCCTTGATCGTGGTGCCGCTGGACGCCAAGGGCGTGCAGCGCGAGACCAAGCTCGACAAGCTCGGCATGCGCGCCTCCGATACCGCGATGATTTTCCTCGACGAGGTGCGCGTGCCGCAGCGCAATCTCATTGGTCAGGAAGGCATGGGCTTCACCTACCAGATGATGCAGTTCCAGGAGGAGCGCCTGTTCGGGGCAGCCTCGATGATCGAGGGGATGGAGAACCTCATCCAAGCAACGATCGACTACACACGCCAGCGCAAGGCCTTCGACCAGAGCATTCTCGACAACCAGAGCGTGCACTTCCGCCTCGCCGAACTGCAGACCGAAGTCGAATCGCTGCGCGCGCTGGTCTACCGCACCACCGAGCTCTACATCGGCGGCAAGGCCGGCATGGAGGAGGTTGCCAAGCTGGCCTCCATGTGCAAACTGAAGGCCGGCCGCATCGGCCGCGAGATCACCGACAGCTGTCTGCAGTACTGGGGCGGTCAGGGCTACATGTGGGAGAGCGAGATCGCCCGCGCCTACCGCGATACCCGCCTGATCTCCATTGGCGGCGGCGCCGATGAAATCATGCTCGGCATCATCTGCAAAATCATGGGCACCCTGCCGAAGAAGAAAAAGAAGACCGAGGCGGGCGCGGCCGCCGAACGCTCTACCGAAGCAGCCTGACAACATCGGCTTTGCGCCACCGCTGCAACCGCTGCTCTCGGGCAGCGGTCGCAGCGGGCTCGCGTCCTGGCAAGACGCCGTTCATCATGGATTCGCTAGACTCGTTGGGTCTTTGGATCGGACGGAGCACATGCGCAAGTTCCTCAAGTTTTTCGGCATCGGGCTTGCTGCCCTTGTACTTCTGCTGGCCGCCGGCCTGACCGCGGCCGCCCTGCTGTTCGACCCCAACGACTATCGCGACCAAATCGCCCAGGCGGTCAGCGACCAGACCGGCCGGGAATTCCGCATCGAGGGGCCGCTGTCGCTCAGCGTCTTCCCCTGGCTGGCGGTGGACGCCGGCGCCATGGAACTCGCCAACGCCAAAGGCTTCGAGGAAGACGGCCCCTTCGCCCGCTTCGAGCGCGCCGCGGTCGGCATCGAGCTGATGCCCTTGCTGCTGCGCCGGGAGGTGGTGCTCGACGACGTCACGCTCGAAGGCCTTCGCCTCAACCTGGCCGTAGATGCCCAGGGCCGCAACAACTGGTCGGACCTTGCGCAGGCCTCGGACA
>JALEHA010000086.1 GCA_022763315.1 Algiphilus sp.
ATTCGGAAAACGGGGATCACGCGCGGACGGGCCGGCGATGGTCTTCTCCTGCACCATCGAAATGTACTGATCGACCGCATTCTCGAGCGTATTGCCGTTGATGATCACCTCGGTACCCACCGCCCGCGCGTAGTCCGCCACGCCCGCCGCCGTCGACAGCAGCGGCGCATAGGCATCGACGCTGACGCCGTTCTCGCTGGTCACCCAAAGGCCCTCGTCGGTGTGCACGACGATGGAATGGTTGCCTTCGGTATGCCCCGGGGTATGTACCAGCGCCACGCCATCGCCGAGCTGGATGGAGCCTTCGAAGCAGTGCACGCGGGATGCCGGCACTCCGGCCACGCCGCTTGGGCAATACCAGTCCGCCTGGTAGGGGTTGAGATCCTGCGCCGATTCCCATTCCTGACGGTGCACCAGCAGCTTGGCATTCGGGAAATAGGCGTCTTCCTCGTCGCTGCCCAGCCATCGCCTGACATCCTGGGTATGAAGATGGTCATAGGTGATGTAGTCCACATCCTCCGGCCGCAGGCCGATCCGCTCCAATACCTCGGGGACGGTGGCGTGCCGCTTGACAATGAACTTGGTCAGCGCCGCGGGCGTGTGATCCGCCAGCCGGCGGAAGAAAGGCGTTTCGATTCCGCGCTCGTGGTCCGAAGGCGACACCAGCAGTGTCTTGATGCCTTCCGGCGTAGCGAACTGCACCACGAACATCCGGTTGCGCAGATGCAGAAACTCCACGAAGCGTTCACGGGAGAAGGCGTTGCGCAGCCCATAGCGCGTCGGGTAGGGCACCGTCACCAGATCGAAGCTCTGAAAATAGCGCGCCTTTGGGCCTGCCAGCATGGCATGGCGGAACGCCTTGGCGGCGCTCCGCGTGTCCTCGACCCGGCTTTGCTGACCGGGCGCCTTGCGCGTGTCCTCGAAATGGCGGATGGGCAAGAAATGGGTCATGGCAATCAACCGCTCACGAGCGCGGCGGGAGTGAAAACAGACCCGCAAAGGTAAACCGCTTGCTGGCTGTCTGCACGGGGCGATGCGCGCGGCGAGTCACCACGCCACCTCCGGCTGCAACCTCTGCACACGGCTCAGCGCGGAATCAGTCGTACCCGCAAACCATCCGGCACCAACGTGAACGCCATGCGCTCCGTGGTGCGCGAATCACCGGTTTCCTCGACCGTGAAATTGCGCGCCAGCATACTGGCCACGGAGCGGACCTCCATGGTCGCGAGATTCTTCCCCGGACACATGCGTGGGCCACCTCCGAAGGGCATGGGCGCCTGGGTGGCGAACTTCTTCTGCTGGCCGAGCCAGCGATCCGGCAAGAACCGCGCGGCGTCGGGATAACGGTCTTCGTGGCGCGTGGGGGCGCGCAGGGAACAGAGCACGTCTGTCCCTGCCGGCACAGCGACATTTCCGATCTGTACGTCTTCACACGCGCACAGGAAGAGGAGCGGTGCCACTGGCTTCAGGCGAAGCGTCTCGATCATGACGGCGTCCACACAGCCCAGTGCATCGCCATCCTGCAATTCGGACCAGAGCCGTTCGTCACCGAGTGCCGCATCCACCCGAACCTGCAGCTGCCGTTGGGCTATCGGGTTACGGCACAGCAGGTGGATCATCCAGGCCAGGGTGTTGGCTGTGGTGTCCTCACCGGCAAGCAGTGCAGTCAAGGTATTGCCGAGGATCTCTTCGTCCGTGAAGGCAGAGCCGTCGTCATCGCGGGCGACGATCAATGCTTCCAGCAGGTTCTGTGGCGCCGCCTCGCGCGCCGGGTCGGCTGCCAACCGCTGACGCGCTTCGGCGATGATGCTGTTGACGTAGTCCTTGACCACCGCCATCGCCCAGTCGAGCGCTCGATCCTTGGGCAGCTTGAGATATCGCCAGTAGGGTACTGGCGCCGCCAGGCGATCATTGATGGCCTGGAAGATCTGCGCCAGATACTGCTGGATGCGGTCTCCTTCGGCCTCCAGGGTGTTGCTTTCCACGCCGAAGGCAAAGCGCGTGGTCACGTCCACCGTATAGCGCATCAGATCATCCTGGACATCGATGGGCGCCCCGCGGCGAGCTGCCTGTTCCCAGCGGCAATGCAAGCGTCGGGTGGTGTCGGTCAGCGTCGCGAAAAAGGGCCGCACTTGATGGGCGTTGAGCGCCTTCATCCAGGCACGGCGCTGCCGGCTCCAGGCCGCACCTTCCGCGGAGAACAAGCCGTTGATGCCGAGCTCACGGGCAATCCCTTCCAGTGCCGTCAGCCTGCGAAAGCGCTCGGGCCGGTCGCGCAGGATAGCGTTGATCAGCTCCGGATCCGCCACCAGAATGCCGTTGCGCGGGCCCAGATGCACGCGGCACAGGGCACCGTACTGATGGGACCATCGCTCGATGACCTGGTGAAGGGTATCCGGGCGGATCTCCAGAGCATTCCCCACCAGCGGTAGGGCACGCGGGCCAGGCAATTCTGCAAGGGAACGGAGTGACAAGGCGGGATCTCGGCAGCAATGGCTGCGCAGGTTGCGCGAGATGCGCCCGACATTCAACTGCCGACCCAGAGCATTGCGCAGGCGATCGCGGCCTCGCTAGGCTGCACGTCCATCCTGCGCTCGCGAACGCTATGACAACCGATGTAAATACCGAGATCGACCGCACACAGCGCATGGACACCAAGGCCATGAACTGGTCGCCCAGCCCCAGCGGCACGGTCTGGCGAAAGCGTGTGCATCACAGCGGCCCGGAGGAGGCGGGGCAGGTCACCTCGGTCGTTCGCTATGCCCCGCAGGCCACGTTCCCGGCGCACGATCACCCCGATGGCGAAGAGATTTTCGTGCTGGAAGGGGTGTTCTCGGATGAACACGGTGACTGGCCCACGGGCAGCTACTTGCTGCACCCGGAAGGCTTTCGCCACGCCCCCTTTTCTACGCCCGGCTGCCTGCTCCTGGTCAAACTGCGGCAGTACCCAGGCCGAGACCGCCGCCAGGTCCGTTGTCGCGTCGACCAGCTGCCATGGGTGCCGAGCGCGCTTCCCGGAATCGAGCACAAATGCCTGTACCGACAGCCCGGTTTCCGCGATGAAACCTGGCTGGAGCGATGGGCTCCGGGGACTGCCATTCATGGTCGACATTTTCCGGATGGCGCCGAGTGCTTCGTGCTGGAGGGCGCGCTGGTCGACGAAGAGGGCAGGCTAGAAGAGGGGGCTTGGCTTCGGCTGCCGATGGACAGCCGCTACCATGCCCACAGCCCCAAGGGATGCACGCTGTATCTGAAGACCGGCGGCCTGCACTACTTGCAGCATTGATCGCCGCCGTCGGCGCCAACAGC
>JALEHA010000087.1 GCA_022763315.1 Algiphilus sp.
CCGCCCCGGTCCGCTTTCGGCTGCAACCGATCTACCGGCTTGGCATTGCCGCGCTCAGCGGCAGCGTCGCCATCGGAAGCAGCGGCGCCGCCCTGGCGGCGGTGCACAGCACGGCACCGGAGCTGGCGGTCCAGCTGGCGCAGGCCGAAGGCAGCGCCACCAAGGCGATGGCTGAAGGGGAAGGAGAGGGCGAAGGTGAAGGCGGCAAGGCCTCCATCCTGCGCGATGACAGCCTCTATCTGGCGCGACTCGGACTGATCCGTGGCCATCTCACGATCGGGGTGGATCTCTACCGCAACGGCCATCGTGAAGCCGCCGCCACGCATATGAAGCATCCGGCCGACGAACTTTACGCGGGCCTCAAGCCGGCGCTGGACGTACGCGGCGCGCCCGGATTCGCCGAAGCCCTGCAGCAGCTCGCTGAGCAGGTCGAAGCGGGCACAGAGATCGCCGCGGTGGAGGAGGCTTTTGCCGCGGTGGAAGCCGGCCTGGAGGCCGCCGCCAGCGCCGTGCCCAAGACACAGCGTACGGATGCCGAAATCCGCTTCGGGGTCATCATCCAGCTACTACGCACGGCCGCGCAGGAATACGCGGTGGCGCTGGATAACGGCCAGGTCGTCAACGCCCATGAGTACCAGGACGCGCTGGGCTTCGTGCGCGTGGCGCGTGCCGAACTCGACGCACTGCGCGCCGACGACAAGCAGATGCAGCGCGCCGGCGTGGCCGCGGCGGTCGAGGTGGCGCGTACGCAGCTCGACGGTATCGCCGATCTGTGGACTGATCTCATGCCGCCAGCGCAGCTGGACCGCGATCCGGGCCGCCTGTTCGGCGCCACGGCGCGCATCGAACTCGCCGCCAGCGCCATCCAGTAGCCCGATGCTTGCCGTCGCCGGTGTGCTCGATAGGCACATTCTGGACGCCATCCACGAGACGCTGGCAGACGATGCCCCTTTCATCGATGGCGGCTACTCGGCGCGCGGTGGCGCGCGCTCGGTCAAGCACAACGAACAGCTCGCGCCGGACAGCGCCCCGTCGCGCGCCATTGCAGGCATGATCGAGCAGCGCCTGCGCGCCCACCCTGTGGTGCAGGCCTATGCCCGTCCGCGCCACTTCGCCCGCATCCAAGTGAGCCGGCATCGCGCCGGCATGGGCTACGGATTGCACGTCGACGATGCACGCATCGATGGCGTGCGCACAGATCTGTCCTTCACCTGCTTCCTGTCAACGCCGGAGGACTACCAGGGCGGTGCCCTTTGTGTGCAGGAGCATGGCGGCGAGCGCTCCATCAAGCTCGCCGCAGGCGACTGCTTGCTCTACCCCGCCTCGACCCTGCACCGCGTCGAGCCGGTGAGCGACGGCGAACGCCTGGTGGCCGTGGGCTGGATCGCCAGCGAGGTGCGCGATGCCGAAGAACGCGCCATTCTCTATGCACTGGATCAGGCGCTGGCGTCACTGCACGACGGCGTCGCACGCGAGCAGCTGGCTTTGACGCTGCATCACATCCGTGGCCAGCTGCAACGCCGCTGGATGGATCCCTGAGGCTGACGGTCTTCGTCCTTCAAAGCGCTTGAAGGCAAACGCCAACGCTTTTCGCTTGAACGGGGCGCCAGGATCGCCATGATGCACTGACCGCATCTGGAGAATCCCCATGGCCATTCCACAACACCGTCCTTTACTCCGCCGCATTCCCGGTCAGGACGCCTCCGATGGCGCCGGGGTGCGCCTCAAGCGCAGCATCGGCAGTATGCCGGCCCTGCGTCTGGATCCCTTTCTGATGCTGGATGCCTTCAGCTCGGACCGGCCCGATGACTACATTGCCGGCTTTCCGGATCACCCGCATCGCGGCTTCGAGACCGTGACCTACATGCTGGACGGCCACATGCAGCATCGCGACCACATGGGCAACACCGGCGACCTGGGTCCGGGCAGCGTGCAGTGGATGACGGCCGGCCGCGGCATCATCCACTCGGAAATGCCGATGCAGCGCGACGGCCGCATGCGCGGCTTCCAGCTGTGGATCAACCTGCCCGCCGCCCTCAAGATGCAGCCTCCGGCCTATCGCGACATTCCCGCCGACGCCATCCCCAGCGCCGAGCCGGCCGAGGGCGTGCATCTGCGCTGTATCGCCGGCCATCTTGAGGGCGATACATGGCGCCTTGCCGGTGCCGTCAATGCCAATGGCGAGGCCGCCACCGACCCGATCCTTTGCGACCTGTGGCTGGCGCCACACGCCGGTATCACACTGCCCGTGCCCGACACCCATGCCGCCTTCGTCTACCTCTATGAGGGAGCGGCCCAGGTGGACGACGCCGCGCTTTCACTCGACAGCGCCCATGTGCTAGGCGACGGCAGCGCCGTATCACTGCGTGGAGGCGACCAAGGCGGCCGATGCCTGCTGGTCGCCGGCAAGCCGCTGGGCGAGCCGATCGTGCAATACGGCCCCTTCGTCATGAACACCCGCGAGGAGATCGAGCAAGCGCTGGACGACTATCGGCGCGGCGTGCTCGCCGCCTGAGGCATCGCCCCTGGCGGCCTCCTCGCCGCTTGGGGCGTGGAGCGCGAAGGCATTCTTCACTGCATTGCGAGGGCACGCCGGGAGGGTGCCCGGCGTTCATCCCGAACGGCTTTGGACGCCACCAAAGGCATCACCGGACACCGCGGGCATACTGCCCAGGTGCACGGTCTGGGTCGGGAAGGCGAATTCAATGCCATGCGCCCGGAAACGCTCGACGATGCCCATATTCACCGCATGCTGCAGATCCATGAAGCGGACGTAGTTCGGGTCCAGCACCCAGTAGACCGCTTCGAAGTTGAGCGAGGAAGGACCGAACTGTGCGAAATGCGCGCGTTCAAAGCGCAGGCCTTCCTGGGCGCTGATGGCCTCGCGAATCAGTTCTGGCACGCGCTCAATCATCGCCGTCTCGGTGTGGTACACGATGCCCAGGCGCAGGATGACGCGACGTTCCTGCAGCCGCTGGAAATTCTGCAGCCGCGCCTTGAGGAGATCGGAGTTGGAAAAGACCAGCTGCTCGCCGCCAAGGCTGCGCAGCCGCGTGGTCTTCAGGCCAATGTGTTCCACCGTCCCCATGTAACTGTCGATCATGATGAAGTCGCCCAACACGAAGGGCTTGTCGACCACGATCGAAAGGGAGGCGAAGAGATCGCCCAGGATGTTCTGTACCGCCAAGGCCACGGCGATGCCCCCCACCCCGAGTCCCGCGACCAAGGCCGTCACGTTGACGCCGAGATTGTCGAGCGCGAGCAACAGCAGCATGGTCCACATGATGCCCTTGGCGACGAACTTGATGGCGCGCAGCGTGGTGGCGGCAGCCATATCCGATTCGCGCGCCCGCGCCTCGGAACGCGCCGCCCAGAATTCGATCAGGGCGTTCAGATACAGGCCCAACTGCGTGAAGCCGGCGATTATCGCCGCACCGCGCAGCACCGCCATCAACGTCGCCGGCAGCTCCAGATAGTGCGCACCGATGGCCAACGAAATCACCAGAACGAGGAGCTGGTTGCTGCGCAATACCGCGGCGACCAGGGAGTCATCGACCGGCGTATGCGTTCGTTCCGCCAACACGCGCAGACGCGCGTCGACCAGCCACTTGATCGCCGCCACGACGGCATTGATCGAAAGCGCAATCGCAAGTGCGATCAGCCAGTCAAGCAGTGGATTGCCATAGACCGGGCTCGCGAGCCATTCGTTGATTACCATGGCGCGAAGGATACGGCATGCGGCCGGAGGCCTTGCAGCGGGGGCGCCCCGGCGGAATGTCCGCTACAGTGCCGCGCCAGGACTCGCCGGTACCTACGATGACGGACACCACCTTCTACTGGCACGACTACGAGAGCTTCGGCGCCGAGCCGCGGCGCGACCGCCCGGCCCAGTTCGCCGGTCAGCGCACCACCCTGGATCTGGAACCCGTAGGCGATCCTCTGGTGATCTACTGCCAGCCGGTCACCGACCTGCTGCCCCACCCGGAAGCCTGCTTGATCACCGGCATCACGCCGCAGCAGGCGCAAGCCGAGGGCATGCCGGAGCCGCAGTTCATCGCCCGCATCGTCGAGGAACTTGGCCGGCCTGGGACCTGCGGTGTGGGTTACAACAGCCTGCGCTTCGACGACGAACTGACGCGCCACACGCTGTGGCGCAATTTCCACGATCCCTACGCGCGAGAATGGCGTGATGGCTGTTCGCGCTGGGATCTCATCGACGCCGTGCGGCTGGTCTATGCCCTGCGCCCAGAGGATATCGTCTGGCCAAGCCGTGACGACGGCGCCCCGAGTTTCAGGCTGGAGCATCTCGCCGAGGCCAACGGCCTGGTCAAGACGCGTGCGCATGACGCGCTGTCCGATGTGCACACCACGATCGCCCTCGCCCGGCTGCTGAAGACGCGCAAACCCAAGCTCTTCGACTATGTATTCACGCATCGCGATAAGCGCTCCGCCCGCGCCCTGCTCGACCCGGATGCGCCGCAAATGGTGTTGCACGTCTCGCAGCGCTTCCCGGCCGCCACCGGCTGCATCAGCCCGGTGCTGCCGATCGCGGTCCACCCCACCAACAACAACGCGGTGATCTGCTTCGATCTTCGCCACGACCCCGCAGATCTGCTGCAGCTGCCGCCCGATGAACTCTTCGACCGCCTGTTCACCCCGGTCGAGGACCTGCCCGACGATGTGCAGCGACTGCCCCTCAAGGGCGTCAAGCTCAACCACTGCCCCGTGCTGGCACCGGTCAGCACCCTCAAGGGGGTCGATCTGCAGCGTCTCGCCCTCGACATGATGCGCTGCGAAGCACACGCCCAGACGCTGATGCAGCACATGGACGCGGTGCGCGAGACCGTCACCGAGTTGTTCTCGGCACAAGACTTCGCGCCCAGCGCCGACCCGGAACAGGGGCTCTACGACGGCTTCGTGGGGGATGGGGATCGCCGGCGCTGTGAGGAGATCCGCCAGCTCGATGGCGAGGGCCTGCGCGCCATCGGGACGCCCTTCGCCGACGAGCGGCTCAATACCCTGCTGCAGCGCTATCGCGCCCGGCACTTCCCGGACAGCCTGAGCGAGGAGGAAGCACAGGCCTGGGCGCAATGGCGCGAGAATCGTTTGCGGTTTGCCCCGGATGGCGGGCTCACCCTGGACGACTACGATCAGCTCATTCAGGCCCTGCGCGTACAGCGTACGGATGACGCCAGCCAAAGTGTGCTCGATACACTTGCCGAATGGGGGGATCAGTTGCGCCAGAGCGGAAGATGACGGCGCTCGCGCCTACACCTTTGGGCGCATGGCAATGTCCATCCGGGGACCGCACACTGACCGAAGACCAAGAAAGGAAGGAGACCACATGGCCACAGGTGAGTACCCGCGCGAACACGCGCGCTCGATGAACGACCCGGAAGGCTTCTGGGCGGAAAAGGCCGAGGCGCTGGTCTGGGATCGGAAATGGGATCAGGTGCTGAGCCATGACGACCCGGACGGGGCTCCGCGTTGGTTCGTCGGCGGGCGTCTCAATACCTGCTACAACGCGGTGGACCGCCACGTCGACGCCGGCCGCGGCGACGCGATCGCACTGATCCACGACAGCCCGGTGACTGGTCAGACGCGACGCCTCAGCTTCGCCGAACTGCGCGATGCGACGGCGCGCCTGGCAGGCGCACTGCGCGCCCGCGGCGTGGAAGCAGGCGACCGGGTGGTCATCTACATGCCCATGGTGGCGGAGGCCGCCATCGCCATGCTGGCCTGTGCGCGCATCGGCGCCGTGCACTCCGTGGTCTTTGGCGGCTTCGCCGCGCCCGAACTCGCCAAACGTATCGATGACGCCAAGCCGAAACTGATCCTGACCGCGTCCTGCGGTATCGAGGGCAGCCGCGTCATTCCCTACAAGCCATTGCTGGATGCCGCCATCGCCGCCAGTCACAGCGCACCGGAGGCCTGCATCCTGCTGCAACGGCCACAGTGCACCGCCGAATTGACGCCGGGCCGGGATACCGACTGGGCCGAGGCCGTGGCCGCCGCCGAGCCCGCTGACTGCGTGCCGGTCGCGGCAACCGATCCGCTCTACGTGCTCTACACCTCGGGCACCACCGGCAAGCCCAAGGGCGTGGTACGCGACAACGGCGGACACGCCGTGGCCATGCACTATTCGATGAAGGCCGTCTACAACATGGACGCTGGCGAGGTCTTCTGGGCAGCCTCGGACGTGGGTTGGGTCGTCGGGCACTCCTACATTGTCTACGCGCCGCTGCTGGCAGGCTGTACCACCATCCTGTACGAGGGCAAGCCGGTCGGGACGCCGGACGCCGGCGCCTTCTGGCGGGTCTGCGCCGAGCACGGCGTCAAGAGTCTGTTCACCGCACCGACCGCCTTCCGTGCCATCAAGAAGGAAGACCCCGAGGGCGCGCATCTGCAGCGCTATGACATGTCCCGCTTCGAGGCCCTGTATCTGGCCGGCGAACGCTGCGATCCGGACACCATCGCCTGGGCGGCCGGTCTGCTCAAGGTGCCCGTGGTGGATCACTGGTGGCA
>JALEHA010000088.1 GCA_022763315.1 Algiphilus sp.
GTCGGTCAGTCCGTCCAGGTGCTGCCGGCCATGCAATACATGGTGACCGATCAGCTCGGCACGATTCTGACCGGCAGCGCGCCGCTGGAATACGTCGACGCGATCCGCACCAACATTCTCTACATTCTCAATGTGCTGGTCACGCGCCAACGACCCAAGTTCCTGCTGCTACGCCCCGAGTACAAGAAGGCCAGACGCCGGGTCTTCGAGCTCAAGGAGAAGATGGTGGCGGATTGGTACGCCCGCCATCCCAATGGACAGGAAGAACCCGGCGAGGACGAGACGCCGAATCTGATCGACGACATCATGCGTGCGCACGTCAATCAGCCCGAGGTGATCCCGGAGAGCGATCTGGCGGTGACCTTGACCGGGCCCTATGTCGCCGGACTCGACACCGTGGCCAATACCACCGCCGCCATTACTTATTGCGTGCTGAAGTATCCCGAGGTGCGCCGGCGCGTGTATGAGGAAGTGGATGCGCTCTTCGCCGAAGGCGACATCGACGAGAGTCAGCTCTTCGCCAAGATTCCCGCCTTGCAGGGCGCGATCATGGAAGCCATGCGGCTATACCCCATTGCGGTCGCGCAGATGCGCACCGCAACCAAGGATTTCGTCTTCCAGGGCTGTCGCATCCGCGAGGGCGAGATGCTGTATGTGGCGACCTCGGTGCCGCATTTTATGGAGGAGTTCTACCCCGAACCGCAGCGCTTCGACATCGACCGCTACGCCAAGCCGCGCGCCGAGCACATGCAGTCGGGCGCCTACTCACCCTACGGTCGCGGGCCGCATACCTGCCTGGGCAAGAGCCTCGCCGAAGTGCAGATCGCGCTGTCCATGGCGCGGTTGTTCTACAAGCTGGATCTGGAACTCGACCCGCCGGACTACACGCTGAAGACCAAGACAGCGCCCACGCCGGGCCCCTCCACCCAGTTCAAGGTGCGCGTCAAGGGCTATCGCCATTAGGACGAAGCCCTTGGTCTAGACGCGGCCGAGCTTGCTCGAGCGGTTGTCGCGTTCCTGATCCAGATCGCGGGCGCGCAGCCGCTTGTTGATGGCGCGCTGGATGCCGGCACTGTCCAGTCCGACATCGCTGAGTAGCTCCTCGCGACCGCCATGCTCCACGAATTCATCGGGCAGACCGAGTAGCATCAAGGGCACCTGCTCGTGCTGCGCCGCCAGCACTTCGGCCACGCCGGAGCCGGCACCGCCGGCGCGGACATTGTCCTCGATGGTGACCAGCAGATCGTGGGCCTGGGCGGCTTCCAGAATGGCTTCGTGGTCTAGCGGCTTGACGAAGCGCATATCGATGACGGTGGCGTCCAGGATGTCGGCCGCCTCCAGCGCAGGGCCCACCATCGCACCGAAGGCCAGCATCGCGACGCGCGGTCTTCGATGTCCACGCGCTTCACGCAGGACGCGGGCGCGACCCACGGTGAGCGGACGCGCTTCATTGTCGGCCGGCACGCCCAGCCCGGTGCCGCGGGGGTAGCGCACCGCGCTCGGCTGGTTCAGCGCCAGCCCCGTCGCCAGCATGCGTCGGCACTCGTTCTCGTCGCTGGGCGCCATTACCACCATATTCGGGATACAGCGCAGATAGCTCAGGTCGAAAGCGCCGTGATGGGTGGCGCCATCAGCGCCGACCAGGCCGCCGCGGTCGATGGCGAACAAGACCGGAAGATTCTGGATGGCGACGTCGTGGATGAGCTGGTCGTAGGCGCGCTGCAGAAAGGTCGAGTAGATCGCCACCACAGGCCGCAGCCCCTCGGTGGCAATGCCAGCGGCCAGCGTCACGGCATGCTGCTCGGCGATGGCCACGTCGATATAGCGGTCGGGAAACTCCTTGGCATAGCGCACCAGACCCGAGCCCTCGCGCATCGCTGGCGTGATCGCAATCAAGTCCGGATGGGTCGTCGCGGCATCGCACAGCCAATCGCCGAAGATCTGCGTATAGCTCGGAGCGCTCGCTGCCTTCTTCTCGGGGAAGGCGCCGGTGACCGGATCAAAGCTGGTGACGCCGTGATACTTGATGGCGTCGCCCTCTGCTGGCGCGAAGCCCTTGCCCTTGGTGGTGACCACATGCAGGAATACCGGGCGTTCGCTGTCGCGATAGGCCAGCAAGGTGGGTAGCAGTGTTTGCAGATCGTGGCCATCGATCGGGCCGACGTAGTCGATACCGAAGGTGCGCACCCAGGCGCCGTGATCATCCGGTTCGCCTTCGAGGGCCTCCACTGGCCGGCGCATATGCGGCGCGGCCGCGAGTTCCAGCCGGCGCATGGTGCGCGCGGAGTGACTGCGCAACGCGCCGACATTCTCAGAAATCGACATGTCGTTGTCGTTGAACACGATGAGTACGGGCAGCTGGGCATCGCCGATGTGGTTCATCGCTTCAAAAGCCATGCCGGCGGTCATGCCACCGTCGCCGATGACGGCAGCCACACGGCGTCGGGTTCCATGCACGCGTGTGGCGGCGGCCACCCCGGCGGCAGCGGACAGCGAGGTGCTGGAATGGCCGGTACCGAAGACGTCGTAGCTGCTTTCGAGACGATGCGGAAATGGCGCCAGGCCGCGCCGTTTGCGGATGGTGCCCAGCGCGCCGCGACGGCCGGTGAGCATCTTGTGCGCGTACGCCTGGTGACCCACGTCCCAGATGAGCCGGTCGTGCGGGGTGTTGAGGGCGTAATGCAGCGCCAGGGTGAGCTCCACGGTGCCCAGGTTGGCGGCAAAATGACCGCCGATGCGTCCCAGCGTTTCAATCAGGTAGCGGCGCATCTCCACCGACAGCGCAGGCAACTGATCGAGGGGGAGCGTACGGAGATCTTCGGGGGTGTTCACGCTTCCGAGAAGCGCGTATCCGGGCATATCAGCCATGGCAGAAAATGGCGACGAAACGTTGTGTATTATCGCGCATTCGTGACGGCGCTTTCACCTTTTGTCCGTCGCGGTGCAAAGATGCGGCGGTGCGGGCCTTTCAGGCGCGACGCTGCTCGATTTCGTCGATCAGGCTGCGCAGCGCGCTGCCGTCGGCATGGTTGGCGAGGCTGGCGCGCGCCTCCTCAAACAGCGCATCCACGCGGCGCCGCGCCTCGTGGACGCCGAGCAAGCCCGGGAAGGTGGCCTTGCCGGCGATACGGTCCTTGCCGCTGGTTTTGCCCAGGGTCTCGGTGGTGCCGTCGTTGTCGAGCAAGTCATCCTGGATCTGGAAGGCGAGACCGAGGTGCTTGACCGCACGTTCGATGGCCTCCACACGTGCCGAGGTCGCCTGAGGCGAACAGATCGCGGCCATGCGCGCGCAGGCAAGGATCAGTTCGCCGGTCTTGTGCACGTGCAGCGATTCCAGTTCGGCGATGTCGATGGCGCGGCTTTCCGCCTCCAGATCCATCATCTGGCCACCGCACATGCCGCGGCTGCCGGCCGCCTGCGCCAGGATGCGTACGCAGTGCAGGCGCGCTGCGCCGTCGAAGTTGGCAGCATCCTCCGGCAAGGGATGGGCGAGGTGCTCGAAAGCCGCGGTTTGCAGGGCGTCGCCGACCAATACGGCGGTGGCCTCATCCCAGGCGCGATGCACGGTGGGCTGTCCGCGGCGCAGATCGTCATCGTCCATGCACGGCAGGTCGTCGTGCACCAGCGAGTATGCGTGCAGCAACTCCATCGCGGCGGCGCAGGCATCGAGAGCCGTGCCGGGCGCGTCGAGCAGATCGCCACAGGCGTAGATCAGCAGCGCGCGAAGGCGCTTGCCGCCCTGCATCGCGTAGCGCATCGCCTCGTGTAGTCGTGGCGGCAGCGTGCCGGCGGCGGGCAGCGCCTGGTCGAGTCGTGCCTCGAGCCGCTGCAGCCGGCGGGTGCGCCAGGTCGCGATGTCGAAGCCGACAGCGATGGACTCGGTCAATGCGCCTGCCCTCCGTCCTCTGCCGTACCCGCGTCCTGCAGCAGTGTGTTGACGCGTTGGGTGGCGTCTCGAAGGCGTTGCTCGCATTCTGCGGCAAGGGCCTGACCGCGCTCGAATTCCTGCAGCGTCGCCTCCAGCGGTAATTCGCCGGCCTCCATGCGCGAGACGATCTGTTCAAGCTGCTCCAGCAGCTGTTCGAAGCTGGGCTGTTCCTTCGTCTTTTCGGTCACTTCGGTCCCGCCAGGGTTAGACTTGCTCTTCATGCTGGTCTTTTACACGTCAGTGTGCGGAGTCTACCCAAAGCGCTGACCCCGCTCAGCATGCGTCCTCTTTCTTGGAGCTTGCTACCTGCGCGCGCCTCGGATACGTTGCCGCGCGCTCACGCTACGCTGGATGCCATGAATCAATACCGCGCCGATGCCATCGAAGTACTGACCGGACTGGACCCGGTTCGTCGCCGACCTGGCATGTACACCGATACCGCCCGCCCCAACCATGTGGCGCAGGAGGTCATCGACAATGCGGTGGACGAGGCGCTCGGCGGGCACGCCAAGTCGGTGGCGGTGACGCTGCACACGGACGGTTCGCTGTCCGTGGTGGACGACGGTCGCGGCATGCCGGTGGATATCCACCCGGCGCACGGCGTGCCCGGTGTCGAGCTGATCATGACCCGCCTGCACGCGGGGGCGAAGTTCTCGAACAAGAATTACCAGTTCTCCGGCGGCCTGCACGGCGTCGGCGTCTCGGTCGTCAATGCCCTGTCTACGCGGCTCGAGGTCGAAGTCTGGCGGGATGGCACGCATTACCGCATGGCCTTCGCTGGGGGCGAGCGGGTGGAGCCCTTGGCGGCAGTGGGCGAGGTGGCCAAGTCGCGTCGCGGCACCGCCATTCATTTCTGGCCGGACGCGCAGTATTTCGACTCGGTGAATTTCTCGCTGCCGCGCCTGCAGCGCAATCTGCGCGCCAAGGCGGTGCTCTGCCCGAACCTGCGGGTATCCCTCACCCAGGAAGCCAGTGGCGAGACGGAGGTCTGGCAGTACGCCAACGGTCTGCCGGACTATCTGCTGGATACCGTGGGCGATATCGAGACCCTTCCTTCGCAGCCCTTCACTGGCAGCATCAGCGGCGAGCGTGAGGCGGTGGAATGGGCGCTGCTGTGGGCCGATGCCAGCGAGGTCCCGCAGGAAAGCTACGTCAACCTGGTGCCCACCACGCAGGGCGGGACGCACGTCAACGGCCTGCGCACCGGGCTTACCGAGGCGATGCGTGAGTTCTGCGAATTCCGCAACCTGCTGCCGCGCAACGTGAAGATCACACCGGAGGATGTCTGGAGTGGCTGCGCCTTCGTGCTGTCGCTGAAGATGCAGGACCCGATGTTCGCCGGCCAGACCAAGGAACGGCTGTCCTCCCGCGAGTCGGCCAGCTTCATCTCCGGCGTGGTGCACGATGCCTTCAGCCTGTGGCTGAACCAGAACAGCAGCACCGGTGAGGCGCTGGCCGAGCGCATCATCAACAACGCGCAGCGCCGCCTGCGCGCCGCCAAGACGGTCACCCGCAAGCGCATCACGCAGGGCCCGGCGCTGCCGGGCAAGCTGGCCGACTGCGTGTCCTCCGATCCGGCGCGTACCGAGCTGTTCCTGGTCGAGGGCGATTCGGCGGGCGGTTCGGCCAAGCAGGCGCGCGACCGCGATACCCAGGCGATCATGCCGCTGCGCGGCAAGATCCTGAATACCTGGGAGCTGGACGCACCGACCGCGATGAGCTCACAGGAAATCCACGACATCTCCGTCGCCATTGGCGTGGATCCCGCGTCCGACGACCTCAGCGGGCTGCGCTATGGCCGGGTCTGCGTGCTGGCCGACGCCGACTCCGACGGTCTGCACATCGCCACCCTGCTGTGCGCGCTTTTCCTGCGCCATTTCCGACCGCTGGTCGCGGCCGGCCACGTCTACATCGCCATGCCGCCGCTGTACCGGGTCGACGTCGGCAAGCAGGTCTTCTACGCGCTGGACGAAGGCGAGCGCGACGGCATTCTGGATCGCATCAAGGCCGAGAAGATCCGCGGTCAGGTGTCGGTCACACGCTTCAAGGGGCTCGGTGAGATGAACCCCCTGCAGTTGCGGGAGACCACCATGGCGCCGGATACACGCCGACTGGTCCAACTCACGCTGGACGAAGAAGCCGCGCATGAGATGTTGAACATGCTGCTCGGCAAGAAACGTGCGTCGGATCGCCGAGCCTGGCTCGAAGCCAGCGGTGATCAGGCCGAAATTCCCGTTTAATCCCCGAGAGGGCGAGTGCATCCATGAGTGAAGTTACCGAGGTCGCAGGCGACCACGAGCGCCTGCCGCTGCACGTCTTCGCCGAGAAGGCCTACCTCGACTATTCCATGTACGTCGTGCTGGACCGGGCGCTACCGCATCTGGCGGACGGCCTGAAGCCGGTGCAGCGGCGCATCATCTTCGCCATGCGCGAACTGGCGCTGGGACCGAATGCGAAGCCGAAGAAGTCGGCGCGCACCGTGGGCGATGTCATCGGCAAATATCACCCGCACGGTGATTCCGCCTGCTACGAAGCCATGGTCACGATGGCGCAGTCCTTCGCCTACCGCTATCCGCTGGTCGATGGCCATGGCAACTGGGGCTCGCCGGACGATCCCAAGAGTTTCGCGGCCATGCGCTATACCGAGGCCAAGCTCGCGCCCTATGCACAGGCGCTGCTGTCCGAGCTGGATCAGGGCACGGTGGAGTGGATCGACAACTTCGACGGCTCGATGAAGGAGCCGGTGCTGTTGCCGGCGCGGCTGCCCAATATCCTGGTCAATGGCACCACTGGCATCGCCGTCGGCATGGCGACCGATATCCCGCCGCATAATCTGCGCGAGCTGGTCGCGGCCTGTCTGCACCTGCTGGCCCATCCGGAGGCTGATACCGCGGCGCTGTGCGCCCATCTGCCGGCGCCGGATTTCCCGACCGGCTGCGAGATCATCACGCCACCGGAAGAACTGCGCAAACTCTACGACAGCGGCGGCGGGCAGCTGCGTGCTCGCGCGCGTTGGGATCGCGAGGACGGCAACATCGTCGTCTCGCATCTGCCGCAGCAGGTCTCGCCGGCCCGCGTGCTCGAGCAGATCGCCGATCAGATGCGCGCCAAGAAGCTGCCGCTGGTCGAGGATCTGCGCGACGA
>JALEHA010000089.1 GCA_022763315.1 Algiphilus sp.
ACGCTGGCGCGCTTCTGGCTGGTCGTCTTGGAGCGCTGTGTCGCAGCGCGTTCCGGAATGTCGTCGTCCTGCATCGTGATCGCTAAGGTCTGGGTGGCAAGGCTACGCAGTCTAGTGCCAAGCCGTGCTTACTGCGCGCGCCCGATCGGCGCCTCCACATCCACTGCCAGCGCCTGGCGCAGGCGCTCGACGCGCTCGCGGTTGACGTTGAAGTCGTAGTAGCCGACGCGGCTCGAAGAGCGCACCTCCACCTTGCCCGGTTCGTTGCAGAACCAGAGTTCGACGTCGTCCGTATAGCCCATGATGGCGCTGGTGTAGGTGGCATGCACATAGCAGTCGCTATTGGTCACGACCTCTGTGCGCGGCTGCGCCATGATGTGCTGCACCAGCGTCTCTCGGGCCGCTGCGGCGCTGCCCGCATAGCGCAGCGGCTTGACCTTGCGTTCCGCATCCGCAGCCTGAGAGGAAACGCAACGCGGCGGACCGGAACAGTCGCCGAGCTCACCATGCTGCTGCATAAGGCGGCTGCTGCCAGCACTGCAGCCGGTAAGCACAAGAGCAGCAAGCAGGCTAAGCGCCGCGCTCCTGCGTCCGAATGGAAGTGACGATGGCGTTATCAAGGGTGATCTCCCGTGTATGGGTCCGTGGGCCGAATGCATACTGCCAGCGTTCCCGGTAAACGATGCGCTGTCCAGGCCAAGGCCGAAGCCGTGTCCCATCGCTGCGAGGCGGTACCGTGACGTGCCCCACCACGATGCGCGCTTCCGGCGCGCCGCAGCGGACCAGCAGCCGATAGGCCGACCACCCCGGCATCGGATCACCGGGCCGGCAATCGCGGCCCTGTGGAGCCGCGCCGAAGCCGTAGCCATCGCTGTCGATCCGCACCAATCGCTGCGCACGGAAGCGCAGCACGCGCAGCAGACGCGAGGCGCCGCGGTCATAGAACCAGACCGCGCCCGGCGCCGCCGGCGGCTGCCCCTTCCAGTGCTCGACATGGTCGGGAGGGCCGCAATGCCGGCGCACCTGCGCTGCGCTATCGCCCTCGTCGACGATGCCGCCACCACAGCGCAGCGTTGCCGAAAGCGGCGCACTGTGCAGTAAAAGGAGCAGGGCGCTGAGGCACAATAGCGCGGCGTGGCCCAGCGCCTGCTGGAACTTGTCCGCCTGCCTCACGGTCGTTAGCCCCATGCCATGCCCCTCACCGAGCCGATGCCTCCTCCGATGATGCGCCCAGTCTACCGCCTGATGTTCGCTCTGGCCTGCATGCTCGTCATGCCCCTCTCCGCGGCCGAGCCGGTGCGGACCAATCACGCGGAAGCCGACCTGCACGCCTATCGCGTGCATGCGGTCCCGGGCGAATCCATCCCGCTGGCGCTGCGCCTGCTTCCGGAACCGGGTTGGCACACCTACTGGCGCAATCCCGGCGACTCCGGCCTGCCCACCACGCTGGACTGGGATGCGCCGGAAGGCATCACATTCAGCGACATCCAATGGCCGCGACCGGAAACCTTCCGACTCGCCAACATTGTCAACTACGGCTATGGTCAGGAAACTCTGCATATCGTCGACATGCAGGTTCCGGCGGACTGGCCCGCGGGCACCCCGATCACGCTGTCCGCCTCGGCGAATTGGCTGATCTGCAGCGATATCTGCGTTCCGGAATCAGCCACGCTGTCGCTGACTGTACCCACCGCCACCACCGAGGCGCGTACGGATCCCGCCTGGGCGGGGGCTTTCGAGCGCGCCTACGCCGCCATTCCCGAAGAGGCCGACTGGCCCAGCCGCATAGAGCATCGCGACGGCACCATTCACCTGCAGGTGCAACTGCCAGAGTCCCTGTCCGTGGGCAGCTTCACGGTCTTTCCGGTCGCGCAAGAGGTGGTGAATCACTCGCGGGCGCAACGCGTCCTGCGCATGGGCAACACGCTCTGGCTGGAGCAGGCGGAGCACCCCTACTACGAGCAACTGCCAGCGCGCACGCAATGGGTGATCGTGGGTGCGGACGGCGCAGGGGACGACAGGGCCTGGCGCATCACCGCCGAGCGAGGCGCCGTGCCGGAAGCGCCCAAAGCCGCCGTTTCGGCCGCATCGGGCGCATACAACGCGCCCGCCTCCGCTGAAGCCGAGCCATTGAGCCGACCCGCAGCCGGTGCGCAAAGTCTGCTGCTGGTGCTGGCCGCCGCCTTTGTGGGCGGCCTCATTCTCAACCTGATGCCCTGTGTCTTCCCCGTGCTTGCCATCAAGGCGCTCGGAGTCATGAACGCGGCCGGCGAAACCCGCGGGCACCAACGCGCCCACGGTCTGGTCTACACCGCTGGCGTGGTGGTCAGCTGTCTGGTGGCCGCCGGCCTGCTGCTGGCGCTGCGCGCCACCGGCGAAGCCCTTGGCTGGGGTTTCCAACTGCAATCGCCGGTTTTTGTCGGCGCCCTCGCCTATCTGTTCTTCGCGTTTGGGCTGTCGCTGTCCGGCGTGTTCACGGTCGGAACGCGCATCATGGGCCTCGGCCAATCCTTCACCGAACGCCAGGGTCTCGGCGGCTCCTTTGCGACGGGCGTTCTGGCGGTGGTGGTGGCCAGCCCCTGCACCGCGCCCTTCATGGGTGGCGCCCTCGGCTTCGCGGTGACCCAGCCGCCGGCCGTGGCGCTGGCGATCTTTGCCGCCCTCGGTCTGGGTCTGGCGAGCCCCTTCCTACTGATGGGCTTCCTGCCGCAGCTCGCGCGGGTACTGCCGCGGCCCGGGCCGTGGATGGAACACTTCAAGCAGGCAATGGCCTTCCCGCTGTATCTGTCGGTAGTGTGGCTGCTGTGGGTGCTTGCCCGCCAAGCGGGCAGTCAGGCGCTGTTGCTGGTCATGATCGGCATGGTGCTGGTGGCCTTCGCCGCCTGGCTGTGGCACCGCCAGCATCTGCTGCTGCGCGCACTGCGTGTCGCCGCGCTGCTCGCCGCCGCGGCGCTGCTGGCCGCCCCCGGCATGCGCGCCCCGGCCAGCGTTTCGGCGGAAGCGGACCAAGGGCAGGTGTGGTCTCCGGAGCGCGTGGCCGAACTGCGCAGCGAGGGCAAGACCGTGTTCGTCAACTTCACGGCTGACTGGTGTATCACTTGCCTGGCGAACGAGCGCACCACACTGTCGTCGCAGCCGGTGCAGGCAGCACTGGCGGGCGATGACGTGCAGTACCTGAAGGCGGACTGGACGCGCAGCGACCCGCGCATCACGCGCGCCCTCGCGGCGTTCGGTCGCAATGGCGTACCGCTGTATGTGGTGTACCGCCCAGGCGCCGAGCCCGAGGTCCTGCCCCAGCTGCTAACGGTGGATCGCGTGCTGCGCGCGCTGAATGGGACGCCGGATGCTTAGCAGAGACGCAGCGGCTGGATTGGCTCTGGCAGCCCCTTGAGCTGCATCGGCGTCGCCACCGCTTCGAAGCACGCATCGCCAGAGCGTTCGACCGCCTCGACCATGTCCGGTGCCAGCAGGACGTCGCCGTCGGCCGCTTGGGCGCACAAGCGCGCCGCCAGATTGACGGCGTTGCCGACCGCGGTGTACTCGCGGCGTCCACCTTCGCCGATCACGCCCACCGCGACGGTGCCGCTGGCCGCGCCCACGCCGACGCCGAGATCCAGCCCGCTTGCCCGCCACTTCGCGCTGAGCGCGTCGCCAAGCGACTTGAGGGCGCAGGCCATATCGATGGCATGACGGCGATGCTCGGGATCCGCGACGGGGGCGCCCACCAGAATGAGTACGCCATCTCCTGCCTGATCCTTGATGGTGCCGCCGAAGCGCGCCGCGACCTGCCCCACGGCGGCATAGTACTCACGAAGCACCGAGAGCACCGCCTCCGAGTCCGTCTCGGCAGTGACGCCGGTGAAGCCGCGCAAGTCGATGCAAACCGCGCTGATCTCCATTTTGGCGGCGGCGGTCGCGCCCTCCAAACCATGACGGCGCACGAGATCGGCGACCTGCGGCGAAAGGAACTGAGCCATGAATTCGCCGCGGCGGCCCTGCTCGACGTGGTAGCGCATGGCGCCAATCAGGAAAACCAGCGCCCCGAGCAGTAGTGAGATCGGCGCCCACTGCGGCGGCAGCGCAAAGCTTGCGCCCAGCAAAGGGATGGCCAACAGCATGGCGAAGACCCGCAATTGCTCGAGTGCATCGGGCCGGCGATTCAATAGCAGCAGCAGGGACAGGGTACCGCTCACGCTGCTCACCAGCACCGGCGACGCAAAGGCCCAGAACCACAGATGATGCGGGGAGCCGTCCAGCGCCAAGGCGTTGAGAAAATGCGCGTCCCGCGCGGCCGGAGCCACCACGCCAAGCAGGACATAGACCGCGGCCGAGCCCTGCCCGAGGCGCACCAGTGTGTCGCCGGTGCGGGTGCGCAATGCCGCAGAGGGCAGGGTGGCGCGCACGTAGTAGATCCACTGCAGCAAGGCGACCATGGCAATGCCGTCGACCGCTACGAAGCTGCGCCACAGCCACAGGGGGACATCGAACCACTGCGGCAGCACCATGTGCAGCCACAGGCTGAGGCCGATGGCGGCGAAGGCCAGCGCCAGCGCCCGGCTGCTTGGCGTCCGACGGTCGGCAACGAAGAAGGCCACGCCCATGCCGGCGCACACCAGCGCCACCAACAGATACGCCTGGAAATACAGCTGGAGACTCCCCTCGACCAAGGCCACGCTCCGCGATTTGCCGCCACTATACGCCAGGGGTGTGGAGGCGCCGTCTGCCTGCGGTCGGCCCCTCTGTTCATCTGTTTTTCATGAATTCGATAGGCCCTTTTCAGCCGCTCCGGTCGACAGTACGTGCTGGGTAAACAACCGTACGAAGGGAGCGACCATGTCTGACCATTCTTTGTTATCCCGCTGCACTTTGGGCCTCGCCCTCTTGGTTCCTTTCGCGGTGGCCGCAGAGGTGTGCACCGGATTCGGGCCGCAATCCCCTCGCGACATCGCGGTAACCACCGGGGAAAATCCGCTCATCTTTGGCGCCGCCCCCGCCCCGGCGGAAATGCATCTGTGCAACATCCACCTGCACGAGAATGCCGAGCATCGCGCTCCGGAATACGCGATCCTCAAGACCACCTCGCGCGATGATGGCGTGGGCGCCGGCTACCAGTGTGAGATAGCCACCACCCTGACCAAGGCCGAGCTGAAAGCGCCCAAGGTCAATCACTGCACCGACCTGCAGCCTGGCGACACCGTGGAAGTCCACTGGGTATTCAGTTCCTGCCCCGCGACCCCGGGCAAGGGCCTGGGCTCCTGTCTCACCGAGAACTGCGTCAATCCAACGCTACGCGTCGAAGCGCAGGTCTACACTCTGGTCAACGATCCGAACGCACTGGATTTCATGGAAGTCGCCTACCAGGGCCACGCCGTCAACGGCAAGCCGCAGCCCAAGGCGCTACCCGTCGGCACCGGCGCGCCGGTGCAGTATCTCGGCTCGACGACAGGCCCGAGCTATGACGAAGCGACCTGCTCACCGCTACAGGTGCACTGGAGCGTCCGCCCGCAGTGCGCCAAGCTGGACATCAACAGTCTGAGCGCCTGGTGCAAGGACAATGTCTTCGAGGAGAAGGCGCCGCATGGCGTACGCGAACTGGTCACCGACGCCTCGCTACTGTCCGAGATGCGGTAGACACACACCATAGGCGATAGCCTTTCATCACCGGGGCCTGTTGGCCCCGGTTTTTTTGTGCGCCGATGGACGCCCCCGAAGCGCTCAGCGATCGCGTTGTGCGGTGGCGCGCAGGCGCAGGGCGTTCAGCCGGATGAAGCCTTCGGCGTCCTTCTGGTTGTAGGCCCCTTCATCGTCCTCGAAGGTGGACAGCTTGGCGTCGAACAGCGATGCACTTGAACTGCGGCCTTCGATGATGACATTGCCCTTGTACAGCTTGACCCGGACGCGCCCCCGCACGTTGCGCTGCGAGGCATCAATGGCGGCCTGCAGCATCTCGCGCTCCGGACTCCACCAGTAACCGTTGTAGATCAATTCCGCATAGCGCGGCATCAGCTCGTCCTTGAGGTGGGCGGCCTCGCGGTCCAGCGTCAGTGATTCGATGGCGCGGTGCGCGCGCAGCAGGATGGTGCCGCCAGGGGTTTCATAGCAGCCGCGCGACTTGATGCCGACGTAGCGGTTTTCGACCAAATCCTGACGGCCGATGCCATGACGGCCGCCGAGTACGTTCAGGGCATCGAGCAGCGCGTAGGGGCTGAGGGTCTGCCCGTTGAGTGCCACTGGATCGCCACTCTCGAAATCGATGGTGATGATTTCCGCAGCGTCCGGAGCCGCCTCGGGCGAGACGGTCCAGCGCCACATATCTTCTTCAGGCGTCCAGTCAGGGTCCTCCAGACCGCCCCCTTCATAGGAGATATGCAATGCGTTGGCATCCATCGAGTAGGGCGAGCCACCGCCCTTCTTCTTCTCGATCTCGATGCCGTGCTCGGCGGCATAGGCCAGCAGACGCTCGCGCGAATTCAGATCCCATTCGCGCCAGGGCGCGATGATGCGGACATCCGGCGTCAGTGCAGCCACACCCAGCTCGAAGCGGACTTGGTCATTGCCTTTGCCGGTTGCGCCGTGGGCGATGGCCTGGCAGCCGGTCTCGCGCGCGATGTCGGCCAGCCGCTTGGCGATGAGGGGGCGCGCGATCGAGGTGCCGAGCAGATACTCGCCTTCGTAGATGGCGTTGGCGCGGAACATCGGAAAGACATAGTCGCGCACGAATTCCTCGCGCAGATCGTCCACGTAGATCTCACGCACGCCCAGCGACTCCGCCTTGCCGCGAATGTGCGACAGGTCTTCCTTCTGGCCGAGATCCGCCGTGAAGGTCACCACTTCGCAGTGATAGGTATCCGCCAGCCACTTGAGGATGACCGAGGTGTCCAGGCCGCCAGAGTAGGCCAGCGCAACCTTTGTGATGCCGCTCATGAGGATTCCGGAAATGCTGAGGAATCGGGAATTATAGGACGGGTGCTAGAGTCTCACTGTCCGTCGCGTTCTTCCCTGCCCCATGCCGTCCAATGAAAACCGTGTGATCGCCCACCGCTTCCGCGGCTTCCTGCCCGTGGTGGTGGATGTGGAAACCGGTGGTTTCAACAAGGACACCGACGCACTGCTGGAAATCGGCGCGGTCATTCTCGGCGTGGAACAGGATGGGCGCGTGGTGCCGCGCGAAAGCCTGTGCACTCACGTCCAGCCCTTTGCCGGCGCCAACATCGAACAGGCCGCGCTGGAGGTGAATGGCATCAAAGTCGACAATCCACTGCGCATGGCACTGGCTGAACGCGAAGCCCTCGACCGCATTTTCCGCCCCATCCGGCGCGCGGTCTCGGAATGCGGCTGCCGACGCGCCATTCTTGTCGGCCATAACGCCCACTTCGATCTTGGTTTCATGAACGCCGCCATCGCGCGCACGAACTACAAGCGCAGCCCGTTTCACCCGTTCTCGGTATTCGACACGGTTACCTTGGCCGGTGCCGCGCTGGGGCAAACCGTACTGGCGCGGGCGTTGGAAGCGGCCGACCTGCCCTATGACGCCAACGAGGCACACTCGGCCTTGTATGACGCCGAGCGCACCGCCGATCTGTTTTGTCTGCTGGTGAACCGCTTCAGCGCCGCCTTTGGCCGCAAGCAGGACGAAGACTGAGGGCACCAGCGAGGCGGCCTTCCATCGGCGCCGTTTGACCGCCCAGCTGACCTGACGGTAACCGTCACGCAATCTTCACGATCGCGTCACGTTGGAGCAACCGCGGGTTCATAGAGTGCGCACCATTCTCTTTAAGGTTGTGCGCTATGTCCGTGACTGGCCTCACCCCGGACGCCTCGGGATCCCGTTTTCACGTCGCCCTCGCGCGCGACACCCAGGAGGTCGCCGAAAGCCAGCAGCTGCGCTATCGCGTCTTTGCCGGTGAACTCGGGGCCGAGATCGACGATGGCGGCAGCGGCCTGGACCGCGACCGCTACGACGACTTCTGCCGCCATCTGCTGGTGCGCGACACCCACTCCGGTGCCGTGGTCGCCAGCACGCGGCTGCTCAGCGACGAGCAGGCCGCGCGCGCCGGCGGCTTCTACTCGGCCGGTGAATTCGATCTGGAAATGATCCACAGCCTGCCGGGTCGCGTGCTCGAACTGGGCCGCACCTGCGTCGATGCCGACTATCGCAACGGCACCGTCATTGCCGCGCTCTGGCAGGGCGTGGCGCGCATCATCACCGGCGAGGGCTTCGACTACCTGTTCGGCTGCGCGAGCATCGGCCTCGACGATGGCGGCGCGCGTGCACACTCAATGCTCGAAACCATCCGCCGCCGTCACATGGCGGAGGCCCGTCACCAGGTGCGGCCTTACCAGCCCCTGCCGCGCGCCGATCAGCCGCAAAGCGATGTCGATGCACTCAAGGTGCGCATGCCGCCACTGCTCAAGGCCTATCTCAGCCTGGGCGCGAAGGCCTGCGGCGAGCCCTACTGGGACCGCGATTTCCAGTGCGCTGACGTGTTCATGCTGCTCAATGTCAGTGAACTGAACCCCCGCTATGCGCGCCATTTCCTGAAGCGCGCCGAGGGCAGTACCGCCAAGCGTCTGGCCGCCTGAGCGCGTGAACCCAAAGGCGCGCATCTCAGCACCGCGGCGCTGGTGGCGGGGCACACGGGTCGTTTTGCTGCTGCTGCTCGCCCTGGTCATGGCGCTGGTGGTCGGTCTCAGCTTCCGGCGCATCCGACCGGAGCCGCTGGCGCAGTGGTGGTATCAGCGGCTGCTCGGTGTCCTGCATATCCGCGTGCAGTGGCAGGGCGAGCGCGACCCCGAGGCACGGTTGGTGGTTGCCAACCACATCTCTTGGCTGGATATCGTCGTGATTGGCGCACAGCTTCCGGCGCGCTTCATCGCGAAGCGCGAAGTGCGCGAGTGGCCCTTGATCGGATGGCTGGCACAAGCGGCTGGCGCCTTCTTCATCCGCCGCGGCAGCGGCAGTTCCAAAGCACTGGTCGAGCGCCTGCAACCGCACATGCAGTCAGGCGGTTCCGTCGTGCTGTTTCCGGAGGGCACCACCACCGACGGCTCTACCGTACGCGTCTTCCACGCGCGCATCTTTGACGCCGCGGTGGCCAGCCAGTGTCCGGCGCAGCCGCTCGCACTCCGCTACAGCCCGGCGCCGGACGGTAGCGCGGTCGCCCCCTTCATTGGCGACGATGACTTCTTCCCGCATTTGCTGCGTATCCTCGCCACTCCGGCGTTGCGCGTGGAAGCGACATTGCTGCCGGTGGTGTCCTGCGAGGGTGGCCGCGCACCGATGAGCCGGCAGGCCCGGCAGGCGGTACTCACCGCCCTCGGCATGGGCGATGCCGCCGCCCAGACGCGGAGCGAGCACACCCGGCGCCGCAGCGGCGTCTTGCCGACACGCCCCCTACAGCATTCGGACACCGCTGCCGAAAATCTGCGGCAGGCCGGCCAGTCGCGCTAAACTCTCGGGTCCACGCATCGTTGCGAGGCCTGCCGTGAGCTCCGCCGTAGACTCCCCGCGTACCCGCCGTCCCTCCATGGCGCCGGGCACCAAAATGGATGCCGCCGAAAAGATGGCGCGCATCCCCGTCAAGATCGAAGCGACCCAGCAACGCGAGCGTAAGCCGTCCTGGATCCGCTCGCGCATGGGCAATGCCGCCGAAGTGGCGCGCATCAAATCCCTGTTGCGCGAGCAGAAGTTGCACTCCGTGTGCGAAGAGGCCTCCTGCCCCAATCTTGGCGAGTGCTTCTCCAAGGGCACGGCAACCTTCATGATCATGGGCGATATCTGCACGCGCCGCTGTCCCTTCTGCGATGTCTCGCACGGGCGCCCCGATGCGCTGGACCCTGACGAACCTGCCCATCTGGCCGACACCATCGCCCGCCTCGGACTGAATTACGTCGTCATCACCAGCGTGGATCGCGATGACCTGCGCGATGGCGGTGCCGGACACTTCGCCGCCTGCATCGACGAGATCCGCCTGCGCTCGCCGCAGGTGCGCATCGAAGTACTGGTGCCGGATTTCCGTGGGCGCATGGATCCGGCCATGGCGATCTTCAACGATCATCCGCCGGACGTGTTCAACCACAACCTCGAAACCGTGCCGCGCCTCTACCGCCAGGCCCGACCGGGTTCCGACTATGAGTGGTCCCTTGACCTGCTCGAGCGCTTCAAGGCTGTGCATCCGGAAGTCCCCACCAAATCCGGGCTCATGCTGGGCTTGGGGGAGACCAATGAAGAAGTCGAAGCTGTGATGCAGGACCTGCGCGCGCACGGCGTCGACATGCTCACATTGGGTCAGTATCTACAGCCGACCAAGCATCACCACCCGGTCGAGCGCTATGTCCACCCCGACGAGTTCGCGCAACTGAAGGCGCGCGGTGAGGCGATGGGCTTCGCCCATGTCGCCAGCGGCCCTATGGTGCGCAGCTCCTACCACGCCGACGAACAGGCCGAAACGCTGCTCGCCCGGCAGGCCGCAGGCTAGGGCGCAAGCAACGCTGTTTCGAGTGCGGCGCGCCGCTCCGGCGTGCCGACATCGCACCAACGCCCGGGCAGCAAGGCGGCCGATGCGCGATTCGCATCCGCCGCCTTGCGCAGCCACGGCGCCAGTGGAAAGCCGCCCTCCGGGGCTCCAGCCAGCAATGCTGGCCGCAGCAGGGCAACGCCGCTGTAGGTTTTGCGGCTGCCGGTGTTGCACAGACGCCCCTCGACCACAGCAAAATCACCAGCAGTGTGGCCCTTCGGATTGTCCACCAGCCATAGATGGGCATGGTCCTCCGCGGCCAGCGGCCTTCCAAGCAGTTGCGCGTAGTCGGCGTCCGTCCAGACATCCCCGTTGATCAGCAGGAAGGGATCGGCGCCGAGCAGTGGCAGCGCGCGCCGAATGCCGCCACCGGTTTCCAGCGCCGGCCAGCCTTCGGGCGAATAGTGGATGCGCACGCCCCAGGCTGCGCCATCCCCCAGCGCAGCGGGGAGTTGCGCTCCCAACCAGCCGGTATTGATCACCACGTCGCGGCAGCCGGACGCCGCCAGCTTGCGCAAATGATGTGTGATCAGCGGCTCGCCAGCGATGGGCAGCAACGGCTTGGGGGTATGGTCGGTATCGGGACGCAGGCGTTGTCCGCGCCCGGCGGCGAGGATCATCGCCTTCATGGCAAACGCGGCAGAACGTGGCGCTCGACCAGCCGCGCCAGCGGAAGCAGCTCGGGGTAGCGTGGCGCCACCGCCATGATGTAATCGATGAAGCGGGGCGTGTCGGCCAGGTATTTCGGCTTGCCGTCGCGCAAGGTCAGCCGCGCGAAAATGCCCGTCACCTTGAGATGGCGCTGCAATCCCATCCAGTCGCAATCGGCCTGGAAGGCTGTGCGGCTCGTCGGCACCGGCAGCCCGGCGGCGCGCGCGGCCTGGTGGTAGCGATCGAGCCCGTCCTGCACCAGCGAATCCGGCCAACTGACAAAAGCGTCGCGGTACAGCGAGATGGCGTCGTAGCTCACCGGCCCCACCACCGCGTCCTGGAAGTCGAGCACCCCCGCGGCATCCTGCTCGCTGTCCATGAGGTTGCGGGGCATGAAATCACGGTGCACGAAGACCTGCCCCTGCGCCAGCGCGCGTTGCACCAGCACAGCCTCGACCGCGTGCAGGGCGGCCTGTTCCTCGTGGTCAAGGGTCAACTGCAGATGACGACCGAGATACCACTCGCGGAACAAGGCGACCTCGCGCGCCAACAGGGAATGACTGTAGGCCGGCAGCAGCCCCGTGCGTGTGGCCCCCTGCCAGAGCAGCAGAGCGGTGTGGGCGCGCGCGAAGTAGCCCTCCGCGTTGTCCACGGTCATGGCATCGAGAAAGGTGCGCGTTCCCAGATCGCTGAGCAGCAGGAAGCCCTGGGCAAGGTCGGCGGCGTAGACCATGGGCACGCGCAGCCCCGCCTGCCGCATCAACTCCGCCACGCGCAGGAAGGGCGTACTGTCCTCCTGCGCCGGTGGCGAATCCATGACGATGCGCGACCCGGTGGCGCCATGCACCCGGAAATAGCGGCGGAAACTGGCGTCTGCCGAGGCCGGCGCGACGGCGGTCACGGGCGTGTCCAGACGCGCCGCCGCCCAACACACCGCCGCGCGCGCGCGTTCGTCAGGCAGTGACTGCAAGTCCGGAAGGGAGAGGGCTGGTTCGGTCATGTGGCGAGCAAGCCTATGCGCAGGCCGGCTGGCGCGCAATTGTGCGCGGCCGGGCATGCGATACTGCAACGCTCTTTTTTCGAGCAGCGACAGGGGTGCAATGCAGGGGTTTCGACCTCCCATTCTGGCGGCGGCTTGGCTCGTCTGCTGGTCGGTCCAGGCCGTCGCCGCGCCGGGCCAGTGCGTTCAGCCCCTGCCCGAGGATGCACCGGCCCTGGGGGGTGCCACCGATGCCATTCAGCTCGATGCCGACGCGGCCGAGCTGATCCGCGACGGCCTGTCGACGCTGCGGGGCGATGTGCGCCTCAGTGACGGTCGCCGCGCCTTTCAGGCCGAGCGATTGCGCTTCGATACCAGCCGCAGACTGGTCGAAATCGACAGTCGCAGTCAGTTTCGGGAGGAAGGCCTCTACGTCAGTAGCGATGGCATGCGTTTCGATATCGACAAGGGCACCGGCACCTTCGAGCAAAGCCAGATCGTGCTCAGTGAAGCCCGCGCACGCGCCGGTGCCGAGCGCATGGTGCTGTCGGAAGCCGGCACAGCGACACTGTCCGGCGTGCGCTATACCACCTGCGCACCGGACAGCCGCGCCTGGTCGCTGCAGGCTGCTGAAATCGAACTGGACCGCGCCTCGGGCCTCGGCACTGCCACGCACGCCCGGCTCCGGGTCTTCGACGTGCCGGTGCTGTATCTGCCCTGGCTGCAGTTCCCGCTCGACAACGCGCGCCGCACCGGCTGGCTTTACCCCAGCATCGGCACCTCGTCGCGCAACGGCATGGACATCAGCTGGCCGCTCTACGTGAATCTGGCGCCGAACTACGATCTGCAGATCGACCCGCGCTGGCTGACTCGGCGTGGCCTGCAGATGGGCTCCACCTTCCGTTATCTCGGCGAGCACCGTACCGCCTCGCTGGAATACGAGTACCTCGGCAACGACCAACGAACGGACGAGGATCGGGCCTATGGCCGCCTGCGCCATCGCGGTCTGATCAATGACCGCCTGTCACTCGACATCGACTACGCCGAGGTCAGCGATTCTGCCTACTTTGACGACCTCGGTTCCGAGCTCAACGAAAGCGCACTGACCTTCCTGCCGCGCGAGCTCCGCATGGTCTACAACGCGCCGGCGGAATACACCGCCATCATGCGGATCTCGAGCTTCCAGACGCTGGACCCCAGCCTTGCGCGCCAGGAACGGCCTTATCGCCGCCTGCCGCAGCTGCGCTTCATCGCCACCACACCCGGACGCGTGCTGTTCACGCGCGCCGGCCTGGACGCGCGCTACGTCAATTTCGACGCCGACAGTCTGGTCGAAGGACAGCGCTACCACCTCAATCCCTACCTCCGGACTTTCGTCGACCGCAACGGCTGGTTCGCGGGGACCCGGGTGGAGTGGCGCTATACCGGCTATGACCTGCGCAACGCCGAACCCGGACAGCCTGACCACATCACGCGCAGCCTGCCCAGCATCAGCGCAGAAACAGGGCTGCGCTTCGACCGCCGCACCGAGGGCGGCAACCGGCAGACGCTGGAGCCACAGCTGTTCTATCTCCACACACCGTTTCGCAACCAAGACCGCATCCCGGTGTTCGATAGTGGCGAAACCGATTTCGACATCATCCAGCTGTTCGCCAATAACCGCTTCAGCGGTATCGACCGCATCGCCGACGCCAACCAGCTCGCGGCCGCTGTGACCAGCCGCCTGCTCGACGCCGACAGCGGCGATGTGCGCTGGAGCGCCACCATCGGCCAACTCGTGCGCTTTGAACGCTCGCGGGTGACCCTCGACGGCATCGGCGCGGCGCCCAGCGGCGTCACTGATGTGATCACCGCCTTCGACTACCGGCTGTCGCGCCGCATAACGGCCGAAATCGCCACCCTGTGGTCGCCCGAGAACACGCAGTTCAACCGCACCTTGTCGCGGCTCCGCTTCGATGACAATGGCCGTCGGGCGAGCATCGCCTACCGCTACCGACGCGATCAGCTCGAGCAGGCGGACCTGCAGGCGCGATGGCCGGTCGTGGGTGGCTTGGCGCTGACCGGGCGCTGGCGCACCTCCTTGCGCTTTGAGCAAAGCCTGGAGACCCTGGCCGGCGTTTCCTACGACAGCTGCTGTTGGAGCGCCCAGCTCATGTACCGTCGGCACATCGCCACCAACGACGGCGAATTCGATAGTGGCGTGCTGCTGCAGTTCCAGCTCAAGGGCCTGGGAGGCTTTGGCAGCAGCAACGGCGGGCGCAACGCCTACAGCGGCTTCTAAGAGGCCGCAGTCGAAGCCCATGCTATCGTTGCGGGCTCAGTCTCTTGCCCTCGCACATCCATGCCATTGCGCCCCTTTTTGCTGGCCCTGGTCACCTTCCTCGTTGCCAGTACGTCCCATGCCGCCAGCCCGATCGACCGCATTCTGGTGGTGGTCAACGACGGCGTCATCCTGAAAAGCGAACTCGAAGCCGCCATGAGCGACGCGCGCGATCAGCTGCGCCAGCGCGGGGTACAGAACATCCCGCGCGCAGAGCTGCGCGACCAGGTACTGGAGCGGTTGGTACTGACACGCATCCAGACGCAGCGGGCGCGCGAGGCTGGAATCCGCGTCGACGACCGTGAGCTGAACGACGTCATTACCGGCATCGCCCAGCGCAATGGGATGAGCCAGGCGGAGTTCGCGCGACAGCTGCGCCAGGACGGCCGCGACTATCTCGAGGTACGGGAAAGCATTCGCGACGAGATCATCACCCAGCGGCTGCGTCAGCGCGAGCTGCAGGCGCGCATCAACATCAGCGAGGATGACGTCGACGCCTATCTGGCCCAGGAGGACGATGTCGGCGACAGCGAGGTACGACTGTCCCACATCCTCATATCGGTAGGCGACGGTGCCAGCCCGGAAGAACGCCAAGCCGCCAGCGACAAGGCGCGTGATATCCGCCAGCAGCTGCAGGAAGGCGCGGATTTCGCCGCCCTGGCCGCTGCCCAGTCGGACGGCCAGCAGGCCCTTGAGGGTGGCGACCTCGGCTGGCGCCGCCTTGCGGAATTACCGCCGGCCTTCGCCCGCGCCATTGCTGCGGTCGCGCCCGGCGAGCTCGCCCCCATTGTCGATGCCACCAGCGGCTACCACATCCTGCGGGTGGAAGAACGCCGCGGCAGCACTGACCGCCAGATGGTGACCGAGACGCGCGCGCGCCACATCCTCATTCAACCCGATGAACTGATGGACGAAGACGCCGCACGCGAGCGTGCTTTCTCGCTCAGCGAACGCCTCAATGAAGGCGCCGACTTCGCCGAGCTGGCGCGTGAATTCTCTGATGACCCGGGCTCGAAGAACGACGGCGGCGACCTTGGCTGGCAGGCGCCCGGCCAGATGGTCGATGCCTTCCAGCGCCAGATCGACGCGCTGGAACCGGGCGAGCGCTCTCGCCCCTTCCGCAGCGAGTTCGGGTGGCACATCGCGGAAGTCATCGACCGCCGCGAACGCGACGCTACCGAGGAACTGCGTCGCCAGCGCGCACGCCAGGTCATCGGCGAGCGCCGCATGCAGGAGGAGTACGAGATCTGGCTCCGCCGCCTTCGCGACGAAGCCTACATCGAGTATCGCCTGGGTGAAGAAGACGCCTGAGCCGCACCCGCCGCTGCTCGTTGTCACGCCGGGCGAGCCCGCGGGGATCGGGCCGGACCTGGTGATCGCCAGCGCCCAGCAGGGTGTGGGCCAAGGCCGGGCGCGCATGGTGGTCGCCAGCGATCCGCTACTGCTCGAGCAACGTGCGCAGCAATTGGGCGTGGACATCGACATACGCTGCATCGCCCCGGGCCAGCCTCCGAGCACGAATGACCTTGACCACGGTCTCTGCGTCTGGCCGGTGCCGGGCTACCGCAATGCGCCGCCGGGGCGACCGGAAGCAGGGAATGCGGGTCACGTGCTTGCCACGCTCGATCTGGCGGTGGCGGCCTGCCGCACGGGAACCGCTCAGGCCATGGTGACGGGACCGATCCAGAAATCCGCCATCATCGACGGCGGCTACCCGGACTTTCGTGGGCACACCGAGTATCTTGCCGCCGCGACGGGCGCCCCGCTGCCGGTGATGATGCTGGTAGCGCCAAATACGCAACCCAGGCCGTTGCGGGTGGCCCTGGTCACTACTCATCTTCCGCTGCGCCAGGTGGCCTCCGCACTCACTCCGGAATTGCTGCGTCAGTCGCTGCAGGTGTTGTTGCACGATCTGCGGGCCACTTTCGGCATTGCACAGCCGCGGGTGGCAGTCAGCGGTCTGAATCCGCATGCTGGCGAGGCAGGACATCTCGGTGAGGAGGATGCGACGATCATCGCACCCGTGATTGACGCACTGCGCGCCCAGGGTGCACAGGTCGAAGGACCGCTGCCAGCGGACACGCTGTTCACGCCGCGGCACCTGCGCGGGCTCGATGCCGTGCTGACCATGTACCACGATCAGGGCCTGCCGGTGCTCAAGTACGCGGGATTCGGCACCGCCGTCAACATCACCCTCGGCCTGCCCATTCTTCGCCTGTCGGTAGACCACGGCACGGCGCTGGACCTCGCAGGGACGGGCACCGCCGATGGCGGAAGCTTCGCCGCCGCGATCGCCATGGCGGCGGATTGCTGCGCGCAGCGAGCGACACCATGACGCCGGAGCGCCCGCGCGCCGACAAGCGTTTCGGCCAGAATTATCTGTACGACCGGCGCGTGGTCGAGCGCATCATCCGCGCCATTGCCCCGCGCCAGGGGGACATGATTGTCGAGATCGGTCCCGGTGAGGGTGCGCTGACCAGCGCGCTCATCGAGTCGGGTGCCACGCTGACGGCTATCGAATTGGATGCGCGTCTGCTCGCCGGTCTGCAGGCCCGTTTCGGCGACCGCTTCACGCTGCTGCACCAGGATGCGTTGCAGGTCGATCTTGACGCTCTGGCTTCCGCCAACGGAGCGATCCGCCTGGTCGGGAATCTGCCCTACAACATTTCTACGCCGCTGCTCTTTCACGTCTTGCGCTATGCCCACCGCATCGCGGACATGCATTTCATGCTGCAGAAGGAAGTGGTCGACCGCATGGGGGCAGCGGTCGGCTCCAAGCAGTACGGCCGCCTCACCGTCGCCCTGGCGGCGCACGCGACAGTAGAGCCGTTGTTCGATGTCGCCCCGGGCGCTTTCCGTCCCGCCCCCAAAGTCACCTCCACCGTGGTGCGTCTGCGACCCCGCAGCCCGGTGCCGCCGCTGCATGCTCCGAGGGCGCTCGATCGCCTGTTGCGCGCGGGCTTCTCACAGCGCCGCAAAACCCTGGGAAATGCCCTGTCCGGGGTGTGTTCCAGGACATTGCTCGGCGATTGCGGTATCGACCCGCAAGCCCGCGCCGAAACCGTATCGCC
>JALEHA010000090.1 GCA_022763315.1 Algiphilus sp.
CCGCGGCGCATGATGTTGCGCAGTTCCTTGTGCGATTCGCCATCTTCGCCGGTCAGCGTCCGCGTTGCGCCGTATTCCTCAACCAGGCCCTGCCAGAACTCCTTGGATCGCAGGCAGTCCTTGCCTTCGCGGGAACCGACGAAATTCGCGGCCTCGGGACCAGCAATCACGGTGTAGCTATTGCCAAGTACCGAGATGCGGCTCACCGGACCGTATTCGCGATACAGCTTGACGAAGAACTCCGCCGGACCGCGCGCCATATCGAGGGTGTTGCCGAGCAAGGGCAGACCGCGCGCTCGCGGCGGATCCTGGGCCTGATCGAATTCGAGAACAGCACTCATCGCTTGCCTACCTCCTGCATGAATCTCTCGAGCATAGCTCCTGCCTTCCGGGGCGGACTCATGCAATTGGGCGAGGTCAGGGCGCCGCCTCGCGCACTACGTCGACCAGCCCCCAGGCGTGTGCTGTGTAGGCGTCTACGCGCGCACGAGACAGCATCATCCAGGCGGTACGCTGACGGCCGATACGGCGCGGGATGCTGACACAGCCGCCGGCGCCGGGGATGAGGCCAAAGCCGAGTTCGGGCAGCTGAAACCAGCTATCCGCGCGGGCCGACACCACACCGGCAAAGGCGGGAAATTCAATCCCCGAACCCACGCAGGCGCCATGCAGATGGACGCGCACTCGCGCCGCACAGCGCGCTAACGCCCGCCCAGGCAATGCCAGACAGCGCACCAGGTGGCCTGCGACCGGGTCTGGCGCAGTGCCAAATTCATCTAGGTCTCCGCCCGTGGAGAAGCAAGGCCCAAGAGCATCCAGATCGACTTGCTCAATAGAATCGTCGTCCGCCACCAATGCCAGCGCCTCCAGCAGTGCGTCGCGCATTTCCACCGACATGGCGTTGCGGCGCGAGGCACGGTTCAGACGCAGTTGCAGACGCTGATTCTCGCGCGCCATCAGAACCGCGGGGCCGGTCTCTGCCACGATCACCGGTTTGGGCCGGTGACCGCCCAACCAGCGACGGTACTCCGGACCGGCTTGCAGGCTGGCGTAGGCCAGCGACTCCGCGTGCAGGGCGGCTTCCAGTGTCACTCCCTCACTCCGGCGCAGCAACTGCATGGCCGTTGCACAGGCCAACGGGGCCCGATGGATGGTGTCGAGCAGCGGCGCCGCGGTCGCGCGTTCCGGCAGCACCACGTCACAGGCGTCAGCCAGCGCCTCGCCGCCTTGACCGAGACCCAGGACCACGCAACCCGCATCTGTCAGCCAGCGACCGAGGCGCTCCCGTTGTGTGGGATTCCAGCCTTCGGTGGTCTTCAGATCCACGCCGAGTACCGAGGTACCGGTCAATGGTGAGGGCATGGCATCCCCCATCGCGGTGGCCCAGAGCGCATCGGCGTCCAACCACAGCAAATCACGCACCACCTATCCTCCGCTTAGCGTTGACCGCGCCGGAGACGCGAGAAGAAGGCATAGGAAGGATCTTGCGGTCCCGGACAACCAATATGCGCGCCTTGCAGGAAGGGATGGGAGAGGTCTACCGCGCTCGGATCCGAGGTCCAGGCCCAGTCAGCGACGATGGCGCGGTAGCTGAATTTCCAGATCCCATTGCGCTTCTCGTAGCGGTCGAAATAGCGACCGCCGATCAGCACGTCGAAGAGCCTTTCCTCCTGACGCACCTGGTGCATCGCCAGCACATAGACCTCGCCTTCCGCATGGCTCCCGTCGAGCTTGAGATTCACCGTGGTGATGTTGTGGTGAAGGATGGCCATCGCACGCTGAATCTCGGGAAGCTTGTCGATGAAATCCATCGCCGGCCCCTTGGAGAAATGTCCATGATCGTCAATCGCATCGGGGTGATACAGCGCCCGCATCTTGTCATGATCGTGCCGATCCGCTGCGTTGGCGTAGGCGTGGATCAATTCCATCAGCGCCTGCTTGTCGAGCAGGGCATCGATGGCGGCATCCCGCGCCTCATCGCTGCTTTCCATGGTGGCTGTCTCCTGTGACCCTTGTGCTATCACCGTAGCCGGGATTCACTGCTTCATACTCCCCCCCTTCGGACGAGTTGAGACGCGCGACATGGTTGATCCCGACAAGGCATCCGCAACCCCCATTGCCTGCCAGCAGGTCCAGGCCCTACGACGCGGCGGACCAGAGCGCCTGGAGTTGCGCGATGTCACGGTCGCGCCGCCGGGCAGAGGCGAGATCCGCGTGCGTATGCTCGCGGCCGGCGTGGCTTTCGCCGACCTCATGATTCGTGAAGGCGTCTACCCCATCCAGTTGCCCTGGCCGCGAACGCCCGGCTACGACATCGTCGGCGAAATCGAAGCCGTCGGGCCGGAAGTGCCGGACACATGGCAGCCCGGGATGCGCGTGGCCGCGCTGACCGTACACGGCAGCTACGCCGAGTACCGCCTGCTGCCTGCGGATCAATGCGTCGCCGTGCCGGAGCATGTCGACCCGGCGCAGGCCGTTGCCCTGGTGCTGAACTACCTGACCGCCTGGCAGATGCTGTTCCGGGTGGCGAGCCTGGAACGAGATAACACGGTCCTGGTCCACGCCGCGGCGGGCGGCGTCGGCACCGCCGTTCTCGAATTGGGGCGCCACTTCGGCCTCCGCGTGATCGGCCTTTGCTCGGCCGCCAAGCATGATCGCGTACGCAGTCTGGGCGGCATTCCCATCGATTACCGACAGGAGGATATCGCCGCCCGGGTCGCGGAGTTGACCGATGGCCGCGGTGTGGATGCCGTGCTGGACGCCGTTGGGGGCCGCGAAACCCGCCGTTCCTGGCGACTGCTTGCCCCCACCGGAACACTGGTGTGCTATGGCGCCCTGTCGGTTGCCGCCAAGGGGCGTGTCCGCTTACGCACGGCACTGCCGGCGGTGCTGGGCGCGGCGCGCTTTTCGGCGCTGCGTCTGTTCTCGGAGGTCAAATCAGTGGCGGGCTACAACGTGGATGTCTGGCGCCGAAATCGGCCAGAGGCGTATCGCAGGGATCTCGCCCGCCTGGTCGAACTGCTGGCAGAAGGCGTGCTGAACCCGGTCATCGCAGACCGCCTGCCACTGGCCGAGGCGGCACAGGCCCAGGAACGGCTGGGCACCGGCCAGAGTGAAGGCAAACTCGTGTTGATCTGAAACACCCTGTTCTTCCCCGCGCGCCTATCATGCCCGACCCCACGCCACCACCGAGACATGCCGTGCCAGCGATCATTCGGGTCGAAGGGCTGAGCAAGACCTACGATTCCGGCTTTAGCGCCCTGCAGGATGTCCATCTGGACATTGAGGAAGGCGAAATCTTCGCCCTGCTCGGCCCCAACGGGGCCGGCAAGACAACCCTGATCAGCACGATCTGTGGTCTGGTCCGCCCTACCGGCGGACGGATCCTCGCCGATGGCTACGACGTGCAGCGGGACTTTCGCGCTGCGCGGGCACGCATCGGCCTGGTGCCGCAGGAACTGACCACGGACGCCTTCGAAACCGTCTACAACACCGTGCGATTTTCCCGCGGCCTGTTCGGCAAGGCGCGCAACGACGCCCATATCGAGAAGGTGTTGCGCGATCTGTCGCTGTGGGACAAGCGGCGCAGTCGCATCCTGGAGCTGTCCGGCGGCATGAAGCGCCGCCTGATGATCGCCAAGGCGCTGTCACACGAACCGCGCATCCTGTTCCTTGATGAGCCCACGGCCGGGGTCGATGTCGAGCTGCGCCGCGATATGTGGGAGATGGTGCGCGGCCTGCGCGCCGGTGGCGTCACCATCATCCTCACCACGCACTACATCGAAGAGGCCGAGGAAATGGCGGACCGGATCGGCGTGATCAACGATGGCCGCATCGTGCTGGTGGACGAGAAGCGGGCGCTGATGCGCAAGCTGGGGCAGAAGGAGCTTCGGCTGCACCTGCAGGCGCCGCTGACAGCGCTGCCCGAAGCGCTGGATAGCGGGGCACTGGCGCTATCGGAAGACGGCATGGAACTCATCTATCGCTTCGACGCCCAGCAGGAGCACACCGGTATCGCACCCCTGCTGCGCCAACTGGACGCACACGGCATCGACTTCAAGGATCTGCACACGCGGGAAAGCTCGTTGGAGGAAATCTTCGTGCAACTAGTGCGGGAGGGTCGCGCATGAACTGGCGCGCCGTGGCAGCCATCTACCGTTTCGAAATGGCCCGTACTGCGCGCACGCTGCTACAGAGCGTGGCCTCACCGGTACTGTCGACAACGCTGTACTTCGTGGTTTTCGGCACCGCCATCGGATCGCGCATCGGCGTGATCGACGGGGTGGAATACGGCGCTTTCATCGTACCGGGCCTGATCATGCTCTCGATGCTGACCGAGAGCATCTCCAATGCCTCCTTCGGCATCTATTTTCCGCGTTTCTCGGGCACGATCTACGAAGTGCTGTCGGCGCCGATCTCGGCACTCGAAATCGTCCTCGGCTATGTCGGGGCCGCCGCCACCAAGTCGCTGATTCTCGGCACGCTGATCCTGGTCACCGCGCGATTCTTCGTGGATTACCAGATCGCTCATCCGGTGGTCATGGCGAGCTTTCTGATCCTGACCGCCACCACCTTCAGCCTGCTCGGCTTCATCATCGGCATCTGGGCGGACGGCTTCGAGAAGCTGCAGATCGTGCCGCTCATGGTGGTCATGCCGCTCACCTTCCTCGGCGGGACCTTCTATTCCATCAGCATGCTGCCGCCCTTCTGGCAGACCGTGACCCTGTTCAACCCGGTGGTCTACCTGGTCAGCGGCTTCCGCTGGAGCTTTACCGGCACCGCTGATGTCGCCGTCGGCCTAAGCCTGGGGATGACGCTGTTCTTCATGCTGCTCTGCCTGGTGACGATCTACTGGATCTTCCGCACCGGATACCGCTTGAAACCCTGAACTGGCGCCAACACCCCGAAATGGATGAAGCCAGTCGGCGGGCTTGGGGAGAAGATACATGCGACTTCTTAGAGAGCATCCCATGTCCGCCAACGATTTCACCGCACGCTTCGGTCCCTGGGCGCTGGTTGCCGGCGCCTCCGAAGGCCTCGGCCTTGCTTATGCCGAGGCGCTGGCCCAGCGCGGCATGCATCTGTTGCTGCTCGCAAGGCGCGGCGATGCGCTGGAGCAGGTCGCCACGCGCCTGCGTGCCGAGTATCGCATCGAGGTGGCGACTGTCGTCGTGGATCTTGCGGCGCCGGATCTGGCCACCCAGCTCCCCAACTACCTGAGCGATCGGGATATCGGATTGCTCGTGTACGACGCGGCACGCACCCACATCGCGCCCTTCGAGACAGCGGATCTGGCCCATCATCTGGGGATCGTCGACGTCAATTGCCGCGGCCCACTCACCCTGTGCCATGCACTGATTCCGGCGCTGCGTGCACGCGGTCGCGGCGGCATCGTGCTGATGTCGAGCATGTCCAGCCTGCAGGGCTCGGGGCTCATCGCCAGCTACGCGGCCAGCAAGGCCTTCAACAGCGTGCTGGCCGAGAGCCTGTGGGAGGAGCTGCGCACGGACGGCGTGGCGGTGATGGCCTGCCTGGCCGGCGCCATCGACACGCCGTCCTACCGCCACAACACGCCGGAGCACAAGCAGAAGCGCGCCATGCCGATGGCACCCGCGGCGGTGGCCGAAGACACACTGCGCGCGCTGGCAGCCGGTCGTGGCCCGCTCTTCATTCCGGGGCGGATGAACCGCCTGGTCGCCGCCATCATGCGCTGCTTCGGCAGCCGCGCACGCACGCGCTTCTTCAGCCGAATGACGCGCGATCTCTACGGCGGCTGAGGCCGGCGGCACTTATCGGCTCGCCCGCGCGTCCCCTCGCGCAAATGGGTGAGGACGACTCACCAGACGCCCTCTAGGCTCCCCACATCGAATGCTGGGAGCCGACATGAGCGATTCCGTCCTGATCGAGCGCCGCGACGCGGTGCAGTGGATCACCATCAACCGCGAAGAACGCCGCAACGCCATCAATCAGGAAGTCATCGGTCGTATCGGTGACGGCATCCGCGACGCGGTAGCTGCGGAGGCCCGCGCCATCGTGCTCACGGGCGTGGGCGAAAAGGCCTTCTGCGCCGGGGCGGATCTCGCCAAGGACGTCAAGGGGGGCGCCTTCGCCGTCGATTTCTCGCAGCCCAAGCACTACATCGTGCAGCTGTTCAAGTACATCGAGGAATGCCCCCTGCCGCTGATTGCGCGCGTCAATGGGCACGTCATGGCCGGTGGATTCGGCCTGCTCTGCGCCTGTGACATGGCCATCGCCGCTGACGATATCCGCATCGGCACCACTGAATCGCGCATCGGTGTGACGCCGATGATGATCCTTCCCTACATGCTGCGTCTGCTGCCCGCGCGCAAGCTGCAGGAAATGTGCATCACCGGCGAGCAGTTCAGCGCCGCCGAAGGCCTGGAATGGGGGGTCTTCAACTACGTGGTGCCGCGTGCCGAACTGGACAACAAGCTCGACTGGCTGCTGGCGCGCACGGTCGGCAAATCCCCGACGGCGGTCCGGCTGGGCAAGCAGGCCTTTCACGCCATGCGCGACATGAGCCTGGACCAGGCACTGGAATACGCGCAGGTAATGGTGCCCGTGATGTCGAGCACCGAAGACGCCGCCGAAGGTTTGCAGGCTTTTCAGGACAAACGCGCACCCGCCTGGACCGGCCGATGACGGCCTTGCGCGCCCACGCCCCACGCATGGCGCGCGCCGACCGGGTGGCGATGATCCTGGACGCCGCGCACGATGCCTTCACTCAGGGCGGCTTCGAGCAAACCTCGGTGGCCGCTATCGCCGCGCGCATTGCCGTGGTCGAGGGCACGATCTACAAGTACTTCGACAGCAAACGCGATCTGCTGCTGGCCGTACTTGCACGCTGGTATCGACGTCTGCTGGAGGACGGCGAAGCCTTGTGCACGCCTGACGGCAATCCCGTCGACACGATGGCGGGCCTCATTCGCCTGCACCTTCAGGCAATCCACGACGAACCCCTGCTGTGCCACCTGATGTTTCGGGAGTTTCGCGGCGCGGGCGACTACGAGGGGTCCACGCTGCATCAGCTCAACCGCCGCTACACCGGCCTGCTGACCCGCGTCATTCGCGATGGCATGGACGACGGCAGCTTCCGCGCCCAGCTGCCCGTGGCGCTGCTGCGCGACACCATCTACGGGGCCATCGAGCATCACAGTTGGCACTACCTCAGCGGCCGGGGCGCACTGGATGTGGAACCGACGGCGGCCGCTCTCATGGATCTCTTGCTGCAGGGCATCGGGACCTCCCGCCCTGCCGCGCCTCACTGACGATTTGCCGGAGATTTCCGTGGCGACGATGCCCTCCATCACCCGCTGGCCCTTCGATACCGTCCTGATCGCCAATCGCGGCGAAATCGCGTTGCGGGCAATCCGCACCGTGCATGCGCTCGGGTTGCGCGCCGCCGTGGTGTATCACGCCGCCGACCGCGACAGCCCGGCAGTCACCAAGGCAGACCACGCTGTTGAAATCACGGGCGAGACGCCGGTGGCCGCCTACCTCGACGCCAAGCAGATCGTCGCAGCAGCGCAGGCCTGCGGCGCCGGTGCCATCCATCCGGGCTACGGATTCCTGTCCGAGAACGCCGATTTCGCGCGCGCCGTGGAGGCGGCGGGCATCGCCTTCGTCGGCCCCAAGCCCGAGCAGATCGAGTTGATGGGTGACAAGGTGCGCGCCCGCGCCTTTGTCGAGAAGGGCGGCTTTCCCGTGGCCCCGTCCGCCATCGAAGACGACGATCCGGACAGCTTCGTGGAACGCGCGCGCGCCGTGGGTGCGCCGCTGCTCATCAAGCCCTCCGCCGGCGGCGGTGGCAAGGGCATGCGCATCGTGCGCGACCTGAGCGTGCTCGAGACCGAGATCGCCACGGCTCGCAGCGAAGGACAGCGCTATTTCGGCGACGGCCGCCTCTATGTGGAGCGCTTCATCGACGAACCGCGGCACATCGAAGTGCAGGTGCTTGGCGATGCCCATGGTCAGGTCGTACACGTCTTCGAGCGGGAATGCTCGGTGCAGCGTCGCTTCCAGAAGATCGTCGAGGAGTCTCCCGCCCCGGTATTGAGCCCCGACGAGCGCCTGCATATCAGCGAAACCGCCGCCGGCATCGCACGCGCCATCGGCTATCGCGGTGCGGGAACGGTGGAGTTCATCTATGGCAAGGGGGAATTCTTCTTTCTCGAGATGAACACCCGGCTGCAGGTCGAACACCCGGTTACGGAGGAAGTCACCGGCATCGATCTGGTGGCCCAGCAGCTGGCCATCGCCGCCGGCGAGCCGCTGGCGCTGGAGCAGTCTTCCATCGCCACCCGTGGCCACGCCATCGAATTGCGCATCTACGCTGAAGATCCGGCCGCGGGTTACCTGCCGACCACCGGCCCGATTCTGCGCCTGATTCCGCCGCAGGGGGAGCACGTGCGCTGGGACGGCGGCGTCGCCGAAGGCGGTGCGGTCACGGCTGCCTTCGACCCGATGATCGCGAAGCTGATTGTGTGGGGCGAGGACCGCGAGCAGGCCGTTGCGCGCGCGCGCGCCGCGCTCGAAGCCACCGTGCTGCTCGGCTGCCAGACCAATGTCGCCTTTCTGCGCGCCCTGATGGACCACCCCGATTTCGTCACCGCGGCCATCCACACCGGCTATCTCGATGCCCACCCCGAAGTCGCCGAGGCGGCGCCACCAGATCACGCCACGCTGACGCGCCTGCTCGCAGCCGCCGCGCTTTCCACGCGCCCTATCCGCGACGTCGCCGACAGCACACCGGCGCTGCACGCCGCCATCGGCGACTGGCGCAACTGATGCGCCGGCTACGACGACTCCGGTGTGGAAGCCCACGCCAAGCCCGATCGCACCCCGCGGATCACGCAGTTCGCGCCCACAACGAGTAGGACCCATGCACCACGCATTCAAGCTCTGCGATGCCGAATGGCCACTAGCCCTGTCGCGCAGCGCCCATGGTTACCGGCTGCACCTGGAGAAAGGGGTCATCCCGGTCAATCTGCACCTCGAGGACGACGGCAGCGCCGTGCTGACGGTGGACGGCGTCAGTGAGCGCGTCACCGTGGCCGCCCATGGCGACGACGTCTTCATCCACTGCCGGGGGCAGAACTGGCACCTGCGCTATGCCCACCCGCTGGAGCGGCTTGCCGCGCAGTTGCGTGGCAGTGAAGAGGACGTGTTGCGCGCCCCCATGCCGGGCAGCATCGTCCGCCTTGATGTCGATGCCGGTGACACCGTCACCACCGGCCAGC
>JALEHA010000091.1 GCA_022763315.1 Algiphilus sp.
AGCAGGCCGCCACGCACGCCTTTGCTCACCGTCTTGGCGGTGACATCCTGGAAGGCCACCGACGCCGTGCCGCTGGCCAGGGAGAAGAGCACGAGCAGCAGGAGCACCCCGGCGGAGAGCACGGGACCGTCGCTAAAGGCCAGCAGCATCGCCATCAGCGAGAGGCAGAGGGCCTGCGTCAGCCCGGCTGCGCACCAGAAGCCCTTGCGGCGCGGGCGGGCCCGAAGTTGCCCCGCCACCGCCAGCTGGGGCAACAGGCTGGCGGCCTGCTTGATGGGCATGAGTGCGGCCACCACCATGGCTGGCGCGCCGGTGCTGCTCAGAATCCAGGGCAAGACCAGTCGTGGGCCGGCCACCTGCTCCGCCAACTTGCTGGCGGCGCCATTGAGCACATTGAGCAGGTAATTGCGCGGCGCGTGGCGGCAGGCGCTGTCAGGAATGGCAGCGCAGATGCGGTCGGCATCATCGTCACCACTGATCAGCTCGTAGCTGCGGGGAACGGATGCGCTCATCGAATCCCCGTCCTGCTCGCGTCGTGGTGCTGGCGAAGCCGCGCAGTGTCCGTGGTTGCAAGCCGGGGATGGCCGCAAGCGGCCACCCCCGTGCTGGTACCCGAGGACAGACTAGGCGCCCTCGCCGTCTTCCTGCGGAATCAGCGCTTCGACTTCGACGCTCAGGCGCACGTCATCACCCACCGCGGGAATATAGGCGTCCATACCGAAGTCGCTGCGCTTGATATTGGTGACGGCGTTGCCGCCACAGGCCGGTACGCGCGCCATCGGATGGGCATCCAGGCAGTTGAAGTGCGTGAACTGCAGGGTCACCGGACGGGTCACGCCGAGCAGGGTGAGTTCACCGCTGACCGCCAGCACCTCGCCGTCAGTGACCGTGAACTGATCACCCACGAAGCGCACCTCCGGATACTTCTCGGCGTGGAAGAATTCGTCCGTCTGCAGATGCTGGTCCAGCTTCTCCACACCGGTGTTCGCGGAAGCCACCTGCACGCGAATGTCCACCTTGCCCGTGCCCGCCTCGCGGTCATAGACGATGGAGCCGTCGACATCGTCGAAGCGGCCGGTGAAGTGACTCAGCCCCAGGTGCATGATCTCGAAGTGCACGAAGGTGTGGGTGGGGTCGATCTTGAAACTCGCAGGTGCGGCAAGGGCCTGCGGTGCGGCAGCAATCGCGGCGGCACACAGCAGGGAAGTGACAAAGCGACGCATGGGATGATCCTCCTCGTTGGTTCGGTTGGGTCAGAACGCCCCCTGGGGTTCAGGGTGTGGCGCCGTACAGCGAAAACTGGATGCGCACGTCATTGGCGACAACGTCGAAGTCGCCCCAGGCGCCGCCGCCGACGTTGAAGGTGGCGCGCTGGATGGTGAAGCCGCCCTTGATATGTCGGCTGCCGTTGACATCTTCCATGGTGAATTCGACGGTGACCGGCTCACTGCGGTCCCGAATGCGTAGGCTGCCCTCGGCCCGCCACTGTTGGGCGTCGACGCGCTCCACCGTGGAGGACTCGAAGACCGCTGTCGGGAACTGCTCCACCGCCAGCCAGTTCTTCCGCTTGACCTCCTTGTCGGTGTCGCCATGACCGGTGTCGATGGAGGCAGTCTGCACCACCACGCGTGCCGAACTGTTGGCCGGTGTCTCCGTATCCAGCTGGATATCGGCGGACCACTCCGAGAAACCGCCCTTGACGGTCACACCCATCTGAGTGGCGGCAAAGCCGACCTCGCTGCGCGCGGGGTCGATTTCCAGGGGCGTCTGTGCATGCGCGGTAGCGCTTGCGACCAAGGCAAGCAGCGACGACAGCAGTAGGCGGTAACGAGCGATTGAAGGGAGCGTGCGATCGCTCATGGGGAAGGATCTCCGGTGCGAGGACGGATCGGCAGCATGCGCCACAGCAGGCCGTCCCTATCGATGAATTGATGCTTCAGCGCGGCGGCCACATGCAACAGGATGAGCGCCAGCAGGGTCTTGTTGAGCACCGAGTGCAGCAGGGCCAGGCGTTCCCCGAGGCCGTCATTCTTGGCGAGCAGATCGGGCAACGGCACCATGCCGAAGACGACCGTCTGGAAGCCCATGGCCGAGCTCATCAGCCAGCCGGTGACCGGGATCAGTACCAGCAACACATACAACCCCGCGTGCGTGATGTGCGCGGCGCGCCGCTGCCAGCGGGGCGTCGAGGCCGGTAGCTCCGGCGGACGCCGCCACCAGCGCCAGAGCAGGCGCAACAGCACCAGCAGCCAGATACACACGCCCAACCACTTGTGCCAGCTATACATCTTGAGCTGCAGCGGCGAGAAGGCGAGTTCGACCATGATGAAGCCCAGTACGAAAGACCCCACCAACCCGAAGGCCGTCAGCCAATGCAGCGCCTGGGCCACAAGCCCGTAGCGCGGTGCGCCGGATCGCGAATGGGTCACTGTGCTGTCCATGAGGATGCAGGCTAAGCGCCGCTTCGATGGCAAACAAGCGGAGGGATTCGCTGTTGCACTTCAATATAGTTGAAGTGCGGTTGCATTACTCGCGGTGGTAGGGGTGGCCGCTGCTCAGGCTCCATGCCCGATACAGGGCCTCGACCAGCAGCACGCGGGCCAGTGCATGCGGCAACGTCAGCGGGCTCAGGGCCACGCTCGGGTCGCCACTTGCGCGCAAGGCCGGCTCCAGGCCATCCGCGCCACCGATGAGCATGCTCACGTCCTGCCCCTCGCCCATCCAGGCTTCGAGCGCCTGCGCCCACTGGCGGGTTGTCCAGGGCTTCCCACGCTCGTCGAGGACGACGACCCTGGAGCCGGGCAGCATCTTGGCGCGGATACGCGTTGCCTCGTTGCGCATGATGCGCGCGGTATCGGGCTTCTTGCTGCGCGGCTCGGCGGCCACGGCCTGCACCTCCACCTGGCACTCGCGCGGCATGCGGCGCGTAAAGTCCTCCACCGCCGTGTCCGCCCAAGCCGGCAATCGGGTACCAACGGCGATGACCCGGATGCGCACGACCCGATCAGCCGCTGCTGCGCGTACCCTCGCCGCCGTCGGCCTGGTGATCCGGGAGATCCCAGAGCTTCTCGAGCTGATACAGGGCGCGGGTCTGGGCCTGCATGATGTGCACGACGACGTCACCGAGATCGACCAGCACCCATTCGGCGCGCGTCATCCCTTCGACGCCGCGCGGCTGGACGCCGGCCTTCTTGGCGTCTTCCACCACCCGCTGCGCGAGCGACTGCACATGGCGGCTGGAGGTGCCGGTGCACAGCACCATGTCGTCGGTGATCGTGGTCAGCGGCGCCACGTGCAAGGTCTTGATCTGTTCGCCCTTGAGGTCTTCGAGGGCATTCACGACGGTGGGTACCAGCGCTTCGGTCATATCAGGCTTGGGCCGCCAGGTCGGCAAAGTCGGTGTCTTGAAAGGTGTCCAGCACGCGATCCGGCACGAGCCCGCGCACGCAGGCACCTTCGCGCAGGCGGGCGCGGATGGCGCTCGCCGCAATGTCCATCTCGGGAATCGCGATGGCGTGCCAGCAGCCGTGCCGCTGCTGTCGCAGGGCCGCGATCTCCACCTGTGGGTAGGCGGCAACCTCGGGATGCGGCGTCAGGGCATGCCCCGGCCGCGCAGCCACCACCAGGTGGGCATAGGCAAAGAGTTCCTGCCAGCGGTGCCAGCCGTGCAGGCTGTTGAAGGCATCGGCACCGAGCAGCCAGACGCAGGTCTG
>JALEHA010000092.1 GCA_022763315.1 Algiphilus sp.
GCCGATCATCTGCGTGGTGCCTGTGCGGTGGCCGCCCGCATCCGCGCCAGCGACATCATGGAGCCCGGCATGAAGGGCCCCGAGATCGGCGAACGCCTTGCGCAGGCGCGCGCGGCGGCGATTCAGGACTGGCGCGAGGGTACGTCGAAGGGCTGAGTACGGGCGCCATGCCCCGATGCCACAATGCAGGGTCGCTGACCAGGAAACCTTGCCATGGAGCCGTCAAGCACCGGATCGGTGGTGCTGATCACCGGAGGTGCGCGTCGTATCGGCGCGCACATCGCCCGCACGCTGCATCAGGTCGGGTGGCGCGTGGTCGTGCACTGCCGCAGCAGCCGCGACGACGCTGACCAGCTGGTCGCGGAGCTGAATGCAGGCCGGCCGGACAGTGCCCGCGTGGTACAGGCGGACTTCAGCCAGAGCGGCGCCGCCGCACATGCCGTTGCGGAAGCGGCGCAGCAGTGGGGGCGGCTGGATGCGCTGGTCAACAACGCCTCGAGCTATGTCAAGACGCCCTTGCCCGAAGTGGATGCCGCCACCGTCGATGACCTGTTGGCGTCCAATCTCAAGGCACCGCTGGAAGCGATCCAGGCTTTCGCAGGGCAGCCGGGCGCGGCCGCTGTGGTCAACATCATCGATACGCTGGCGCGGCATGTGCGCGCAGGGTACGCGCCCTATTTCGCCGCCAAGAGCGGACTGTGGACGCTGACGGAAGCGCTTGCCCTTGAGTTGGCGCCCGCGGTGCGCGTGAACGGCGTTGCGCCTGGTCACATCCTGTGGGCAACCAACTCCGCGCTGGGGGAGGCCGAACGCAAGGCGGAAGCGGCGCGCATCCCACTTGGGCGCCTGGGCCAAGGCGAGGATATTGCGCGTGCCGTGCGCTTCCTGTTGTCGGTTGACGCCGACTACATCACCGGTGCGGTTCTGCCGGTGGACGGCGGGCTGCGCCTGGGCTGATTGCCGTTGCCCGCATCGACGACCCCGCCGCGCGCGCAAGCGCTGACGCTGCTGCTGTGCAGCACGCTGACGGTGATGGCGGCCGCAACCATCACGCCGTCGCTCGCCGGCATTGCGGCGCACTTCGCGGATACACCGCACGCCGGAATGCTGACGCGACTGGTGCTGACGCTGCCGGCGTTGTTCATCGTGCTCGCGGCGCCCTGGGCAGGGCGTGCCTGCGACCGTCGCGGGCGCAAACCGGTGTTGTTGACCGGTCTGGCGTTGTACGTCATTGCCGGTAGCGCCGGCGCACTGGCGCCTTCGCTTTCGCTGTTGTTGGTCAGCCGTGCCGTACTCGGGGTTGGGATTGCCTGTTTGATGACCGCGACCACCACCATGATTGCGGACAGTTCACACGGCAGTGCGCAAACCCGTCTCCTGGGGTTGCAAGGGGCATTCATGGCGGGGGGCGGAGTGGTCTTCGTCTTTGCCGGCGGGCTCGCCGCCGAAGTGCACTGGCGGGTTGCCTTTGGTGTCTATCTGCTCGCCCTTCTGCTGCTGCCTGCGATGCTGCGTTTGCCGGAAACGCGCAATGCGCGCTCGGTGGATGATCCTCCCGCCACGGGTTTTCCCCTCGTCCAGCGGCTGCGCCAGTTGGGTGTCATTTACGCTCTGGCCTTTGTCGGTATGGCGCTGTTCTACCTGATGCCGGTGTACATGCCCTTCCTGCTCAGTGAGCGCTTCGCACTCAGCGCCGGCTGGGTCGGCGCCTTTATCGCGCTCTGCAATGTGGCGGCCATGGTGTCCGGTACCCAGTTCGGCCGGATCCGCGCGCGCGTGCCCTCGCTCGGCATGGTGGCGATTACCGCCGGACTGCTGGCCGGTGGCTACGCCGTCGTCGCCATGTCGTACAGCATGGCCTGGGTCGTGCTGGGGCTTGTGGTCGCCGGCGCGGGTCTGGGCTTCATGGTGCCCAATCTCAATCACTGGGCCGTGCAGAATACCGACGCCGCCCAGCGTGGGCAGGCGCTGGGCGGTCTGACCACGGCCTTCTTCCTCGGCCAGTTCGCATCGCCGCTCCTGGCCCAGCCGGTGGCCAGCCAGTGGGGCAACGGCGGTCTCTACGCGGCGGCGGCAGTCGTGCTGGGCAGTGGCGCGGCGGTGGCGGCGGCCATTGCCCTGCGCTCGATGTCCAGAAGCACGCGCTTGCGCTCGATGCCGCCGCCATAGCCGCCGATGGCGCCGCCTGTGCGCACCACCCGGTGACACGGGATGATGATGCAGATGGGATTCGCGCCGTTGGCGCGCCCCACGGCACGTGCCGCCTTGGGATGCCCTACGGCGCGGGCAATATCTGCATAGGCTGCGGTCTGACCGTAGGGGATGTGCTGCAAGGCACGCCAGACGGCGGTGGAGAAGGGGCTGCCCTGCGGGGCCAACGGCAGATCGAAGTGCGCCAACGCGCCGTCGAAATACCGCTGCAGCTGTTCACTCAGGGCGCGCTCCAGCGGCTGACGCGCGGGTTGCCCCGCGTCGGCTTCCTGGTCCGTGCAGAACTGCAGCGCGGTCAGCGCTGCGTCGTCGAAGCGGGCCAGCATGGGGCCCAGCGGGGTATCAAGACGTATCGCCATCGTTGCTCCTCCTGACGAGAGTGTGGATGCGTCCGGTCGGCACGCCATCAGCCGCAAAGCGCCGCTCTTCAAAGGCAATGGGACCATCGCCGGTCCACGACACGATCGTACTCGCCCGCGTGCCGTAGTGACGACCGCGGATGAAGGGCGGCGACAGAAAGCGCTCCATCTCACGGCCGACGCCGGTGTCCGGAAGCGCGTGGTCGTCGGCGGCCTGCTCGTCAGCCAACGCGCGAAACAACGCCGCGTCGTCGCCGTCGGCCTCCAACGCCGCCCGCAGGCGCTCGGTTTTCGGCCAGGGCGTGTCGAGGTCCGCATTGGAGACGACGTGCACCCCCGGGCTCAGATGCCGCCAGTGCCACGTCGGGGTATTGCTGGCGTAGCAGCAGCGGTGGCCATCGCTGACCAGCAGATTGAAGCCGGCGTAGTGCGCGGCTTCTGCGGCAAGCGCGGCAAGAAAATCCTCGGGGCTCCGTCGGCCGCCCAGAAATGTGGATACCAGCGATCCACGCGAATATTGCTGTCCGGTCGGGGGGCTGCCGCGGACATTGGTGACAGCCGCAAAGCGTCCCTCCGGAGTGCAGGCCAGCCAGCCGCCACCGGCTTGCAGGTCACGGCCGCCGAAAATGGCGACCTCACCGCTGGCCTCCGGCGGCCACCAGTCCGCGGCAGCGGTTGGCCGGTCGTGGAATTCGTCACGATTGGCGGCCAGGCGCAGTCGGTAGTGCGGGCTGCGCCATTGCAGGCCGATCAGGCACATGGCAGGGGTACGCAGCGCATTCGGGGAGGGCCGCGATGAGGGTGTGCTGGAAGCGTATCATTCGGCGGGTTCCCCCGCGGAGTGTGCCGTGATCAGCGATTACGAAGCCGAGCGTCTGGCTGCCATCCGCGCCTGGCAGGCGCGGCCGCCGGGGCCTGCGACACGCTGGTTCGGGCGCGCTGCCGGGCCAGCCAGTCGCGCGGTTCAAACCGTGGTCCCAGCCTCGGCGCTGCGCACGGCACTGACCACAGTGCAGAAAACGGCGGCGAGGGCGGACGGCAATCGTTCCATTCTCGGTCGCGCCGGTGTGGATTCGGTGGATGCCCTACGCAGCGTGCCGCTGGCGGTATGCGATGGCCTTGCAGACCGGGTGCAGCGCAGGGCACTGCTGCTCGGTGGCGCGGGCGGGGCAGTCTTCGGAGTGGCCGGCACCGCGGGCATGATGCTCGATATTTCCGGGGTGCTGGTGCTCGCACTGCGCACCATCCGGCGGGTTGGCCTGTGCTATGGCGACCGCTGCCTCGAGCAGGCCGATGACGGCGTGGCGCTATCGATTTTTGCAGCCGCTTCCGCCAACAGCGTGGAGGAAAAAGCTGCCGCCCTGCAGGGCTTGCGCGCGGCCAGTCTGCTCGACGGCACCCTGGAGGCAGCGTGGCGCGATGGCGTGGAACGCGCCGCCGAGCGCGAATTGGCCAAGGAAGCGGCCACCTACAGCATGCAAAACCTGGCGCGCTCGCTGTCGGTGCACCTGGGGTGGCGAAAAGCGGCGTCCGCGGCGCCGGTGCTGGGCGCCTTCGTGGGCGGATCGGTCAACGCCTGGTACATCAACGATGTGGCCCAGGTCGCGCGCTATTGCTTTCAGGAGCGCTGGCTGAGCGCACGCTATCCCGAACACGCCCGGCTCGAGCTGCCTGCACCATCGGCCTTGCGCGTTGCCAAGGACGCCTGAATGCTGCGCTGGGTACAGGCGGCAGGCTGATTTTCATTGGCGTTCGCGGTAATCTAGGAGTTTGTGCAATGCAGCATCAGGGATGAACGCACGCGAAGACAATACGGTCGGTGAACGTCATGTCGTGATCGTGGGGGGCGGCTTTGCCGGTCTGCACGCCGCGCGCCGCTTTGGTCGCCTGGGTTATCGGGTGACCTTGCTCGACAAGCGCAATTTTCAGTTGTTTCAGCCATTGCTGTATCAGGTCGCCACGGGTTCCCTGACCATCGGTGACATCGCCTATCCGCAGCGCACGCTGCTGCGCAAGATGCCGAAGGTGTGGACGCTGAACACCACCGTCTTCGACATCGACCCCGACGCACGCCGCGTCTACCACGAACACGGCAGCCTGCAATACGATCTGCTGGTGGCCGCCACCGGGGTCAAGCACAACTATTTCGGCAACGACCATTGGCGCGAGCATGCCCCCGGCCTGAAGACCGCCGAGCACGCCATTCAAATGCGGCGACGCATCTTTCGCGCCTTCGAGCTTGCCGAACTGTGCGAGGACGAGACCGAGCGTGCCGCACTGCTGCAGTTCGTTGTCGTCGGTGGCGGGCCCACCGGCGTGGAACTGGCCGGAGCGCTCGGCGAGCTCACGCGCAAGACGATGGTGCGCGATTTCCGGCGGTTTCGGTCCCAGGATGCGCGTATCGTGCTGCTCGAAGGCGGACCCGACATCCTGCCGGTCTACCCGGCATCGCTGCGCGCCAAAGCCCGCAAGCACCTGGCGGAACTCGGCGTCGAGGTGCAGACCAGCGCCATGGTCGAGGATGTGGATGGCGACGGCGTCCGTGTGCGCCGCGGCGACGACAGCGAGCGCATCACGGCCAGGACGGTGCTCTGGGCCGCGGGCGTGCGGCCGTCGCTCTTCGGCCAGGTGCTGGCGGATGCAACCGGCGCCGAACGCGACCGCGGCGGCCGTCTTCTGGTGAATCCCGATTGCTCCTTGCC
>JALEHA010000093.1 GCA_022763315.1 Algiphilus sp.
TCGATGGCCTGGCGCGCACCCTTGGTGACCGCCACGCCGTTCAACGCCACCTTGCGCGTCAGCGTGCCCGAGCTGATCACCTTGGCCCGCTTGGCGGTACGCGCCACGATGCCCGCTTCCTTCAGTGCCGCCAGGTCGATGCTGTCCAGCCCGCAGCTTTCCAGCTCGGACAAACGCACCTCGGCGCAATCTCCCGCCATCTTGGAGCGGAAACCGCGCTTGGGCAGGCGGCGCTGCAGCGGCATCTGGCCGCCTTCGAAGCCGACCTTGTTGTAGCCGCCGGAACGGGCGTGCTGGCCCTTGTGACCACGACCCGCGGTCTTGCCCAGTCCGGAACCGATGCCGCGACCCACACGCTTGCGCGCGTGCTTCGAGCCAACGGCGGGTTTGATGTCGTTCAGCTTCATGTGACGTATTCCCTACACGGCGCGCCAGAGCGCGCTATGGATCTAGATATCTTCGACGCGGAGGAGGAACTCGGCCTTGCGCACCATGCCGAGATTCTCCGGCGTGGCGAGCACCTCGCGGCTATCCCCGATCTTGCGCAGGCCGAGGCCGTTGACGTTGTTCTGATGCTGCTTCTGACGCCCGGCCAGCGAGCGCACCAGGGTGACGCGAATCTTCTTGGCTTCAGACATGGGACGCAGCCTCCCGGCCCAGAATCTCTTCCACCGTCTTGCCACGCTTGGCCGCGACCTCTTCCGGCAGATGCATGTCGGACAGGGCATTGATGGTGGCGCGCACCAGGTTGATCGGGTTGCGCGAACCGTAGCTCTTGGCCAGAACGTTCTGCACGCCGGCGACTTCGAACACCGCGCGCATGGCGCCACCGGCAATGACGCCGGTACCGCTCGAGGCCGGGCGCACGATGACGCGAGTGGCGCCGTGGTTGCCCTCAATCGCGTGCTGCACGGTCTCACCGGACAGCGCCACGCTCACCATGGTCTTGCGCGCACGCTCCATCGCCTTCTGGATGGCCACCGGCACTTCGCGCGCCTTGCCATAGCCGAAGCCGACGCGGCCCTGGCCATCGCCGACCACCGTCAAGGCGGTAAAGGCGAACTGCTTACCGCCCTTTACCGTCTTGGAGACGCGGTTAATGGTGATCAGCTTTTCCTGCAGATCACTGCCCTGGCCGCTGTCGTACTGGTTGTCCTGCTTACTCATCGATTAAAACTCCAGACCGGCTTCACGGGCGGCGTCGGCCAACGCCTTGACCCGACCGTGGTACTTGAATCCCGAGCGGTCGAAGGCAACCGAGGTCACCCCGGCTTCCTTGGCGCGGCGTGCGATCTCGCTGCCCACGATGGCTGCAGCGGCCACGTTGCCCGTCGAACCTTCGATGCGGGCGGCCACTTCCTTCTCGGTGGTGGCGGCGCTGGCGACCGTGCTTGCGGCATCGGGCGCAATGATTTGCGCGTAGATATGGCGCGGCGTGCGGTTGATGCAGAGACGGTATTGGCCCAGATCACGGATCTTGGCTCGCGCCTTTCGCGCCCGACGCAGTCGGCTGTCTTTCTTGGTTTGCATGGCAATAAGTCCTGAGGCGCTACTTCTTCTTGGCTTCCTTCATGACAACGCGCTCGCCTTCATAGCGAACGCCCTTGCCCTTGTAAGGCTCCGGCGGGCGGATGGCCCGGATTTCCGCGGCCGCTTGGCCGACGGCCTGACGGTCCGCACCCGTGAGAACGATTTCGGTTTGCGTCGGTGTCTGCGCCGATACACCTTCCGGCAGCTGGTAATCCACCGGGTTGGAATAGCCCAGCTGAAGATTGATCTTGTTGCCCTGGGCAGCGGCACGGTAGCCGACGCCGATCAACTGCAGCTTGCGCTGGAAGCCTTCGGTGACGCCCACCACCATGTTGTTCAGGTTGGCGCGCATGGTGCCCGCCATCGACGGATTCTTCTCCGCGCTGGCGTCGCTGACGCGGACCTTGTCTCCGTCCTGCTCGAGCTCGATGCCCGGGTACAGGGTCATGTGCAGCGTGGCTTTGCTGCCCTTCACCGCGACGGCACTTCCGTCGATGGTGACTTCGACCCCCTTCGGGATCGTGACTGGCGCTTTGGCAACTCGAAACATGTTGCTGTTTCCTAGATAGCGGTGGTGAACGTCGCCTTAGGCGACGTAACAGAGAACCTCGCCCCCGATGCCTTCCACACGGGCCTGACGATCCGTACGCAGGCCGCGCGACGTCGACACGATGGCGACACCGAGCCCGCCCATGACGCTGGGCAGCTCGCTCTTGCCGCGGAACATCCGCAGCGACGGCTTGCTGGCGCGCTCCAGGCGCTCAATCACGGGCTTGCCGCCGAAGTACTTCAGCGTCACCGTGATCGTGGCCTGCGCGCCTTCACCGGTCATCGACACATCGGTGATGTAGCCTTCCGACTTCAGCACTTCGGCCAGGTGCAGCTTGAGCTTGGAGGCAGGCGCAGTGACGGTGCGCTTGCCGGCGGCCTGGCCGTTGCGAATGCGGGTGAGGAAATCGCTGATGGGATCATTCATGCTCATGAAAAATGCTCCTACCAGCTCGACTTCTTGAGACCCGGGATCTCGCCGTCCATGGCTGCCTTACGCAGCACATTGCGGCCGAGACCGAACTTCCGGTAAACACCGCGCGGACGGCCCGTGATGGCACAGCGATTCTGACCCCGGCTCGGGCTGGAATCGCGCGGCAGCTTCTGCAGCGCAACGACAGCGGCCATCTTTTCCTCGTAGCTCGCGGTCTCGCTGCTGATCGTCTGCTTGAGCGCTGCACGCTTCTTGGCGTACTTGGCCGCCAATTTGGTGCGCTTGCGCTCACGGTTCATCATGCTTTGCTTTGCCATGCGTCAAATGCCTACTTGCGGAAGGGGAAGCCGAAGGCGTCAAGCAACATCCGGCCTTCTTCGTTGGTCTTCGCGGTGGTCGTGAACGTAATGTTCATGCCGCGCATCTTGTCGATCTTGTCGTAGTCGATCTCGGGAAAAATGATCTGCTCATTGATCCCGAAGTTGAAATTGCCCGAGCCGTCGAACCCGCGTGCGGAGATGCCGCGGAAGTCGCGCAGACGCGGTAGACCAATGTGAATCAGTCGCTCGAGGAACTCGTACATACGGGCACCACGCAGTGTGACCTTGGTGCCGATTGGAAATTCCTCACGGATGTTGAAACCCGCGATGGCCTTGCGCGCCTTGGTGATCACCGGCTTCTGGCCGGAAATGGCGGTCAGGTCGGCGACGGCGTGCTCAAGCACCTTGCGGTCGCGCACGGCCTCGCCCACACCCATATTGAGCGTGATCTTCTGGAGACGCGGCACGGCGTTGATATTGCAGCCCAGCTGCTGCTGCAGTTCACCGCGCAACTTGTCGCGGTACAGCGCCTGCATGTTCGGGACGGGCTTGCTGGCGGCTTGCTCAGCCATCGACCACCTCACCATTGGATTTGAAATAACGCACCTTGCGTGCCGCATCGCCCTCGCCTTCCACGCGATAGCCAATGCGGTCGCCCTTCTCGGCCTTGGCGTTCCAGAGCATCACGTTGGAGATATGCAATGGCATCTCCTTGTCCACGACGCCGCCGGGCACACCCTTGTTCGGGTCCGGACGCTGATGCTTCTTGACGACGTTGAGGCCCTCGACCAGCACGCGATCGTCGCTGACGACCCTGCTGACGGTGCCGCGACGGCCCTTGTCTTTGCCGGCGATGACGACGACGTCATCACCTTTGCGAATTCGCTTCATGACTCGATCCTGCCTGACCGCTAGAGGACTTCCGGGGCGAGCGAGATAATCCGCATGTACTTCTCGCGGAGCTCGCGCGTCACCGGTCCAAAGATTCGGGTTCCGATCGGGTTGCCGTTGTTGTCCAGCAGCACCGCCGCGTTGGTGTCGAAGCGGATCGCAGAACCGTCAGGACGGCGCACCGGATGACGGGTCCGCACGATCACGGCCTTGTGTACATCGCCCTTCTTCACCTTGCCGCGCGGGATGGCGTCCTTGACCGTGACCTTGACCACATCACCGACGTGGGCGTAGCGCCGGCCGGTAGATCCGACCACACGGATCACCTGCACCATCTTGGCGCCGCTGTTGTCCGCTGCAAGAAGGGTGGATTCCTGTTGAATCATCGTTCGTTCCTCAGCTCGCCGCGGTCAATACGGTGGCGCGCTCGACAACCTCGACGAGTGTGAACGCCTTGTGACGCGAAATCGGCCGGCAGGAGCGAATCGACACCAGGTCGCCCTCGCGCGCGGTGTTTTCGGCATCGTGCACCTTGATCTTCGTCGAGCGGCGGATGTACTTGTTGTACAGGCCGTGACGGATACGGCGCTCGATCTTCACCGTGGCGGTCTTGTCCATTTTGTCGGACACAACCACCCCGTAAAGGACGCGCTGCGCGCTGCTGCTTTCTTGTTTCTCTTCCGACATTGCTGTTCGTCCTGTTAGGCCTGCGCGCGACGCATGATGGTCTTCACGCGCGCGATGTTGCGGCGCACTTCACGCATGCGATGCGTCTGCGTGAGCTGGCCGGTGGCCCCCTGCATGCGGAGGTTAAACTGCTCCTTGCGGAGCGCCTCCAGCTCGGCGGTCAATCCGGCGGCATCCTTGCCGGCGATGCTCTTGAGGTAATCAGTGCTTTTCATTACATGATCGTCCGGTTGACGAATTCAGTACGGACGGGGAGCTTGGCCGCAGCCAAGCGGAAGGCCTCGCGGGCGACTTCCTCGGACACCCCTTCCATTTCATAGATCATGCGGCCCGGCTGCACCTTGGCAGCCCAGAACTCCACGTTGCCCTTGCCCTTACCCATGCGGACTTCGAGCGGCTTGCTCGTCACCGGGGTGTCGGGGAAGACGCGAATCCAGATCTTTCCGCCACGCTTGACGTGCCGGTTGATGGCACGACGCGCCGCTTCGATCTGTCGCGCGGACAGCCGGCCGTGCTCCATGCACTTCAGGCCGTATTCGCCGAAGGAGACCTTGTTGCCACGCAGCGCCAGGCCACGGTTCTTGCCTTTCTGCTGCTTGCGGTACTTGGTTCGCTTGGGTTGCATCATGGCTGGCGTTCTCCTTAGCTGGCGGCTTCGGCCGGCTCAGCGGCGGCCTTGTCGGCTTCAAACTGCTCGCCGTTGAAGACCCAGACCTTCACACCGATGATCCCGTAGGTGGTGTGCGCCTCGGCCAGCCCGTAATCGATATTGGCACGCAGGGTGTGCAGCGGAACGCGGCCTTCGCGATACCACTCGGTCCGCGCGATCTCGGCACCGTTGAGGCGACCACTGACCTGAATTTTGATGCCGCCTGCGCCGATGCGCATCGCGTTCTGCACCGAGCGCTTCATGGCGCGACGGAACATGATGCGGCGCTCGAGCTGCTGGGCCACGGATTCCGCGATCAGATAGGCATCGAGTTCCGGCTTCCGGATTTCCTCGACCGAGACGTGCACCGCTTCGGCACGCAGACCCATCTTCTTGGCGACGTCCTGCTTCAGCTTTTCGATGTCCTCGCCCTTCTTGCCGATCACGATGCCCGGACGGGCGGTGTGAATCGTCAGGCGCGCCGACTTCGACGGACGGTCGATCTGAATGCGCGAGACCGAGGCCTTGGCCAGGCGCTTGCGCACGAATTCCCGCACTTCGATATCGGTAGCGAGTTGGTCGCGATAGACATCGCGCTCGGCATACCAATTCGAGCGCCAGCTCGTCGTGATGCCGAGGCGAAAGCCGTTCGGATGAACCTTATGACCCATGAGCTCTAGTCCTGCTTCTTATTGATCCGCGACCCGGACCGTGATGTGACTGGTGGGCTTGACAATCCGGTCCGCACGCCCCTTGGCGCGCGGCATCATGCGCTTGATCTGCGGTCCGGCATCCACCGTGATGGCAGATACCCGCAGTTCGTCCACGTCCGCGCCGAAATTGTTCTCAGCGTTGGCGATGGCGGACTCCAGCACTTTGCGGATCACCGCCGCCGCCTTCTTGTTCGAGAAGCGCAGCGTGGCGAGCGCCTGATCGACCGGCTTGCCGCGAATCTGGTCGGCAACGAGACGGCCCTTCTGGGGGGAAAGCCGCGCGTAGCGCAGCAGCGAATGCGTCTGCATGTCTAGCGTGCCTTCTTGTCAGCGACGTGACCCTTGAAGGTACGCGTCGGAGCGAACTCACCCAGCTTGTGGCCCACCATGTTTTCGGTCACAAAGACCGGCATGTGCTGGCGCCCGTTGTGCACCTGCATGGTCAGACCCACCATGTCCGGCGTCACCATCGAGCGACGAGACCAGGTCTTGATCGGGCGCTTGACGCGCGAGGCCTGCGCCTCGTCAACCTTCTTGGCCAGGTGATGATCCACGAATGGTCCTTTCTTCAATGAACGTGGCATAGCTATACCTCGTTACTTCTTTTTCTTACCGCGCTTACGCACGATGAATGAGTCGGTGCGCTTGTTACGGCGCGTCTTGTAACCCTTGGTCGGCTGACCCCACGGGGACACCGGGTGCGGGTTGCCCTGACCGGATCGGCCTTCACCACCACCGTGCGGATGGTCGACCGGGTTCATGACCGTGCCGCGCACCGTGGGCCGAATACCCTTCCAGCGCGTCGCGCCGGCTTTACCGAGCACGCGCAGGCTGTGTTCCGAATTGGCCACCTCGCCGACGACGGCGCGGCACTCACTGAGCACCTTGCGCATCTCGCCGGAGCGCAGACGCAAGGTCACGTACTGCCCGTCTCTGGCGACCAGCTGCACCGCAGCGCCCGCCGAACGGGCGATCTGCGCGCCCTTGCCGGGGCGCATCTCAATGCAGTGGATCGTGGTACCGACCGGAATGTTCCGCATCGGGAGGCAGCAACCGGGCTTGACCGGCGCCGACTCACCACTGAAGACCTTGTCACCGACCTTCAAATTGCGGGGCGCAATGATATACCGACGCTCGCCATCCGCATAGACCAAAAGCGCGATATTTGCACTTCGGTTGGGATCGTGCTCAAGACGCTCGACCGTGCCGGGAATGCCGTCCTTGGTGCGCTTGAAGTCGATGATGCGGTAGTGCTGCTTGTGACCGCCGCCGCGATGACGCGTCGTGATGCGACCGGCGTTGTTGCGGCCACCGCTCTTGGACTCCTTCTCCACCAGCGGCCCGTGCGGACGCCCACGGTACAGGTCCTTGTTGATGACCTTGACCTGGTGACGGCGCCCGTTGGACGTCGGTTTGCTCTTCTGGATCGCCATGCTGTCGGCTCCTAGTTCATCTGCCCGAGGAAGTCGATCTCACTTCCTTCGGCGAGCGTGACGTAGGCCTTCTTCCAGTCGGAACGGCGGCCCATGCTGCGCCCGAAGCGCTTCGTCTTGCCCTTGACATTCAACACATTGACCTTGGTCACCTGGACGTCGAACAGCTTCTCGACGGCCTGACGGATCTCCGGCTTGGTGGCGTCGCGCGCAACCTTGAAAACGACCTGATTGTCGTTCTCGGCAACGCGATTGGCCTTTTCCGAGATCAGCGGCGCCCGGATAATCTGATGCAAGCGATCCACATTCATGACAACCACGCCTCGATCTTCTTGACGGCGGCCTCTGTCATGACCACCTTTTCGTGGGCCAACAGGCTCACCGGATTGACCGCCTCGACGTCCACAACCCCTACCTTGTGCAGGTTGCGCGCCGCCAGGTGCAGCGATTCCGTGACCGCATCGGTCACGATCAGCACGTCCTGCGCGTCCATCGCCTTCAGGGTCTGGACCAGATCCTTGGTCTTACCGCTCGCCTCCAGCGAAGGGACAACGATGAGGTGCTCGCTACGCGTCAGCTCCGAGAAGATGCTGCGCATGGCGCCGCGGTACATCTTGCGGTTGACCTTCTGCGCATGGTCGCGCGGACGGGCCGCAAAGGTCACACCGCCCCCACGCCAGATGGGGCTGCGGATGGTGCCTGCACGCGCCCGGCCGGTGCCCTTCTGGCGCCACGGCTTCTTGCCGCCGCCGCTGACATCGGAGCGCGTCTTCTGTGCCTTGGTGCCAGAGCGTGCACCCGCCAGATAGGCGGTGACGACCTGGTGTACGAGCGCTTCATTGAAGTCCGCGGCAAAGACCGCGTCATTCACCTGAAGGGCGTTGCCACCGTTCTTGACTGCCAGTTCCATGGTCTTACTTCCTTTCCTCGACCTAGCTGCGCTTGCTGGGTCGGACGACGACCGTACCGCCGCGTGCGCCGGGCACCGCGCCCTTGACGAGCAGCAGGTTCCGTTCGGCGTCGACGCGCACGACATCGAGATTGATGGAGGTCACGCGAGCATTGCCCATCTGACCGGACATCTTCTTGCCCTTGAACACGCGGCCCGGCGACTGGTTCTGACCGATCGAACCCGGGGAGCGATGCGACAGGGAGGCGCCGTGACTGGCACGACCACCGCCAAAGCCCCAACGCTTGACCGTACCCGCGAAGCCCTTACCGATGCTGGTACCGCGCACGTCCACCGACTTGACTTCGGCGAAGGCGTCGACACGGATCTCGGAGCCGGGCACCAGATCATCACCTTCGCCGTCGTCCAGGCGCACTTCCCACAGGCCCTGGCCCGGCGCGACGCCGGCCGCCTTGAAGTGGCCGAGTTCGGCTTTGCTCAGACGCTGCGGCTTGGCTTCACCACGGGTGATCTGGATGGCGCGGTAACCGTCGCTCTCCAGCGTCTTCACCTGGGCGACGCGGTTCGGCGTGCATTCGATCACGGTTACCGGAATCGACGCACCGTTGTCGTCGAAGATCCGGGTCATGCCGCGCTTGATGCCAACGATTTCAATACTCATCTGTCTGGCTCCTCAGCGCGTTAACCGAGCTTAATCTGGACCTCAACACCCGCCGGAAGATCGAGCTTGGACAGGGCGTCCACGGTCTTCTCGGTGGGGTCGACGATCTGCATAAGCCGCTTGTGGGTACGAATCTCGTACTGATCGCGGGCGTCCTTGTAGACGTGGGGCGACACGAGAATGGTGTACCGCTCACGACGGGTCGGTAGCGGAATGGGTCCGCGAACGAGTGCACCCGTGCGCTTTGCGGTTTCAACGATTTCACGCGCCGACCGGTCGATCAGACGATGATCGAAGGCTTTCAGCCGGATGCGTATCGATTGGCTAGCTGCGGCCATGCTTGCTGAACTCGGTTACGTTAAAGAACGGGAGGCTGGGGGCGTATGCCCGGCCTCAGGCGAGAATCTTCGCGACGACGCCGGCGCCGACGGTGCGGCCGCCTTCGCGGATCGCGAAGCGCAGGCCTTCTTCCATGGCGATCGGCGCA
>JALEHA010000094.1 GCA_022763315.1 Algiphilus sp.
CGGTCTTCGTCTCCCCCGAGATTGATGACAGCTTCGAGATCGAGATCAATCCGGCGGATCTGCGCGTCGATACCTACCGATCCTCCGGCGCCGGCGGCCAGCACGTCAACAAAACGGACTCTGCCGTCCGCTTGACGCACTTGCCGACAGGCGTGGTGGTGGCCTGTCAGAACGAACGCAGCCAGCACAAGAATCGCGATCAGGCGATGAAGATGCTGCGTGCGCGTCTCTACGAGCTGGAGATGTCCAAGCGTGAGGCCGAGCGCCAGGCGGTGGAAGACAGCAAGAGCGATATCGGCTGGGGCAACCAGATCCGCTCCTATGTGTTGGACCAGTCGCGCATCAAGGATCTGCGCACCAACGTCGAGATCAGCGACACCCAGCGTGTTCTCAACGGACATATCGACCCCTTCATCGAGGCCAGTCTGAAGCAGGGACTATGAGCGATCAGAAAAACAGCAAGCAGGCTCAGGACAGCGACGAGAATTTCGTCATCGCCCAGCGGCGGGAAAAGCTCGCCGCGCTGCGCGCCCTGGGCCAGAGCTATCCCAACGATTTCCGCCCCGACGCCACGGCCGAGTGCTTGCACGGTCTCTATGGCGAACTCGACGACGAGGGGCTTGAGAACCAGGCCCATCGCCACGCGGTCGCTGGGCGCATCATGGCCAAGCGGGTCATGGGCAAGGCCAGTTTCATCAGCGTGCAGGACAGCAGCGGACGGATTCAGGCCTTTCTGCAACGTGATGCCGTGGGCGAGGATTGCTACAAGGCCTTCAAGGGCTGGGACGTGGGCGACATCGTGGGGCTGGAAGGCACGATGTTCCGCACCAAGGCGGGTGAGCTGACCATCAAGGCCGAGACGATCCGTCTGCTGGTCAAGTCGTTGCGTCCGCTGCCCGAGAAATGGGCGGGGCTGACCGATGTCGAGCAGCGCTATCGCCAGCGCTATGTCGACCTCACGATGAATGCGGGCGCGCGCGAGACCTTCCGGCGACGCACGCGGCTGTTGCGCTTCATGCGGGATTTCTTCGATGCCCTCGACTTCATCGAAGTCGAAACACCGATGCTGCAGCCCATTCCCGGCGGCGCAGCCGCCAAGCCCTTCGTGACGCACTACCACGCGCTCGGTCGGGACATGTATCTGCGCATCGCCCCGGAGCTCTATCTGAAGCGCCTGGTGGTCGGCGGCTTCGAGCGGGTCTACGAGATCAACCGCAATTTCCGCAACGAAGGGCTGTCGACCCGACATAACCCCGAGTTCACCATGCTCGAGTTCTACCAGGTGCACAGTGACTATCGCGACGTCATGGAACGCATCGAGCATCTGGTGCGCGATGCCGCCCTTGCGGTGCTCGGCGACACCACGGTGCACTATCAGGGGACGGATTACGACCTGTCGCAGCCCTTCACGCGCATGTCGATGCGCGAGGCGGTGCTGGCCTACAACCCGGATCTGGACCCCGCCGTGCTTGACGACCGCGCCCGTCTCGCCGAGGTGACGCGCGCCGCCGGCGGGGATGTCAAGGACAGCTACGGCTGGGGCAAGCTGCTCACCGAACTGTTTGAGAAGACAGTGGAGCATCGCCTGAGCGCGCCCACCTTCATCACGGCCTATCCGGCCGAAGTGTCTCCGCTGGCGCGGCGCAACGACAACAATCCGGACGTCACCGACCGCTTCGAGTTTTTCCTTGCCGGTCGTGAAGTCGCCAACGGCTTTTCGGAGCTGAACGACCCGGACGATCAGGCGGAGCGCTTTCGCGCCCAGGTCGCGGCCAAGGACGCCGGCGACGACGAAGCCATGGTCTACGACGCCGACTACATCCGCGCGCTGGAGTACGGCATGCCGCCCACCGCCGGTGCCGGCATTGGCGTGGACCGTCTTGCCATGTTTTTCACGGACTCGGCCTCGATCCGGGACGTGCTGCTGTTCCCACAGATGCGTCCGGAGCAGTAAGCCTCCACCGCCTCAGTGCACTGACACGCGGCCCCGGGCACCCACGGCCGGGCGTTGCTGGCGGTGAGCCACCGCGCATGACTGCCTCAAAGCGGGGCGCAGAAGCCGCCTGTCGGTTTGCCGCTGAGGCCTTGTCAAGAGCGTCCTAGCCTTGTGCCATAGGCGCCGCCCGGCGCCGAACGGTGCGGGAGGCAGGTGCGCGCATGACGCATGGCAAGCAAGGGTACGAGCTGCTCTCGGTGGTCTACGACAGCCACCGGACCCGTGTATCGCGTGCGCGCGACCTGGAGGCCGACCGCCTCGTCCTGCTGAAGTCGCCCCAGCCGGGGCAGGGCACTGAGCGCGTGGAGGCCGCCTACCAGCGGGAGCTGCGCTATCGCAAAGCCATGCATCCGGACCAGGAGGCTGCCCGGCTGGAGCGCAGCAATGGACTGCCGATGCTGGTCATTCCCGACGACGCCAGCCGAGCGTTGCACGCCTGGATGGAAGCGGGTAGTGCCTGCGCGCTGACGGACTGGTTGGACATCGCTATCGGGGCCAGTGAGGAGTTCAAGCGCCTGCACGCGATGGATGTCATCCACCGCGACGTGCACCCCGGCAATCTGCTGTGGGATCCCGCCTCGCGCAGGGTCCGGCTCATCGATTTCGAACGGGCCGTACCGGGCATTCACGCCCAGGCCGAGGCGATCGAGGCGCACAACCTGCAAGGCGCGCTGCCGTACATGGCGCCGGAGATGACCGGCCGCATGCGTATCGGTGTCGATCAGCGCAGTGATCTCTATGCGCTTGGCGCCACCTTGTATGAGCTGCTCGTCGGCGAGCGGCCTTTCAATACCGTCGACGCCATGGAATTGATGCACCAGCACATTGCGGTGCAGCCGGTGCCGCCGTCGGAATACAGCGAGACGGTGCCGAGACGCGTCTCGGATATCGTGCTCAAGCTGCTCGCCAAGTCGCCCGACGCGCGCTACCAGAGTGCGCGTGGCTTGCACCATGACCTGGCGCAACTGCGCGATGCCATGCAGCGGAACGATGCCCTCCCGGACGGCCCGCTGGGCCAGCGCGACGTATCGGATCGCTATCGTCCGGGTAGCCGCCTGTTTGGCCGCAAGGTGGATCGGTCTACCCTGATGGCGAGCTTCAACAGCGCGCAGTCGGGACATAGCCGCCTGCACCTGATCCAGGGGCATTCCGGTACCGGCAAGACCAGTCTTGCACGCGTGCTCCGCGCCCCCGCCATTCTTGCCGGCGGTGCCTATGCCGAGGGCAAGTGCGAGCAGTTCCAGCGGCTGCAGCCGTACACGGCCTGGGTGGGCGCGCTGGAATGTGCCGTGGTGCAATGGCTGGCGCGACCACCACGACAGCGTCAGCCATTGCGCAACAGCATTCTGAGCGCGGTAGGCGCGAATGGAAGGCTGCTGACGGATCTGATTCCCGGATTGGACCAACTCATCGGCGCGCAGCCGGAGGTGGTCGCACTGGGGCAGAGTGAAACCCAGCGGCGTTTGCGGCACGTCTTCGTCCAGTTCCTCATGGCTTGTGCGCGCGAAGGAGGGCCGCTGGTCCTGTTGCTGGATGATCTGCAATGGGTCGATAACGCGTCTCTGGAGCTGCTCGATACCCTGTTGCGCGCAGAAGAAAGTGCGCCCCTGCTGGTGGTGGCGGCCTTTCGTGACAACGAGGTGGATGCGGTTCACCCGCTGTCGCTGGTCGTGCAGCGGCTGGAAGACGCCCTGCCGGAGGTGGTCGCGCGCTCCGCGCTGTCCAATCTGACACTGACCGACACACAGGCACTGGTGGTTGACCGTTTCAAGGTCAGCGATGCGCGTGCCATCGACCTTGCCCGCGTGCTCCAGGCAAAAACGGACGGCAATCCTTTCTTCTGTCACCAACTGCTCAAGCAGCTGTGCGATACGCGCGTTCTCTATTTCGACGAAGCACAGGATGGCTGGAATTGGTCGCAGGAGGCATTGGCGGCAGTGGAGATCAGTGCGGATGTAGTCTCGCTGCTGATCGACAAGCTGCATGGCCTGACAGGCGAGGCGCAGTCCCTGTTGGCGCGCATGGCGTGCCTGGGCAACCGCTGCACTTTGGCGACGCTGGCGCGCGTTGCGGAAATGGCGCCCTCGACGGTCCTGCAGCGTCTGGAGCCCGCGCTACAGGACTACCTGATCCTGCGTGACAACGACGAACTCCGCTTCAGTCACGATCGGATGCAGCAAGCCGCCTATGCCTTGCTGGACCACAAGGACAAACGGGTACAGCATCTCCGGATCGCGCGCCTGCTCTGCGCAGCGCCGTCAGTGCTGGAGCACGCGGCCCAGCTGCAGGACGTGGTGGCGCATTACGAGCACGCGGAAACCCTGCTTTGTGATGCGGAGGAACGGGCGCGCGTCGCCGATCTTGCCGCGCTGGCGGCGCGTCGCGCGCAAGCGGCAAGTGCGCACGACGTGGCGCTGAGGCACTTCCGCTTTGCATTGGCGCTGCATGGGAGCGACCGTTGGGAAGCGCCGGGCGAAGCCTTCACCGCGCTCTATCTCGACGCCATTCAGAGTGAGTTTCACAACGCGCAGCACGACCGCGTTGCCAGGATGCTGGGCGTGGCCGAGGCGAGAGTGACATCGACCTTGGCGCGGGTGCGGCTCTACGAACTGAAGATCCAGTTTGCGATCGCGGCCAACGATCAGAATGCCGCCATCGCGCTGGCCGTCGAGGCGCTGGCCCTGCTTGGCATCACTTTCGCGGAAGACGACGACAGTCTCGAGCGGCAGGCAGCCGCGCTACGGGCGCAATTGCGCTGGACGCAGGCCGACATCGCCGCACTGGAGACGCTGCCAGAGATGAAGGAGGAGGCCGCCATCGCGGCCATGCGCATCATGGTCAACGCGGCCGGTGCGGCCTACGTCATGCGCCCGCAGCTATGGCGCGTGCTCACGCTGCAGATGGTGCAGACCACGCTGGAGCGCGGGCACTCCGCGATGGGCGCTTTTGCCTTCGCCTTCTACGGGGTGCTGCTGGCTGGCGTCTATGGCGACATCGAGGCCGGCTATGGCTTCGGACGGCTGGCCCATGCCAGCCTGGAGCGCTTTGGCGCAGAGCCGATGCGAGCCAAGATCGTCAATCTGTTTGACGTCTTTGTGCGCCATTGGAAGGAGCACCTGCGCAACTCGCTGGAATCCCTGCCGCAGGGCCTGCAGAGCGGTATCGATCACGGCGACTTCGAATACGGCAGCTACAACGGCATTCAACACGGCAAGCATCTGTTCTTCTGTGGCGAACCGCTGGATGCGGTGCTGGATCATCACAGCCGCATCATCCGCACCATCGAACGGCTCCGCATGGGCTATCACCTGGATTTTGCGCGCGTTTGGCAACAACTGGCACGCAATCTCAATGGACAGGCCGACGAGCCCCTCGCGTTGCGCAGCAGCGACTACGATGCCGAAGCGCTGTTGCCGCGTCTGTTGGCGGAGTCCAGTCATTTCCTGGTGTTCAATATCTACTGTTCGCAGGCGATGTTGCACTACCTGCTGGGAACGCCGGAGGCAGCGCTGGCCATGGCCGAAAAGGCCATGCCCTACCGGGGCCATGTGCCGGGCATGGCCGAACTGGCGCAGCACAATCTCTTTCACTCGCTCAGCATGCTTGGCTGTCTGGATGGCGCCGCGCCATCCAGACGACGTCAGTTATTGCGTGCGGTTGCAGCCAATCAACGGGTAATGCTGCGATGGGCACGCCACGCGCCGATGAATTTTCGTCACAAACACGCCCTGGTAATGGCGGAGCGTCTGCGCCGATCGCGTCAGCCTGAGCGTGCCGCGCGCTATTACGAGGCCGCCATCGAAGGCGCGCGACGGCACTACTATCTGAACGATCAGGCCCTCGCCTCGGAGTGCTACGCCGCTTTCCTGCTCGCGCGTGGCCACGCCTTTCTTGCGGCCGTCGCCTTGCGCGAGGCCATGCGCCTCTACCGGCAGTGGAAGGCACACGCCAAGGTGCGCCAGCTCAACGCGCGCTACGCGGAGTGCTTTGGGGCACCCGGCGAAGGCCCGTTGTGGCCGACGAGTGAAGGCGCTGATCTGGTGTCCGATCTCGATATGCAGGCGATGCTGCGTTCTTCACTGCTGATCGCCAACGAATCGAATCTCACCACGCTCAAGCAGCAGTTGATGAAGGTGGTGGCGGCCAGTGCCGGCGCACAGCGTGGCGTATTGGCCCTGCTGGAAGACGGTGCTTGGGTGGTGACCGCATGTTACGACGAGGCGCGCGGCGGCGACGTGATCGAAGAGGATGCGGCCCTGGACCACTATCCAGAAGCTCCGAGACATCTGCTGCGGATGGGGATCCGGCGAGGGCACAGCCTGGTATTGCACGACGCCGCCAGCAGTGGCGGTTTCGAGCACGATCCCTACATTCGCGCGAACGCGGTGCAGTCGGCGCTCTGCGTGCCGCTGCGTCACGGCGACGCCGTCACTGGCGTGCTGTATCTGGAGAACCGGGCAATGCCCGGCGTGTTCCGCGAGACGCGTGTCCGTCTGATCGAACTCCTGGCGGCCCAGGCCGGCGCCGCGGTGGAGAAGGCGCGGCTGCTACAGCAGATGGAATCCCGGGTCGAGGTGCGTACCCGGGAACTGCGCGACGCCAAGCGCCAGCTCGAACACGCCAACCAGGAGTTGTGCGCGTCCGAGGAGCGCTTCCGCCTGGCGATGGTGGGCAGTGGAGAAGGCCTTTTCGACTGGGATCTTCGCACTAACGCCTTGTACCTGTCGCCCGGCTGGAAGCAGATGCTGGGCTACCAGGATCACGAACTACTCAGCGCCTACGAGACCTGGCAGGCACTGGTCGATCCGCAGCATCGGGAGGCCTTGCTGGACAGCATTCAGGCCCAGCTCGATGGCGACAGTGACTGCTTTGATGTCGAGTACCCGATGGCGCACAAGGACGGCCACTGGGTGCTGATTCTGAGCAAAGCCCATATTGTGCGGGGTCCGGATGGCGTGCCGCAGCGCGTTGTCGGCACCCATTTCGACGTCACCGGAGAGCGCCGCGCACAAGCGCGCGTGGCCCATCAGGCGCAGCACGATGCCCTCACCGGCCTGGCCAATCGCCTGCAGTTCCGGCAGCGACTGGAGTCCGCCCGCGCGCGATTGGCTGCCGACGGAACGCCCTATGTGCTGCATCTGCTCGACCTCGACCGCTTCAAGCAACGCAACGATGCTTTCGGCCATCAGGTCGGGGACCGCATCCTGCTGGTGGTGGCCGAGCGCATCTTGCACACCTTGCGCGCAGGGGATTTCGTGGCCCGTCTCGGCGGCGACGAGTTTGCCGTCATCCAGCACGGTGTGGAGGACGCCAACGAAGCGCGGCAGCTGGCAGTGCGCTTGATCGCAGCCATCAATCAGCCCATTCAGGTGCAGGGCGTGACCACGGATGTGGGTTGCAGCGTGGGTGTGCGCATCGTCACCGACCAGGCGCTGGGCGCTGAAGCCGTGATCGAGCACGCTGACATCGCGCTGTACCAGTCGAAGGCGCGGGGCGGCGATCACGTGACCGTGTACAGCCAGGAGGCGCTGCCGCTGCGTGAACGCGACAGCCAGCTGTTGCGCGATCTGCCCGCGGCGCTGGATGCCGGCGAGTTGTTCCTCGCTTTTCAACCCGAGATCAGTCTTAAGGATGGGCATCGCAGCGGCGTCGAGTGTCTGTTGCGCTGGCGTCATCCGCGCTTCGGTCTGCTCACAGCGGGCGACTTCGTCACGAATGTTGAGACGCGCGGTCACGCCGCCCGCCTGCTCGCCTGGGTGGTGGGTGCGGCAGCGGAGCAGGCGCGCCAATGGATCGGGGAGGGGGTGGCCTTCGGCCAACTCAGTATCAACGTCACGACGCCGGACAGTCTCACGGTATTGCTCGCCGAACAGCTGGTCGAACGGATGCACGCCAGCGCCGTCGACCCAAGCGCCTTCAAGTTCGAACTGGGGGCCCGCCTCGCCGCCCGGCCCGCCTTGTGCGCCGCGCTCGCCGTGCTGCGTCGCGCCGGCTGCACCCTCTGCCTGCAGGACTTCGGTACAGCGGCGGTCGCCATTGCCGATCTGCCCGCCATGGGCATCAGCCAGGTCAAGCTGGCACCGGCGCTGATGCGCGACATCGTTGCCGATGCGCGCGCGCGTCAGATTGTGCAGGCGGCAATCGACATGGCGCATGCACTGCACATGGGTGTCGTGGCGCCGATGATCGAAGACGAAGCACAGCGTGCGGCGGCGACCGGCTGCGGCTGCGAGTGGGGACAGGGCTTGCTCGTCGGCCCCCCAGCGCCCGCCGCCACCCACGCTGCGGCTGTCGCCGGCATGCACTAAGCCGGGCGCGGCGGGTCGAAGTCGATCACATCCCAGTGGGCTTCACGCGTGTCGATGCACGCCGGCGCATCGGCGCCACGCCAGACCGCAAGCGCCTCGTGACCCGCGGCGCAGGCGGCGCTGTTGACGACCTCCGCCAGGGTTTTGCCATCCTCATCCGTGATGACCGTCCCCGGTGGCGGCGGTTGCTGCGCGCCGCGGAGACGGACGGCGGTGCGGTTGATTCCGCCGCGATAGTGCAGTCGAGCGATCACTTCCTGTCCGGTGAAACAGCCCTTACTGAAGGAGAGGGCGTCGAAACGCTGCAGGCCGAGGTGCTGGGCGATATGCGCGTCGCTCTGCACCTGCCCGATGCAGGGTAGACCGCAGGCAATGTCGGCCAGCGCAAAGGCCTGGTCATCGACGTCGGAGGGAGCGTCCTCGGGGGTGGGGCCGATGCACCACCACCGAGGGCGGGCACCGGGAGCGCGGAGCCAGAGCGCATCGCCCATGGCCTGGCACTGCCAGTCATTGGCGCCGTGTTCGTCTGCCTCGGTGGCCGTCGCAATCCATCCCGTCACCGTTGTGTCGCGGTCGACCTCGAGGCTGACCTTGGAGCGCAGTACGAACATGCGCAGGCGTTGGCAGAGGGTTTCGGCGATATCAGGGGCGACCAGGAGTCCGACATCAGCGCCAAGACGGCATACGACCAACGTCGCGATGACGCGGCCCTTGGGAGAGTTCACACTGCTCAAGCAGGCGGATTCGGGGCGCAAGCTGCGCATGTCATGGCTCAGCTGGCCCTGCAGAAAGGCGTCACAATCGGCCCCGCTGACGCGAATCAGGGCGCCGTGGGGCGGCTGGCTTCTCTGCATCGTATTGTTCATAACAGCCTCAACAACTATTGCCGAATATTCCCATTTTCCGGACCATTCCATCCATGACAGAACACAGCAAGGATCGCGAGAGTGCGCCGACCCCGCACTCGGAAGCGCTGCCGCAGGCCACCCACAGCGGCGGCTCCGAAGGGCAACCGACGCCCGCGGCGGAAAGCGGCGATAATACGCGCCCGACAGAGATCGGTGGTCGCCGCGGGCCTGAACCGACCCGCTATGGTGACTGGGAAAAAAAGGGGCGCTGCATCGACTTCTGATCGAGCAGCCACGTTCGCTACAACACAGATTCGAGAGGCATCATGAGCGCTAAACCGTCTCCAGAACGGCCTTTGTCGCCGTTTATGATCGGGCCGTACTACCGACCCCAGCTGACCTCCATGCTGTCGATCCTCCATCGCATCACCGGGGTGATCAATACCGTGGGTGCCTTTCTGCTGTCGGGTTGGCTGCTGTCGATCGCCAGTGGTCCCGCCGCCTATGACGCCTTCATGGGGCACGCCAGCGCCTGGTACGGCCTGTTCTTCCTGTTTGGCTGGACGTGGACCGTGGCGTACCACCTGTGCAACGGCGTCCGTCATCTGTATTGGGACACGGGGCGCGGTTTCGACCTCGACACCGTCTACAAGACCGGCTACGCCGTCATCGCGGGTTCGGTGGTCCTGACCGTTCTGGTCTGGATCGTCGTGCTGATCTGATCCGCCGACCTCGAAAGGAGTATCTGGCATGAGTCTGCGTTCTCCCTTGTCCCGGGCCCGCGGTTTGGGCGCCTCCAAGCAGGGCACCCATCATTGGTATGTGCAGCGCATCTCGGCGGTGGCGATGCTGCCGCTGATGCTGTGGCTGATTTTCGCCATCGCCGGCCTGGCGGGTAGCGACCACGGCGCCGTTGCCGAATGGGTCGCCTCGCCTGTGAACACCACGCTGTTGGTGATCCTGGTGGCAACCATGTTCTACCACGCGCTGCTCGGTACGCAGGTGGTCATTGAGGATTACCTGCATCACGAAGGGGCCAAGATGGCGGTGCTGATCGCGACGCGCTTCGCCCTCATCGTGGGTGGCGTCATCGGCGTCGTCGCCGTCCTGAAAACCTCGTTCGGCGCCTAGGCGTCGCACCTGCTGGAGTCTGATTGCATGGCTGCTTACGAGCTGATCCATCACGAATACGATGTTGTCGTGGTCGGTGCCGGTGGCGCCGGTCTGCGCGCAACGGTCGGTCTGGCCGAAGCCGGCTTCAAGACCGCCAACATCACCAAGGTCTTCCCGACCCGTTCGCACACCGTCGCCGCGCAGGGGGGCATTTCCGCCGCGCTGGCCAATATGGGCGAAGACGATTGGCGCTGGCACATGTACGACACCATCAAGGGGTCGGACTGGCTTGGTGACCAGGATGCGGTGCAGTACATGTGCCGCGAGGCGATCCCGGCCGTGGTCGAGCTTGAGCACTGGGGTGTGCCCTTCTCGCGCACCGAGGAAGGCAAGATCTACCAGCGCCCCTTCGGCGGCATGACCACGCACTATGGCGAGGGCACGGCGCAGCGGACTTGCGCGGCGGCCGACCGCACCGGCCACGCCATGCTGCACGCGATGTATCAGCAGTCGCTGAAGTGTCGCGCCCAGTTCTACGTGGAGTTCTTCGCCCTCGAC
>JALEHA010000095.1 GCA_022763315.1 Algiphilus sp.
ATCCGCCATCGCGCACGCGGACAACGCCGCGCTCACCGCACTTCCGGCAAGGCCTCGAGCGCGGTGGTGTAGGCCGGCGAGAGATGCTCGCGACGCATCTGCCAGCCGCGCTCGGTGCCTGCTCCGGCCACCGCCAGTGCGCCGCGCCCGAACTTGCGGTTAACGGCGTCCAGCGTGCTGTTGAGGCGGCTACGGCGGTCGATGGCCTCGGGGTCGTCGAACAAGCTGGCTTGGCGTTGGGAGCATGGCACCAGATCCATCAGCATCACGCCGGCCTTGTGGTAGGCAAATCCGTCGCGGTAGAGCAGATCCAGGCCGGCCAGCGCGAAGCGACCGAGAGTGAGGGTGTCATCGGTGGCCAGCGGGAGGTGCAGGCTGGTGCTGTTGGCGTACTGCGCCACCTCCGGCTTGAAGGGATTGGTGCGGATGAAGACCTGGATGGCGCCGGCGAGACTGCCCTGCCCGCGCAGTTTTTCAGCCGCGCGGGCCACATAGCTGAGCAGGGCCTCGCGCAGCTCACACCGCGCAGTCACTGTGCGGCTGAAACTGCGGCTGGCCATGATCTGCTGCTTGGTCGGTGCCACTTCCTCCAGATCCAGGCAGGACACCCCCTGCAATTCCCGGACAACGCGTTCGATCACAACGTTGAAGCGCTGACGGATACGGGCCCGGTCAGCATCCCGCAACGCCGCCGCCGTGGTGATGCCCATGGCGCGCAGCGACTCGCCAGTACGGCGCCCGATGCCCCACACCTCGTCGACGGGAATCTCTTCCAGCAGCCTGGATTGGGCGACGACATCGCGGGTCTCCAGGTCAAAGACCCCGCCGTGCTGGGGCTGCTTCTTGGCGATGTGATTGGCGAGCTTGGCCCGGGTCTTGGTGCTGCCGATACCCACGCACACCGGCAATCCGGTCCACTGCGCGATGCGCTCGCGCATGCGGTGGCCCTGCTGCGCCGGCTGCGGCAGGCCGGTCAGATCGCAGAAGCACTCGTCGATGCTGTACACCTCCTGCGCCGGGCACATGCCACCGAGGATGGTCATAACGCGCTGCGACATATCGGCATACAGGGTGTAGTTGGAGGAAATGGCGGTGATGCCATGCAGCCGCGCCTCGCGCTGCAGCTGGTGCCAGGGATGCCCCATGCGAATACCCAGCGCCTTGACCTCGGGCGAACGGGCGACCACGCAGCCATCGTTGTTGGACAGCACCACCACGGGCTTTCCGACCAGTCGCGGCTGAAACAGCTGCTCGCAGGAGACGTAGAAGTTGTTGACGTCGATCAGCGCAAAGCGCGGCTCAGAAGCGGCGGATGGCACCGGTCACCACCCCCCAGATCGTGATGTCCTGCACGCGGTCCAGCCGGATGTCCGGATAGCGATCGGCCTCCTGTTCGTTTTCCGAGGCCAGCGCCATCACGCCGCTGGCAAAGCGGGTCAGACGTTTGACGTAGAAGTCACCGTCCACCACCGCCACCACGATGCGCCCGGGTGCCGCGTCCATGGAGCGGTCCACCACAAGGATGTCCTGATCATGGATGCCGGCATCCTTCATCGATTCCCCGCGCACGCGCACATAGAAGGTGGCCGGCGGATTGCGCACCATCAGCGTATGCAGATCGAGGGCGTCCTCGACGTAATCCGCCGCCGGCGACGGAAAACCGGCCTGCGGTGGCGGTGAATGCACGTAGGGCAAGGCAGCGGCGCCACGGTCGCACGCGGCACGGAAGACTTCGACGATATTGGGCAGCGCACGGCGCGGCAGCGGCAATGGCGGCCAGGGCGCGAGGGCAATCGCGGGCAGCGCGGTGGCTGGATGCGGATCAGACATGCATGTGTTCCGAAGAAGGAGGCTGCTATGCTGATACTGTTTATTTATACAGTCAACGCTGTCCAGCCTCACGCCCGGTCTCACCCCGCCCGCCTATGCCTACCCGCAGCGCCCTCGAACCGGCTTTTTGGAAGCAACCCCTGCGCGCGCCATGGACCGCGGTGCCCCTGGAGCGCGACCGCCACGGCATCGAATGGGAGCGCGGCGCACGGCAGCGCAACCCCGACCGCGTACGGGTGCGGCTCGAACAGGCGGTGGACCACTGGATCGAGCAAGCCCGTGCCCTGCCGCACTTCGATGCTTTGGGCCCACCCATTCCACGTCCGCGCACCGTTTTCGATCTGCGCGGCGCCACCGCCGGCATGGCGGTGACCGAGCGCACCGGCGCCCGCCAGACAAAGCAATGGATTCGCATCCATCCACAGCTGCTGCTGCGCTACCCGGTGCGCATGATCCAGCAGACCATCCCCCACGAGGTCGCGCATCTGGTCGTCGACTGGTACCTGCCCCGAGTCAGCGACGCGCACGGCCCGGAATGGATGGCGGTGATGGTCTATTTCGGGCGACCACCGCTGCCCTATCACGACATGGAATCGATCCGACGGCATTGAGCACCCTGCCGCCGCGGGCGACGGCGCCCCCGAAGGCGCGCCATCGCAGCCTTGGTGCTACTCAGGGGCGGCGCAGGCGGTCACGCCAAGCGCATCCAGCACCTCGGCCAGATCAAAGGCGCCGACGTTGCCATCATCATGCACCGCGTAGAACGCCCCCTTCGGAAAGCCCGGCATCGCACGCTGCGTCAGGGCCACACCGTCGGTATTGCGGGTCACGGC
>JALEHA010000096.1 GCA_022763315.1 Algiphilus sp.
CGCAGCGATTCGGCCATGCTGGCCAGGCCCGGGCGATCGGGCGCATCGGTGGCATAGCCGGCATCGGCGATGAAGCGGAATTCCACCTGCGGCACGCCGCGGCGCGTGGCGAGCACCACCTCCAGACCGTTGGACAGGGTGAAGGTCTCGCGCTCGGGCAGGGTGAGCGCCGGTGGCGGGCCGACTGGCTCGGGCATCGTGCTGCGGTCATCGGCGACTGCACCCGTACTGCGTGGGCCGCGCGGGTGGACCTCGAGCACGTAGCGGTTGTCCTTCAGCCAGCGCGCAGTGCTGTCGCGCACCTGTTCCGGCGTGGCGGCGCGGTACTGCTTGAGCTGTTCGCGCCAGGCGTCCGGGCTGCCGCCCAGCGCGAAGGAGCGTGCCAGCAGATCGGCCTTGCCGCCGCCGCCGACGTCCTGCAGGCCGCGAATGGCGGCAGCGTAGAGGCGCACCCGGCTGCGCTGCACGGCATCGGGGTCGGGGCCTTCGCTTCGGAAGTCCTCCAGGATTTCGTCAATGGCGGTTTCCAGCTCGGCCAGCGACACGCCTTCGGCCGCGGTGGCGTCGATGATGAACTGCGAGCCCAGCAGTTTGGGCCAGACGCCGGCCGACACCTGCGTGGCAATCTCGCGCTCCTCGACCAGTACCTTGTGCAGCGGGCTGGAGCGGCCGCTGCTCAGCAGATTGCCAGCCAGTTCCAGCAGATTGGTGTCTTCGCTGAAAGCGGGCGGGATGTTCCAGGCCTTGAGCAGCCTGGCCTGCGGCACCTTGTCCACCAGCACCTCGCGCTTTTCCTCGGGGAGTGGTGCGATGTCGCGCGTCGGGCGATGCAGCGCAGGGCCGGCGGGAATGGCGCCAAAGTAGTGCTCGACCCGCTCGACGACGTTCTCGGTCTGGACGTCGCCAGCGACCACGAGCACGGCGTTGTCCGGCCCGTAGTGCGTCTTGAACCAGTCGCGAACATCATCGAGGGTGGCGGCTTCGATGTCTTCGATCTCGCCGATGGTCGGCCAGGAATAGGGGTGGCCTTCGGGGTAGCTGCCCTGCACCAGATGGTCCCACATGGTGCCGTAGGGGCGGTCCCGGCGCTGCTTGAACTCGTTCTTGACGACGCCCTTCTCGCGTTCCAGCTTGTCCTCGGTCACGGCATCGATGAAATAACCCATGCGTTCCGACTCCAGCCACAGGGCGCGGTCGAGCGCCCGTGTCGGCACGGTCTGGTAGTAGTTGGTGCGGTCGGTGCTGGTGGTGCCGTTCATGCCGGTGGCGCCGACCTCGGTCAGTGGCTCGAAGTATTCGCCATCGTAGTGCTCGCTGCCGGTGAACATCAGATGTTCGAACAGGTGGGCGAAGCCGGTGCGGTCCTCAGGCTCATCCTTGGAACCGACGCGATACCAGACGTAAACCCCCGCTACCGGGGCCTTGGCGTCTTCGTGGACCAGCAGCGTGAGTCCATTGTCGAGGGTATGCTTTGACCAGGCGACCTCGGGCAGCGGCAGTTCGGCTGTCGCCTGCGTTGGGTCAGCCATTGTCGTATCGCTCTGATCGGAGACGAGCGGCAGGCTGGCGCAGGCGGAGAGGCTGAGAGCAAGCACCGGGAACACGGCGGCGGACAATCGCGACATGGCGTTTTCGATCAGGGACAAAGGCATGCCTTCGAGTGTAGCGCGCACGCGGGGTGCGTCATGAACGCGCGCAGCCTTTTGCCGAAGGGGCTCGTCCCCGAAGCCTGGCGGGTGGATCCCGTGCAGCACCGGCTGGACGCGGCCACTGTGGTGGAGAGTCCGCATCAGGATGCGCGTCCCGGCGGCGTCGGCGACATCGACACCATCGTCGTGCACGCCATTTCGCTACCGCCTGGCGAATACGGCGGAGGTTGGATCGACCGTCTGTTCCAGGGCGATCTGCCCCGCTCGGCGCACCCCTATTTCGCGACCTTGGAGGGGCTGCGGGTGTCCGCCCATCTCTGCATCTTCCGCGATGGTGGGCTGCACCAATATGTCGGTTTCGATGCCCGCGCCTGGCATGCAGGCGCGTCGGACTTCGAGGGCCGCCCGCGCGTCAATGATTTCTCGATCGGCATCGAACTCGAAGGCTGTGATGACGATGGCTTCACTGATGCCCAGTACACGGTTCTGGCGCGCGCGATCCGGGCGCTGATGACCGCCTACCCTGCCATCACACCCGCCCGCCTGGTCGGGCACGCGGACGTCGCGCCAGGCCGCAAGACCGATCCGGGTGCCGGGTTCGACTGGACGCGCCTGCTGGCGGAGCTGCGCTACCGCGCTTGAAGCGAAGCCCTGCTAGCGCTCGCCCTGGCGCTTCCAGGTGATTTCGTCATTGCTGCCGGTACGGGCGGCGATGCGTGCGGCGTTGAAGAAGAGATCGCTCAGCCGGTTCATGTAGGCCAGGGGTGCTTGCCCGACGTCTTCTTCCGCGGCGAGCTTCCATAGTGCGCGTTCGCAACGGCGGGCAACGGCGCGCGCCAGGTGCAGATGCGCGGCCTCGGCGTTGCCGCCCGGCAGGACGAATTCCTGCAGCGGCGGTAGCGTGTCATTGAGCTGGGCGCTGGCTTCTTCGATACGCGTCACCGCAGCTTCGCCAAGCAATTCATAGCCGGGCATGGCCAGTTCGCCGCCCAGATCGAAGAGCTCGTGCTGAATGGGGCTGAGCAGCGCCGACAGGGGCTCCGGCAGGGCATGGCTCAGCGCGACGCCGAGCAGGCTGTTGAGCTCGTCGATTTCCCCCATGGCGACAACGCGCGCCGCCGTCTTGGGGACGCGTGCGCCGGTACCGAGACCGGTTTCACCGCCGTCGCCGGTCCGTGTCGTGATCTTGCTCAGTCGGTGTCCCATGGTGTGTCGCGTCTTTGGTCAGCTTCGGGAGGCAGCATCATAACGGTGCTGGCGCGCCGGGCGACGGCGAGTCCAAGCAAATCCGGCTAGCATGCGCAGCCTCATTCATGCAGCGGGCATCCCCATGCAGCAGTATCTCGAAGCGGCCTTGGATGCCGCCGCCGCGGTTGCCGCGGTCATTCAGGACGGCTACGCCGGCAGTTTCCAGGTGCGGACCAAGGCCGACGCCAGCCCGGTCACTGAGGTCGACGAAGCCGCCGAACGCGCGATCAAGGCCCACCTTTCCGCACGCTTTCCGGACCACGGCTTCTATGGTGAAGAGTACGGGTTGGATCGTGCCGATGCGGATTATGTCTGGCTGATCGATCCCATCGATGGCACCAAGGCCTTCGTACGCGGCTATCCGATGTTTTCGGCGCAGATCGCGCTGATGCACAAGGGGCGGCTGGTGGTCGGCGTGTCCTGCGCGCCTTGCTTCGGCAACGGCCAACTGTTCTACGCCGCCGAGGGCATGGGGGCGTGGGCGGTGGATGGCGTGGATGCCCGCCGCGCACCGGCGCGCCAGCTGCACGTCGGCCGTGCAGAAGCCTTTGCGGATACGGCGCTGTCCCTGGGCAATATCGCCACGCTGGCCCAACAGCCGCGCTTTGCACGGTTCGCGTCCTCGGTCATTCCGCGCCTGCAGCGCATTCGCGGCTATGGCGACTTCCTGCACTACCACCTGCTGGCGGATGCCAAGATCGATGCAGTGATCGAGTCCGACATCAACATCCTCGATGTGGCAGCACTGGCCGTCATCGTGCGCGAAGCCGGCGGCGTGTTCACGGATCTCGATGGGGCGGAGCTGACGCTGGATACGCGCAGCGTGCTGGCGGCAGCCACGCCGGAGCTGTACCGCGCGCTGACGCAGGCGCTGCGCTAAGCGAGGGAGATGCGCTGCCAGCCGCGTTCCCTGGCGACGGCTGCCAGCGCCTCGTCCGGGTCGACGGCGACCGCGGTATCCGCCATCTCCAGCAGTGGGATGTCGTTGCGTGAATCGCTGTAACAGGTCATCGGCTCGCTATCGTGGCCATGCGTCTGCCGCCAGGCGCGCAGCCGCTCGGGCTTGCCCTCGCGGAAATTGGGGATCCCCGCCACGCGGCCGGTGAAGCCATGGGCTGCTTCCTCGGGATCGGTGGCGATGAGGTCCGCAATCCCAAGCAACTCGGCGATGGGCTCGGTGACGAAGCGGTTGGTGGCGGTGGTGATGACGATGCGATCGCCTTGCTCGCGATGCTGGGCGATCAGGGGGCGCGCGCCGGGCGCGACCAGTGGCGCGATGCGATCCGCCACAAAGCGTTCGCGCAGTGGCTCCAGACGCGTGCGGCCGTGCGCCACCAGCGGTTCGAAGGAGAAGGCGCAGAAGTCGTAGATGTCCAGCGTGCCGGCCTGATAGGCGGCATAGAAGCGCTGATTGCGCGCGCGATAGCTGTCGGCATCGACCAGCCCCTGCTCGGCGAGGTATTCCCCCCAGAGATAGTCGCTGTCGCCACGAAGCAGGGTGTGGTCGAGATCGAAGACTGCAAGCGCCATAAAAATTCCGTTATTCCTAGGCAGCGGTGGTAGGCTGTCGAAAGGTTAAAGGGTTTGCGGAGCGGAGGCGTGATAGACGCAGACGGGTATCGCCTCAACGTGGGCATCGTGGTGGCCAACGCGCACCGCGAACTGCTCATGGGGAAGCGCGTTCGTCGCAATGCCTGGCAGTTTCCGCAGGGCGGGATCGACCCGGGGGAAGCGCCTCAAGACGCCCTTTGGCGAGAGCTGTACGAAGAACTGGGTTTTGAGCGCGACCAGCTTGAGGTCATCGGTTGTACCCGCGGTTGGCTGCATTACCGCCTGCCGCAGCGCTTTCTGCGCGCAGGTACGCCGCAGTGCATCGGCCAGAAGCAGAAGTGGTTCCTGCTGCGCCTGCTCGATCCGGATACCACGCCGCGTTTCGATCGCGGACCGCGCCCGGAGTTCGACGCGTTTCGCTGGGTGGGGCTCAGCCAAGCGGTGCGCGATGTCGTGGGCTTCAAGCGCGAAGTCTATCGCTGCGCCCTGAACGAATTCGCCCCGATGCTGGGCATTGACGAGCGTCCGCCGCGACGCATCAGCGGTACCCGCGGCCGACGTGCGAGGAAGATGGCGGGATGATCAGTCGTCGGTGGTTCAACAGCATCGGGATGGTGGGCCTCGCTCTGGTCGTGACGGGCTGCACGCTGCCATGGGGCGGCCTCAGACCGGCGGCGCCCACCAGCGAACTGTCGGCACGGCTGGACTGCCGCATCAGTGACTGGCGATTGCGGGGGGAAACCGCCGGTTCCCGTGGGGAACGCAGCGGCGTGGTGGAGTCTCACCTCGCCGTCTGCCAGCCCGAGGACCCCGAAGCGGCACGCATTGCCTTTCTGGAAGGGCATGCACAAGGCCGCGCGTATTTTTGTACCCCTGCCGGCCACTATGAACATGCGCGGGCTGGTGGCCGCTGGCGTGACGGCTGTGCCGAGGCAGAGGTCGAGCTGCTGCGCGCGGCTTTCGATGCGGGCCATGAGGTGCATCTGCATCGGGAAGCGCTAGCCACCAGCAGGCGACGCCTGGCGGATATTGAGCAGTACCTGCGCGTCGGTCAGCTGAAGCCCCGTGATCAGGAGCGCTTTGGAGATACGCCGCAGGCCGAGCGCGATGCCTACGAGGCAGCGCAACGCGCCCTGTACGAGCGTGACGCTGTCTACGCGGATCGTTTCGGTGCGCCAGCGCTGACCGCACTGCCTGCGCCCTGAATCAAAAAAGGCGCGGCCGCATGGACCGCGCCAGTAGAGGCGTTCGCTGTGGTAGCAGCTGACTCGCGCACAAGCCCTTCAGGGTTGTGACCAGGAGACCGTGCCGCCACACTTGCATTGTAAACACAAATAGGAATAATTCTCACAACAAATTGTGTTATAGTGCAGCCATCAGGTGGGTAGGGCCGATTCATGATCGTATGCAGTTGCAAAGGCATTCGGGACGCACAGCTTGAGGCGCTCAAGGCGGAGCGCGCGGAGAAGGGCGCGATTCGGCTGGGTGATGCGGTGCGCGCCCTGGGTATCGGCACGGGTTGCGGCCGCTGCCTGCGGCATGCGCACCGCCTGATCGGCGAGCGCTGCACGGAAGCTCCCGCCGAGGCCACTATGGAGCCGGCCCTGTGGAACGCGGCGTCCGCCGATCTGGCGCGCCAGACGGCCTGATCGGCTGCGTTGCGCGGTTGCACCGCGCCCGTAGGGCAGCGCCTTGTGTAATAGGCCGATACCTGCGTTGATTGCGGTTGTGAATCACATGCAGAAGCATTAAAAATAATAAGAAAAACAAAAGCTTACGCTTTACCTGGGCGCTTTTGAGGGGTATCCTCTCGTGCTGTTTCCACTGGAGTGGTCCCCATGAAAGGCGATCCCAAAGTCATTGAGGTGTTGAATCAGGCTCTGCGCATGGAGCTGACCGCCATCAACCAGTACTTCCTGCACTACCGCATGCTGCAGAGCTGGGGCTACGAGAAGCTGGCGAAGAAGGAATACGAAGAGTCCATCGACGAGATGAAGCACGCTGATGCGCTTGTTGAACGGATTCTCTTCCTGGAGGGCCTGCCCAATCTGCAGGACCTGGATCCGCTCTACATCGGTGAGGACGTGGTCGAGATCCTGCGCTGCGACCTCAAGCGCGAACACGAGGCGCATCCGATGTACAAGGAATCGATCGGTATCTGCGAGAAAGCGGAGGATTACGTCTCCCGCCGCCTGCTGGTCGAGATTCAACACAGCGAGGAAGAGCACATCGACTACCTCGAAGCGCAGCTCATGCTGGTCGACCAGCTTGGTGTGGCCAACTTCCTGCAGTCGCAGGTGGGATAAGCGCCACGCGTGGTCCAGCGCGCAATGCAAACAAAGCCCCGGCAATCGTGCCGGGGCTTTTTTGTTGTGCGCAGGCGCGCGCTGCGCCTAGAAGGGGCGCAGCACGGCAAGCAGGATGATAGCCACCAGAAACAGGGCGGGCACTTCGTTGGCAATGCGCCAGAATCGGCCACTCTTGCCTGCGGTGCCATTAAGGAACTGTCGCAACTGTACCTTGAGCCAGCCGTGGTAGCCGGACAGCAGTACGAGCAGCGTCAGCTTGACGTGGATCCAGCCCTGGCTGAGATAGCCGGGATTCCACACCAGCAGGGCGATACCGAACAGCCAGGTCGCGACCATGCCGATGGTCATGATGGCGTACAGACGGCGCGCCATGGTGTGTAGCGTGGGCTGGATGGCCGGCTCCTGGCTTTCACTGAGGTAGACGTAGATGCGCGGCAGGTAGAACAGGCCGGCGAACCAGGTCACCATGAAAATCAGGTGGAGGGCTTTGAGCCAAAGCATCGGTGCACTCGAAATCAATGGGATACGCGCCTATTATGACGCGCCCCAAGCAAGCGGAGTGCAGCACCATGAACAAGGCCCGGGTGGGCATCGTCGGCGGAACCGGCTACACCGGCGCAGAGTTGATGCGCCTACTGGCGGCGCATCCGCGGGTGGAATTGGTCTGCATCACCAGCCGCAAGCTGGCCGGACAGCGGGTGACCGACAGCTTCCCCAGTCTGCGCGGTCATGTCGACCTCGTCTTCGAGGCGCCGGACGCCGGCCAACTCTCGCGCTGCGATGTCGTGTTCTTCGCCACGCCGCACGGTACGGCCATGCAGGAGGCCCCTGCGCTGCTGGACGCCGGCATCAAGGTGGTGGATCTCTCCGCGGACTTCCGGCTGCGTGATGCCGATGTCTTCGCGCAGTGGTATGGCATGACGCATACCGCCACCGGCTGGTTGGAGCGTGCCGCCTACGGCCTCCCAGAGACCCATCGGGAGGACATCCGCGCGGCCGCGCTGACGGCCAATCCGGGCTGCTATCCCACGGCTGTGCAGCTGGGGCTTGCGCCGCTGCTGAAAGCCGGCGTGGTGGACCTCGAGAGTCTCGTCGCGGATGTGAAGTCGGGCGTGACCGGCGCGGGGCGCGAGGCCAAGACCGGCAGTCTGTTCTGCGAGAACAACGACTCCTTCCGCGCCTATGGTGTGGCCGGCCACCGGCACGGCCCGGAGGTGAATCAAGAGCTCAGCTGGCTGGCCGGGGCCGAAGTGGATTGCGTGTTCACGCCGCACTTGCTGCCGATTCAGCGTGGCATTCTGGCCACCTTGCACCTGCGTGTACGCGCAGCAGGTGATATTCAGGCCATGTACGAAGCCCATTATGCGGACGAACCTTTCGTCGATGTGCTGCCGGCAGGGCAGTCACCAGAGACACGCAATGTGCGGGGCACGAATCGCTGCCAGATCGGCATCGTCCCGATCGCCGGCGAACGCGCGGTGGTCCTGTCGGTGATCGACAATCTGGTCAAGGGGGCTTCCGGCCAGGCCGTCCAGAACATGAATCTGATGATGGGCTTTGAAGAGGGCACCGCGCTGATGCAGCCGGGGCTGTGGCCCTAGATGGCGCACCGACCGCGCATCGTCACGGACAGTGAGGAGCGGCCGCGCTGGCTGCACTGGCTGGTCGTGGCTGGCGCGGTGGTGCTTGCCATTGGCGGCGGCTACGGTGTCTTTACGCTACTCAGCACAGAGCTGTCCGAGCGCTATGCCGCGATGACGGGAGACCGTACCCGTCTCCTTGAATTGCGCCGTGAGCTGTCGCAACGGCTGCAGGATGAAAAGGCGGAAACCGAAGCGCTACGCGAGCGGCTCGCCTATCTCGAGAAATCGCAGCAGATCGATCGTGAGGCCTGTCAGCAGTTGCGCGGCTCCTTGCGTGAGATGCAGGCCAAGCTGGTCGATGCGCAGGAGCAGCTTGCCTTCTATCGCGGCATCGTCTCGCCAGCGGCAGGGGGGCGGGCCGTGCGGGTGCACGAATTCGTGGCCTTTCCGACCGCTGCGGGCATGCGCTACGAGCTGGTGCTGGTTCGCAGTGGCCAGCACGAGCGTCGCGCGCGCGGACGCTTTCAGATACGGATCGAGGGAATGGCGAAAAGCGCTGATGAGAATGCACAGCGGCCGCAGAACTTGGTGCTACGCGGTGCCGAGGGCGAGGAGGACATGCTATTTTCGTTCCGACATTTTCAAGAGTTCGCTGGTGTCTTCTCGATTCCAGAGAATTTCGAACCACGACGGGTCTTGATCACCGTTCATCGGGACGGTGCTGAGGACCCCATCGAAACCAGTTACGAATGGCAGCGTGTGGTTGCCGACAAGGGAGCGTGATGCATGCTCAGCAAGCAGAAGGGAAAGCCGGTGCAAGGCGGTAGTCAAGGCGGGTCCGGCGGAGCCGTGGACACCCTGGTCGGACGGCAGACCGAACTGCTGGGTGATGTGAATTTCAAGGGCGGGCTGCACGTCGATGGCGTCATCAAGGGCAAGGTCAGCGCCACATCGGACAAGGAAGCGGTGTTGTCGATTAGTGAGTCCGGCAGCATCGAGGGGGATGTCCATGTTGCCAACGTCATCATCAACGGGTCGGTGCATGGCGACGTGCACGCCCTCGGTCGCCTGACCTTGAACAGCTGTGCCCGTGTCGTCGGCAATGTCCATTACAAGACCGTGGAGATGGCCAGTGGAGCCACGGTCAACGGCCAGATGGTGCACGAGATCGAGTCGAAGGAGCAGACGGGCAATGTCACCAGCTTCGCGCGCATCGAGTCCTCGCGCACCGAGGCCGGCGAGCTTGGTGATGCGGACGGCACGGCCAAGAACGCATCGGCTTCGTCCACGGTCTAAGCATTCAATCTGTGGAGCGCACTATGGCTGAAATCCAAGAAACCCAAACCCCGCTTGTCTTCACCGAACCCGCTGCGATGAAGGTCAAAGGCTTGCTTGAGGAAGAAGACAACGACGCCCTCAAGCTGCGCGTTTTTGTCACCGGCGGTGGCTGTTCCGGTTTCCAGTACGGCTTTACCTTCGACGAGTCACAGGAGGACGACGATACGGTCGTCGAGCGATGTGGCGTGACCCTTCTGGTAGATCCGATGAGCGTGCAGTATCTGAGCGGCGCCGAGATCGACTACCGCGAGGATGTCGAAGGCGCGCAGTTCGTGATCCGCAATCCCAACGCCAAGACCAGTTGCGGCTGCGGCAACTCCTTTTCGATCTAGACCGGGGGCGCGTACAGCGCGCCGGACACCGCGTCTCGGCGCGCGCCGGTGACGGAGGCTGCCGCACCCGGTAGCCCGTCCAGGCGGCGCAGTGCCAGCCATGCCATGGCGGCGGCCTCGACCTGTTCCGGTGCGACGCCGACGTCGGACGTGCGCAGTACGGTTGCTGGTGCCAGTACCGTGCTGAGGCGTTCCACCAGGAAGCCGTTATAGGCCCCGCCGCCGCAGAGTAGGATGCGCTCCGGCGTAACTGCGCTGTCTTCGATGGCCTGCGCCACGCTGCGCACTGTCAGTTCGAGCAGCGTGCGTTGCACGTCCGCCGGCTCGTCGTCTGGCTCCGGTGCGCCGAGTGCGAATAGCCGTTCCAGATGGAAACTTCCGCGTCCGGTGCTTTTCGGCGGAGGCTGCCGAAAAAAGGGGTCGCGTTGCCAGGCGTCAAGCAGGGTGGGTAGCACCGCGCCAGTGCGGGCCCAGGTTCCGTCGTGGTCATAGCCCGGTGCGCCGCGATGGCGGTTGAACCAGGCGTCCATTAGCCCATTGGCGGGCCCGGTGTCGTAGCCGTGTAGCGCCCCACCGCCCTGCGGCGGCAGCCAGCTGATATTGGCGATGCCGCCCAGATTGACCACCGCGCGCCAATGGTCGGGCGCGGCGAAGGCGGCTTGATGGAACAACGGCGCCAGCGGCGCGCCCTGCCCCCCCAAGGCCATGTCGGCGCGACGGAAATCCGCCACGACCGGGCGACCGAGCGCGGTCAGTAGTTGGGCCGGATTGCCGATCTGGGTGGAGTTGTCGGGCGGCGTGTGGCACACGGTCTGACCGTGCATGCCGATGACTTCAACCCGTTGGGCTTCGGCGCACTGTGCGGACAGTGCCAGTGCGGCTTCGGCATAAAGCGCGCCCACGCGCGCGTCCATGGCGGCCATATCCCTGGCCGAGATGCGGTGTTCCTCGTTGCCAAAGTCCAGCAACGCGTTGCGCAGGCTATCCGGGTAGGGCAGGAAATGGTGCGCGACCACGGCCATTGCCCCATCTGGGGTGATGCGTAGGACGACGGCGTCGATGCCATCGGCGCTGGTCCCCGACATCAGGCCCATTGCCAGTCGGGGAGCGGCCATGGGGGTCAGCGGGCGACGGTGCTGCCCGAGGCATCCGCGGTGAAGGTCTCCCGCAGGCTCTGCAGACGCGCGATATAGGCGTCGGTCTGTGCCTTGAAGGCGGTCATCTGCGCCTTGGGAACCGGCTCGCTGCGCGGCAGCGGTACCGTCAGCGGATCGCGGTGCACGCCGTTGACCAGGAATTCGAAATGCAGGTGCGGACCGGTTGCGAGCCCGCTACTGCCCACATAGCCAATGACCTGCCCCTGGCGCACATGGGCTCCGGCGCGAATCCCAGAGCGGAAACGCGACATGTGGGCGTACTTGGTCTGGTAGGTGCCGCCGTGACGGATGATGACCACGCGCCCGAAACCGCCCTGATGACCGGCAAAGACCACCTTGCCGTCGCCTGTGCTCCGAATCGGCGTTCCATGGGGCGCAGCGTAGTCCGTGCCGCGATGGGCGCGGATGGTGTTCAGGACCGGGTGGCGGCGATTCAGGTTGAAGTGCGAGCTGATGCGATAGACGTTCAAGGGGTTGCGCAGGAAAGCCGTCTTGACCGCTTCGCCATCGGGGCGGTAGTAGCTGGCGCGACCCTTGTCATCCTCGAAGCGGAAAGCCTGCACCGTCCGACCTCGATTGATGAATTCCACCGCAAGAATGTCACCGTCGCGCAGCTTCTCTCCGTCACGGTACAGTTCTTCGTAGAGTACCGAGAAGCGGTCGCCTTCGCGCAGATCGTAGGCGAAGTCCACATCGTAGGCGAGGACCTGCACCATCGACATGATCAGCCGGTCCGACATGCCGGCGGCCTTGCCTGACAGGAACAGCGAGGAGTCGATGGCGCCGTGGGCAAAGGCTTGGCGCCGTTCAATGTCGGCGGTGAGCGTGGTGGCTTCGAGGCCGTCCGGGCCTTGCTCGATATGCAGCGTCTTGAATTCGTCGATCTTCAGGCGCAACTCGGCCAGCCGCTCGCCATCGCGCCGCACCTTGAGCAGATCGCCTTCCCGAAGGCGCTCGAGGCGGTCAATTTCGTCATTGTCCAATTGAAGCAGCGGCAGCCACTGACTGGGGCCCATGCCGAGCGCGTCGAAGGCCCCCGATAAGGTCTGGCCGCGCTGGATCGTGATGACGTCCCACTGCTCAGCCGGCGGCGTAGCTTCGGCGACGTCCGGCGGTGTCACGCTGGCGGCGCTTAAGCCGTAGGCGCCGAAGGGATTGGTCATCACGATCGGCGTGTCCGGCGCGCCATCCGCGGCATCGGTGCCGCGTTCCCAGCGGAGCGCGAAGTCCGCGGCGTCCGGCGGCAGGAAGCCGACATCGCTGCGAAGCGGGGTGAGCTCGACGGGGCTGTGGCGGTACGCGTCGCCCGGTCGTGTGACCAGGGCAATGATCGCGGCACCCGCGATCACCACGGCGACTGGAATATGAACACCCACGCTGCGTCGGCGAGGCCGACTTGGAACACTATAATCGCGGAACATAACCCTTGTTCGTTGAGAGGCGGGTGCCTCGTGGTCTCCCCAACGCCGCTTCGCTCGCGGTCAATGGCCCCTGACTTGACGCTTAACGGAATCACAAAACCGGTGGGTTTGCAAGCACTTTGCGGCCATTCTTCCCCTGTTACTTCAGCGTTGAACCATGACTGATGAAAAAGTAAGAACTCTCACCCGCCCGGAATTGCTTCGTGGTACCGAAGAAGTGATCCCGGAAGAGGACATCACAACACGTCTGTTGTCGGGCGCGGGTGGCCTGCGCATCAAGGCCGGTTTCGATCCGACAGCCGCCGACCTTCACCTCGGTCACACCCTGCTGCTCAATAAGCTTCGAACTCTGCAAGATGCAGGCCACCATGTGCTGTTTCTGATCGGCGACTTCACCGCCATGATCGGTGATCCGACCGGGAAAAGCGAAACCCGTTCCCCGCTCACCCGGGATGAGGTCATCGCCAACGCGCACAGTTATCAGGAACAAGCCTTCAAGATCCTTGATCCTGATCGTACCGAAGTGGTCTACAACGCCTCATGGCTCGACGAGCTCGGAACCGAGGGGCTGATTCGGCTGGCCGCCCAGCACACCGTGGCGCGCATGCTCGAGCGTGACGATTTTCACAAGCGCTACCACGCCCAGCGCCCCATCGCGATCCACGAATTCCTCTATCCATTGTTGCAGGGTTACGACTCAGTGGCGCTCAAGGCGGATGTCGAGCTCGGTGGCACCGATCAGAAGTTCAACCTGCTTGTTGGGCGACACTTGCAGTCGGTCATGGGGCAGAAGCCCCAGACCTGCATCACGCTCCCGATCCTCGAAGGCCTGGATGGCGTGCAGAAGATGAGCAAGTCCTTGGGCAACTACATCGGTGTGACGGAGTCAGCGGACGACATGTTCGGAAAGATCATGTCGATCAGCGACCCGTTGATGTGGCGCTACTTCGATCTGCTGTCCTTCCGCTCTCTGGAAGCGGTCGAGCGTCTCCGCCGGGATGTCGAGGAAGGACTCAACCCGCGTGATGCAAAGATGTTGCTCGGCATCGAGATCGTCGACCGCTTCCATGGAAGCGGTGCAGGGGAGCGCGCGCGTGAAGCCTTCATCGCCCGGTTCAGGGACAAGGGGCTCCCGGACGAGATCCCCGAGGTGACGGTCGCGGTCGAGGCCGACGGCGCGCCTCTACCCTGGATACTGAGAGAGGCAGGACTAGTAGCCTCCAACAGCGAGGGGCAGCGGCAGATCAAGCAGAACGCGGTGCGACTCGACCAGCAACGCGTAGAGGATGCAGGGCTGCGCCTGGAGGCCGGACAGCGGCTGCTCGTGCAGGTCGGCAAGCGAAAAATTGCCTTGGTGGAATTGGTCCGGGTGGCCGGCTAGCGCGCCAGCCCGTCGCCATCAAGCCGCTGCAAGCGTCATCTCACTGTAATGATCCATTTAAAAACAGGCACATAGAAAAAAGTGGGGGCGATAGGGTTGACGGTCCGGCGCGAGCCCCTAGAATACGCCCTCCCAGCTGACGCGACGCACCCCAACGGGGCAACGCAACAGCCTGATCTTTAAGAAAAAAAGCAAGTGATTTGTGTGGGTGCTCCCGGTTCGTGGCAATGCCACGATGTAAACTGGAGTATCAAACACGGCCCAAGCAGTAATTGGAGCTTGTGTGCGAACTCTCGCGAGGTTTGTCCTCGCAAAACCGTTTTAGGTTTAATTGGAGAGTTTGATCCTGGCTCAGATTGAACGCTGGCGGAATGCTTAACACATGCAAGTCGAGCGGCAGCATGCCCTTCGGGGTGATGGCGAGCGGCGGACGGGTGAGTAATACATAGGAATCTGCCCTAGAGTGGGGGATAGCCCGGGGAAACTCGGATTAATACCGCATAATCTCTACGGAGCAAAGTGGGGGATCTTCGGACCTCACGCTTTAGGATGAGCCTATGGCCGATTAGCTTGTTGGTGAGGTAACGGCTCACCAAGGCCACGATCGGTAGCTGGTTTGAGAGGATGATCAGCCACACTGGGACTGAGACACGGCCCAGACTCCTACGGGAGGCAGCAGTGGGGAATATTGGACAATGGGCGAAAGCCTGATCC
>JALEHA010000009.1 GCA_022763315.1 Algiphilus sp.
CCGCACAGGAGGCGATAGGCATGCAGATTCGGTCACCGCAATTCCGCTTCGATGACGTACCGCGCTACTGGGCGGCTGGCAACCCGCTGCTGACCCATTATCTGAATGCCTTCCATGTCCTTATCCCCGAGGGAGAGCGCTTCTTCATCCGGTGCGTGCGGCCCTACTTGGAGACGCTGCCGCAAGGCACAATGCGGCAGCGCTGTCAGGCCTTCATGGGGCAGGAGGGTTGGCATCAAGTCGCGCACCGTGGCTTTTGGTCCCAGCTGCGCCGGCAGGGCTTGCCTGTGGATCGCTTCGCCCGGATCTATCAGACGCTCGCCTTCGATCTGCTGGAACAGCGCCTGGCGCGTTTTCTGAGCGACCGGCAACGGTTGGCCGTGACCGCGGCCCTGGAGCACTACACCGCCGTTATGAGCAGTGTGCTGTTTCGAAGTGATTTCCCCGTCGCGCACTTCCACGAAGAAATGGATCGTCTGCATCGTTGGCACGGTGCGGAGGAGCTGGAGCACAAAGCGGTCGCTTTCGACCTGCACGTTTCCCAAGGCGGAAGCTATGTCGAGCGGGTCGGGGCTTTCCTCATTGCCAGTGCGGCGGTGGCGGGGTGGTCCGGTCTGGGTTTCGCGACCTTCTGCGCAGGCGATCCACGATTGCCGCGCGCGCTGCGCTCGGGCCTGCTGGGGCCGCAGCGCTGGCCGATTCGAGGGCGCGCCCTGCTGCGTCTCGCTGTCGACCTGGCGGCTTTTCTTCGCCCTGGCTTTCATCCCGACCAGTTGGACGACCCACCGGCGGCCAGTGCTTTTCTCGCGACCTTCAAGGACGCAGCGTGACGGCAGCGGCGCACTGGACCGCCAGCACAGTCCAGTGCGCCTGGTACGTTCACTGCGTGCTTTCGAAGCGCAGATCCTCGGCGTTCTTGTCGATGAAGGTCGCGCCCAGGCCCTTGATGCGTTGGGTCAGATCTTCAGCGTCGCTGAAGGGTCCGTTGGCCTCTCGCTCCTCGATAATACGTTCGGCAAGGACCTCACCGACGCCATCCAGCGTCGTCAGGGCGGCTTCGTCATCGGTATTGACGTTGACCGCGGCAGCGGCAGCGAAGCTCAACGCGAGGCCGGTGATGGCCAGAAGGAAGTTTCGGATGTGCATGCGGATTCTCCTACGTTAAAGCGTCAACTGCCGCCTGGCGCGGCAGCACAACGACATTACGATAGGGTTATGTGTGACGACAAGATGGCGCTTTGCTGCGCCTTGTCATCGCCCGCGGCCTGCCATGACGATGGTCAGCGCGGTTTCTCGGCGCGCGCCACCACCACCTTGAAGTAGGGCGGCCGTCCTTCCTGACAGGCCACATCGCACCAGCCGACGTTGAGCTGCGCGGATTGCAGGGCGTCGTGCAGATCGTGGGGGCTCATGCCGCGATTGAGGTGATCGAAGGATTCCTCAGCCAGACTGTGGTTGTGCGCATCCAAAGTGGCGATGAGCAGGGTTCCACCCGGGCGCAGCAGACGGCTCGCGCTGTTGATCACCCGCCTTGGCGTGCGGGTGTAGGTGAGCGCGTGCATCAGCAGCACTTGATCAAAACTCTCCGCCGCCAATGGCAGCGCATTCATATCCGCTTGTAGGAAACGGGCGCGTGGGTCGTCGTGCAGACGCGCGCGCGCTGCCTTGAGCACCGCCGGGCTGATATCGACACAGGTCATCGAGCGGGTGCGGTCAATGAGCAGTTCGGGCACGACGCCATCGCCACTGCCGATGTCGAGTACATCGCCCAGTTGCACCAGACTCAGCAGTGCGCGCGCGTTCGCCTCCCAGCCACGGCCGGGCGAATAGTGGCGTTCCATCCGTCCCGCCACCGTCTCTGCCCAACTGGCGCCAGCGTGACGGCGGCGCACAGCTTCGCGCGCGCGCTCCCGGTCCATCTCGGCCAGCTGATCGTCGATGCGGGCGCGCAGGGTCTGCCACAGTCGCGCCGCCGGATCTTCGTCATCCAGCACATTGGCCCGGAAATGCCGCACATTCTGGATGCGTTCGTCGGTCACCAGTCCTGCAGAGCGAAGGCGCGACAGATGGGTCGACACACGGCCCTGTGACAACTGGGTGATCTTGGTGATTTCCGCCACCGACAGCGCCTCGGCTTCCAGCAGCAGCAGGATGCGCTGTCGGCTGGCATCGGCCAGCAGGCGGCAGATCAGCGTGCTCTGATCAATGGTCAGCTGCACCCTGGGCTCCTTCGTTGCGACGCTTGCGGCCGCAAGCCTTCGTCAGTCCTCATCGCCGTTGCGGGGGTCGGCGGGGGTCAGCGGCTTCTTTGTTGCTTCCCCGCTCTTGACTGCTTCGCGGCCCTTGCTGGTCGCCAGTCGTGCGCGACTCAACGGCGAGGGGGAACTGCTCACCGGGCGCTTGACGTTGGCAGCCAGACGCGCCCACTGCTTGTTGGCGCGCTCGGCCACCTCGAAGGCGCGTTCCCGTGCCTGCTGTCCGGCTTCGACCACCGCCTTGTTCGCCCGGCTTTGCGCCTGCGTGGCGGAGGCGCGTGCGGTCTTGCCAGCGCGTGTCATGGCCTCGCGCACGCCTTCTGCGGCGGCGCTGGCGGAGCTGCCGGCCTGGCGCGCGCGGTCGCTGATCGAGCTGGTGCCAGCCTTCTTGCGCGCTCCCGTTGCCGTGTTCGGCGCCTGCGAGGCAGCCGCCTTTTTGGCTGGCGTCGCAGTGCCCGCGGGCGTGGTCTTGGCGGCGGCCCGTTTGCTGGCCGCGGCTTTCTTCGCCGGCGCGTTGCCTTTTTTGGCCGCTGGCTTCTTGGCGCCGGTCGTCGTCGCTGGCGCCTTTTTTGCGGGCGCAGAGCGGGATCCGCTCTTCTTCGCTGCTGTCTTCTTTGCCGGCGCCCCTTTCGACGTTGCCGACCCGCCGGTCGCCGCCTTCCGGCCCGAGGCTTTCTTGGCCGGCGCTGCCGTAGCGGTCTCGGCCTTGCGCGGTGCGGGCGCGGCGGCGGCCTTTGATGCGGAAGGGGTGGTGGTCTTTTGGGCGGCTTTTCGCAGCCGTTCGGTGAATCGCTTGAGCATCTGGTCTGTCTCTCCCATTTCAGGCGGACATGCGCCTTGCCCCCCAGCTGACGCCGCTGACGCGCGCGTTCGACGCACTTGCCAAACGTCGAACTATAGCGCGACAAGGGCAATACGTGCGCAGATCCCGGCGTTGGCGCTGTCCCGGAATGACAAGCAGGCAGGGGGACACAGCGGTATCATCGCGCGGCAATGCCGCTCGCGCGGGAGACGCTTTGATGGCGCGGCACCTCCAATGAAGGATTTCGATTTCACATCAGGTCGAGAGGACATCACCTATGTATGAAGGCAAAAGCCTGCGGGTCACGCGACTCGACGGGGACATCGCAGAACTGTGCTTTGACCGCAAGGACGAGTCGGTCAACAAGTTTGATCAGCAGACGGTGGGCGAGCTGGGCGAAGTCGCCGCACTGCTCGGCAAGGAGTCGGGTCTGAAGGGGCTGGTTGTCACCAGTGCCAAGGACGGCTTCATTGTCGGTGCGGATATCACCGAATTCGGCGCCAATTTCTCGAAGTCGGAAGAGGAGATCGTGGACTGGGCCCTGCAGGCCAACCAGATCTTCAACGCCATCGAGGATCTGCCGTTCCCGAGTGTGACCGCGATCAATGGCATTGCGCTGGGCGGCGGTTTCGAGATGTGCATGGCCACCGACTACCGCGTCATGGCCGACAACGCCCAGGTCGGGTTGCCCGAGGTCAAGCTGGGCATCTACCCCGGTTTCGGCGGTACGGTGCGACTGCCGCGCCTGATTGGTGCCGACAACGCCATTGAGTGGATTGCCGGCGGCAGCCCGAACAAGGCACAGGACGCACTCAAGGTGCGCGCGGTCGACGCCGTGGTGCCGAGCGAGAAGCTGATGGAGGCCGCCCTGCGTCTGATCAAGGACGCCGCCGCGGGCGAATATGACTGGAAGGCGCGTCGCGCGCAGAAGACCGGCCCGCTCAAGTTGCAGGGCGTGGAATCGATGATGGTCTTCGAAACCGCCAAGGCCTTCATCGCCGGCAAGGCGGGCAAGAACTATCCGGCGCCGCTGGCCGCGGTCAGCAGCATTCAGAAGGCCGCCAC